>NC_020059.1:1713750-2021500 GCF_000330885.1 Rhizobium tropici CIAT 899
GAGCCGCGCTCTGCAGGTTGTCAGCGACACCGTTGCCCGTGGCGGCCGCGTTCTGTTCGTCGGCACCAAGCGTCAGGCGTCCGAACTGATCGCTGACAGCGCAAAGCGTTCGGCTCAGTACTACGTCAACGCCCGCTGGCTCGGCGGCATGATGACCAACTGGAAGACGATCTCCAACTCGATCCAGCGTCTGCGCAAGCTCGACGAAATCCTCTCCGGCGAAGCCCAGGGCTTCACCAAGAAGGAGCGTCTGAACCTTGAGCGCGAGCGCGAAAAGCTCGACAAGGCCCTCGGCGGTATCAAGGACATGGGCGGCACGCCGGACCTGATGTTCATCATCGACACCAACAAGGAAAAGATCGCGATCGACGAAGCCAAGCGCCTCGGCATCCCGGTCGTCGCCATCATCGACTCGAACTGCGATCCGGACCTGATCGACTATCCGATTCCGGGCAACGACGACGCCTCGCGCGCCATCGCTCTTTACTGCGACCTGATCTCGCGCGCTGCCATCGACGGTATCGCTCGCCAGCAGAGCGCATCGGGCCGTGACCTCGGCGCTTCCGTAGAAGCTCCGGTCGAGCCGACCCTGGCGGACGGCACCGAAGCCTGATCGCGCCAAGAGGCGGACAATAAACCGTCCGCCCAAGCGCAATGACATCCGGGATAAGGCCGTTTGCGACTTAACAAGTTCGGGCGGCCTTATCGCGTTTTTGGTAACTGCTCGCCTGGACGGAAAATCCAGGCATGTTCCAATCAAGAATTCCACAGTATGACGCTGCTTCATAACGCTGTCATACTTACGGGTACATTTCGTCCCTCAAATCGGTGCCGCTTCGGCTTGACGCCCTTCGCCGCACCGTATGAACCGACAAGAGGAAGCTTATGACCGAGATTACGGCTGCACTGGTGAAAGAACTGCGCGAAAAGTCTGGCGCAGGCATGATGGACTGCAAGAAGGCGCTGACCGAGACGAACGGCGATATCGAAGCCGCGATCGACTGGCTGCGCGCCAAGGGCATCTCCAAGGCCGACAAGAAGTCCGGCCGCACCGCCGCTGAAGGCCTGATCGCCATCGCCGGCGCCGGTCACAAGGCCGTTGTCGTCGAACTCAACTCCGAAACCGACTTCGTTGCCCGCAACGATGCCTTCCAGGACCTCGCTCGCGGTATCGCCGAAGTTGCGCTGTCCACCGACGGCACGGTTGAAGCTATTTCGGCTGCGACCTATCCCGCATCCGGCAAGCCGGTCGCCGACGCCATCAAGGACGCGATCGCAACCATCGGCGAGAACATGACGCTGCGTCGTGCCGCCAAGCTGGAAGTCGAGCACGGCGTCGTGGCGACCTACATCCACAACGCTGCCGGTGACGGTATCGGCAAGCTCGGCGTTCTCGTCGCCCTGAAGTCGGTCGGTGACAAGGCCGTTCTGACGTCGATCGGCCGTCAGATTGCCATGCACATTGCTGCTACCAACCCGCTGGCTATTCGTGCCGAAGAAGTCGACGCCGCCGTCGCCGAGCGCGAACGCAACGTCTTCATCGAACAGTCCCGCGAATCCGGCAAGCCGGAAGCCATCATCGAAAAGATGGTCGAGGGCCGCATGCGTAAGTTCTTCGAGGAAGTCGCTCTTCTCTCGCAGGCTTTCGTCATCAATCCGGACCTGACGGTCGGTGCTGCCCTCAAGGAAGCTGAAAAGACCGCCGGCGCCACGATCGAAATCACCGGCATGGCCCGTCTGCTGCTCGGCGAAGGCGTCGAGAAGGAAGAAAGCGACTTCGCTGCAGAAGTTGCTGCTGTCGCCAAGGGCTGATCTGAGCATTCCCAGGAAAAGTGCGTAGCGGTTTTCCGTTCGGAATGCGTAAGGAAACAAAACGATAGGGCTTTTCCGCAGTTTGAAGACGTGCGGAAAAGCCCGATCGAAAAGAGACATATCCCGGTTTGGTGAAACCATATCAGGGAAAACGTATGGGCATCGCGTGACAACGCGGTGCCCTTCGTGTATCCGGCTTTCACAATCATTCCCCGGTGATCACTTCAAGGAGCTACGATGTCCCAGCCGATCTACAAGCGCGTGTTGCTCAAGGCCTCTGGTGAAGCTCTGATGGGCAGCCAGGGTTTCGGTATCGATGTCACCGTCGCGGACCGGATTGCCGGCGACATTGCGCAGGCGCGCGAAATGGGTGTCGAGGTCGGTGTCGTCGTCGGTGGCGGCAACATCTTCCGGGGGGTAGCCGTGGCTTCCAAGGGTGGGGACCGCGTGACCGGCGACCACATGGGCATGCTTGGCACGGTCATCAATGCATTGGCCCTGGCGACCTCGCTGCGCAAGCTTGATATCGATACCGTCGTGCTCTCGGCCATCTCCATGCCGGAAATCTGCGAGAGCTTCTCGCAGCGCGCCACGCTTTACCACCTCTCGCTCGGCCGCGTGGTGATCTTTGCCGGCGGTACCGGCAATCCCTTCTTCACAACCGATTCTGCCGCCGCGCTGCGTGCCGCCGAAATGGG
This sequence comes from Rhizobium tropici CIAT 899, assembly GCF_000330885.1. Lineage (NCBI taxonomy): Bacteria > Pseudomonadati > Pseudomonadota > Alphaproteobacteria > Hyphomicrobiales > Rhizobiaceae > Martinezella > Martinezella tropici. Next base: position 1,716,261 of record NC_020059.1, read on the forward strand.
CGCCCAAGCGATCTTCAAGGGAACCCAGGTCGATGGCATCTATTCCGCCGATCCGAAGAAGTTCCCCGATGCCGAGCGCTTCGAGCAACTGACCCATAGTCAGGTGCTCGAGAAGGGGCTGGCGGTCATGGATGTCGCAGCCGTTGCGCTTGCACGCGAAAATTCCATTCCGATCGTCGTCTTCTCCATTCACGAGAAGGGCGGTTTCGCGGAAATCTTGACCGGCGGCGGCCGCAAGACCATCGTATCAGACAATTGATATTCCCGTGACGTCGGGTCAGCCCCGGTGTCGCCTCATTACAGGGGAGCATAGACATGAGTGAAGCCAGCGATCTCAAGGAACTGAAGCGCCGTATGGATGGCGCCATTGCGGCATTCAAGAGCGATATCGCCTCACTGCGCACCGGGCGTGCATCCGCCAACATTCTCGATCCCGTGACGATCGAAGCTTATGGCTCGCGCATGCCGCTGAACCAGGTGGCCAACATCACCGTGCCGGAGCCGCGCATGCTGACCGTGTCGGTATGGGACAAGTCGATGGTCAGCGCCGCCGAGCGAGCCATCCGCGAATCCAATCTCGGCCTCAATCCGATCGTCGATGGCCAGAACCTGCGCATCCCGTTGCCGGAACTCAACGAAGAGCGGCGGCGTTCGCTGGTGAAGGTCGCCCACGAATATGCCGAAAAGGCGAAGGTAGCGATTCGCCACGTGCGTCGCGATGGCATGGATGGCCTCAAAAAGGCCGAAAAAGACGGCGTAATCGGTCAGGACGAGAGCCGCTCGCTCTCCGAACGTGTGCAGAAAATGACGGATGAGACGATTTCGGAAATCGACCGCTTGCTAGCGGACAAGGAAAAGGAAATCATGCACGTCTGATCGTACGCTGGGGAGTGTCGAGCTTTTCGCAATATTGAAAGCCGCGACCGCGCCCTAGATTACCAGACCATAGCATCTTTCCGCTGAACGAAACCGGACCCATATGTCAGCTCCTACGTTGTCTGCCGTACCTGAACACGTTGCCATTATTATGGATGGCAACGGTCGCTGGGCCAATGCGCGCGGCCTGCCGCGCACCATGGGTCATCGCAAGGGCGTGGAGGCGGTTCGGGAGACGGTGCGGGCGGCGGGCGACATCGGCATAAAATATCTCACGCTGTTTGCCTTCTCTTCGGAGAATTGGCGCAGGCCCGAGGCGGAGGTGAGCGATCTCCTCGGACTTCTCAAGGCCTTCATCCGTCGAGACCTTGCCGAACTTCATCGCCAGAACGTACGTATCCGCGTCATCGGCGATCGTACCGGTCTGCGTGGCGATATCCTGCCCCTGCTGCTCGAGGCGGAGGAGACCACCAGGAACAATACGGCCCTGACGCTGGTCATTGCCTTCAACTATGGCTCGCGCGACGAAATCACGCGTGCCTTCGTAAGTCTTGCCAGGGATGTCGAAGCCGGAAGGCTGCGCCCGCAGGACATCACTGCGGACCTGGTCGATGCCCGTCTCGACACGGCCGGTATTCCCGATCCGGATCTCATAATCCGCACGAGCGGCGAGGAGCGGCTCTCGAATTTCCTGCTCTGGCAAGCCGCTTATTCGGAATTCATGTTCGTGCCGGACTATTGGCCCGATTTCAGCCGCGAGCTCTTCTTCTCGGCGCTGGAGAAATATGCTGCGCGCGACCGGCGTTTTGGCGGCCTTTCCGCCAAGCAAGCGGCGGCCGTGGGGTCCTGATGAGCCGCGAACTCAGGCTGCGCATTATCTCTGGCATTATTCTCGCCGTCGTCGTTCTTGCAGCTACCTGGTATGGCGGCACAGGCTTTCGCCTGCTGGCCGCCGTGATCGGGCTGCTCGTCTATTATGAATGGTCGACGATATCGGATCTGCATGGCCGCGATCCTCAGGGAAACGCGCTCGGCTGGCTTGGGCTCGTATTGATCGCCGGTGCGACCGCGTTGAGTGAATCCGTCTATTCTATAGAGGTTCTTGCTGCCTTCGTCGCTGTCACGGCGATCATGGTCGCCGCGCGCGGCAAGAGCTGGTGGCTGCCGGGCGGCATATTCTATTCCGGACTGACGGCGATTGCCCTTGCCGAGATTCGCGATGACGATTTTCGCGGCTTCGTGCTGATGCTGTTCATCTTTGCCGTGGTATGGGCGACCGATATCTTTGCCTATTTCGTCGGCCGCGCTATCGGCGGCCCGAAGCTGGCGCCACGCATATCGCCGGGTAAAACATGGTCGGGCGCAATCGGCGGCGCCGTCGCAGCCGTCGTTGCGGGAGCCGCTGTCGTCTGGAGCTTCTTTTCAGCTGAAGACCTGTGGATTCCCGTCCTTGCCCTGGTGCTTTCGGTCTGTAGCCAGATCGGCGACCTATTCGAGTCATTCATCAAGCGCAAGTTTGGCGTGAAAGACTCCAGCCATCTGATTCCCGGACATGGCGGCGTCATGGATCGGGTCGATGGACTAATTTTTGCTTGTTTTGCAGCGTTTTTGTTGGCTATCGTAATATCGCTGACAATGGGCGGCGAGACCTTTTCATTGGGCGGCGTTCTGCTCGGGGTCTGATACCAGAGCAATTCCAGGAAAATCGCGCAGCGGTTTTCCGTCTGGAGTTGCGAGAAAACAGAAAGATGGAGTAGTTCGGAGCTTCCGTGAAAGCTTGAACCACTCTAACACGAACAGGATCGTTGCATGGGTAGCGCGGCTGGCTTCATCGGTTTCTTGACGAACAACGTCATTACGTTTGTTTTTGTGCTGTCGCTGCTCGTTTTCGTGCACGAAATGGGCCACTATCTGGTGGGACGCTGGTCTGGCATCCGCATCATGGCTTTTTCGATCGGCTTCGGGCCGGAGATTGCCGGATTTACCGACAGGCACGGCACCCGTTGGAAGCTTTCCCTCATTCCGCTCGGCGGTTATGTGCGATTCTTCGGTGATGAGGATGCCTCCAGCAAGACCGATGTGGATCAGCTCTCGGCGATGACGGAGGAGGAGCGCGCCCAATCCTTCGCCGGCGCCAAGCTCTGGAAGCGGGCTGCAACCGTGGCAGCAGGCCCGATTGCCAATTTCCTGCTCGCAATTGTGATCTTTGCCGTTCTTTTTAGCGTTTATGGCCGCACGGTCGCCGATCCTGTCGTTGCCATGGTGACGCGTGACGGCGCGGCCGCGGAGGCTGGCATCGAACCAGGCGACCGCCTGATCGCTGTCGATGGCAACAAAGTGACGACTTTCGATGAAGTGCAGCGTTATGTCGGCCTGCGCCCGGGCCGTACTATCGTACTGACCGTCGACCGCGACGGTCAGAATCTCGATTTCCGAATCGTGCCGAAGCTGGTGGAGGACACGGATCAGTTCGGCAACAAGATGGAAATGGGTCGCATCGGAATTGCGCTGGTCGATCCGGTCGTCACTGCGGTGGAACCGGCCGGACCGGCGGCAAAGGCCGGCGTGCAGGCGGGAGATCGCCTGATTGCCGTTGATGGCAATAATGCTGCCACCTATTACGATATCGGCCGCTACATCGCCGAGCACCCTGGCAAGAGCATCGTGCTGACCGTTCAGCGTAATGGCGTGATCCGCGATTTCACGATGACGCCCGAAACATTGCCGGATACGGATGCATCCGGCGACAAGAAGGATGTCGGCAGCATCGGCATCGCGCCGATCGATCCGCTGATTGCGTCGATCGGTGCTGACAGCCCGGCCCAGGCGGCAGGTTTGGAGCTCGGTGACCGCATTCTTTCTGTGGATGGACGAGCAATCGGCTCCATCGGCGAGGTCCAGCGTTATGCTGCAGCTCATGCCGACAAACCCATCACGCTCTCGGTGGAACGCAAGGGCCAGACACGCGAAGTGGCCGTGACGCCGAAAAAGTCGGAGGAGACCGATGTCTTCGGCGCTCGGACGGAGATTGCCACGATCGGGATCGGCGACGGACAGAAGCCGATCAGGCTGCGTTACGAGGCTTATGGGCCGCTGCGGGCGCTTTCCGAAGGGGTGAAACAGACCGGCAGCATCGTTTCCGGCACCTTTGAATATCTCGGCAACGTCATCGGCGGATACATGAAGGCCGATCAGCTCGGAGGACCTATTCGGGTTGCGCAACTTTCGGGGCAGATGGCAACCCTGGGTTTTGCTGCGGTGCTCCAATTCGCCGCCATACTTTCTGTTTCAATAGGGTTATTAAATTTGATGCCGGTCCCGGTACTTGATGGCGGCCATCTGATGTTCTATGCGATTGAAGCTGTAAGGGGAAAACCTCTGGGTGCACGGGCGCAGGATATCGCTTTCCGGATTGGATTTGCGATGGTGCTCTCGCTCATGGTGTTTGCGACCTGGAACGATATTAGTTCCAGAATAGGCTAGTGGGGCGACGAGAGGAAAATTACGATTTATTTACGATGTTTCAAAGCCGTAGTGGCGAATGGGCCACGCTTTGAAATGAAGTAAACAGAAATTAACGTGCTCCCTTGCTTGTATGTCAAAAGCGGGTAAAACGACACACGTGGCCGGAATCGGGTTCGCTCGAGGCTGGGGACGATTGAAAAAAGGTAAGAAGTGAAATGAAGGCTGGTTCAAAATTTTTGAACGCAGTGTCGGCGGTAGCGCTGTCTGCAGGTGTTGTTGCGTCGGGCGCTGGTGTGATCACCCTTGCCTCTGCTTCTGTCGCTGAAGCAGCTGTTATTCAGCGGGTCGACGTTCGCGGTGCTGGGCGCGTCGGCGAGACGGCCGTCCGGGATAATATCACGATCAAGCCCGGCAAGAGCTTCTCCGCCAGTGACATTGATGCTTCGGTGAAGCAGCTCTATGCCACCGGATATTTCTCCGATGTCCACATTACCGTTTCGGGTAGCACGCTGGTCGTATCGGTCAGCGAAAACAAGCTCATCAACGCTGTGGTCTTCAACGGCAACCGCAAGATCAAGGACGACAAGCTTCAGGGCGTCGTGCAGACGCACGCTGCAGGCCCGTATAACGAGGCGACCGTTCAGGCTGACGTCAAGACCATCAAGGATGCCTATGCATCCATCGGTCGTAACGATGTGCAGGTGACGACGCAGACCGCCGAGGTCGCGCCGGGCCGTCTGAACGTGGCCTTCGTCATCAACGAAGGCGAGCGTACCAAGATCGACAAGATCAATTTCTCGGGCAACCAGGCCTATGGCAGCGGTCGCCTTGCTTCGGTCATCGGCACGAAGAAGAGCAACTTCCTATCGTTCCTGACGCGTAAGGACGTCTACAGCCCCGAGCGCCTGCAGGGCGATCAGGATCAGCTGCGTCAGTTCTACTACAATCACGGTTATGCCGACTTCCGCGTCGTCAGTGCCGATGCGACGCTGAATGAGCAGAACAACGAATACACGCTGAACTTCAACGTCGATGAAGGTCCGCGCTACACCTACGCCGACATCAACGTCGTCTCGACCGTCGAGGGCATAAATGCCGACGAGTTGAAGGGCCTTGTCATCACCCACAAGGGCGATGTCTACAGCGCCAAGGATATTCAGACTTCGATCGAGAACATTTCCAAGCGCGTCGCGGCTGCCGGCTATCCGTTCGCCCGCATTACTCCGCGCGGCAACCGTGATCTGTCTGGTCATACCATCGGCATCGAATATCTCGTCGACCAGGGCGAGCGCGCCTATGTCGAGCGTATCGAAATCCGCGGCAATACCCGCACGCGCGATTACGTCATCCGCCGCGAGTTCGACCTGAACGAAGGCGATGCTTTCAACCAGGAAATGATCACGCGCGCCAAGCGTCGTCTTGATGCGCTCGGCTACTTTACCAAGGTCGATATCTCGACGGCTCAGGGCAGCGCTCCGGACCGCGTGGTCGTTATCGTCAATGTCGAAGATCAGCCGACCGGCTCCTTCGGTATCGGCGCCGGTTACGCTGTCGGCAACAATGGCGGCCTGCTTCTCGAAGCCTCGGTCGAAGAAAAGAACTTCCTCGGTCGCGGTCAGTACATCCGTCTCGCCGCAGGTGCCGGCACGGAAGGCAATCGTACCTACAACATCTCGTTCACCGAGCCTTATTTCCTCGGTTATCGTCTGGCTGCCGGTTTCGATATCTTCAAGAACCAGACGTCGAGCGACGATTACTACGATTATTCGGAAGAAGGCTTCTCGCTGCGCGTCACCGCGCCGATCACCGAGAACCTGGCAACGACCCTGCGCTACAACTACAAGCGCCTGACCTACGACGGCACGAACGATTGGCAGAACAATCTTTCGGCTCCGTATCTCAACCTCGTCGAGAATGGCCCGTGGGTGCAGTCGACGGTTTCGCAGACCTTCACCTACAATACGCTTGATGATCAGAACCTTCCGCGTGAGGGCATCATCGCCAAGTTCACGCATGAATTTGCGGGTCTCGGCGGCGACTCCGACTTCTACAAGCTGAGCGGTAAGGCTCGTTACTACCAGATGATCAGCGACGAAGCCGATATCATCGGCTCGCTGACGGTGGGTGCCGGCTACGTGATGCCGACGAATGGCAAGCTGAACGTCTTCGATCAGTTCACGCTCGGCGGCCGTGAAATCCGCGGCTTCGAGAATGCCGGTATCGGTCCGCGTTCGTCGCATGGCGATCCGCTTGGTGGCACGACTTACTTCACAGCTTCGGCTGAAGCGAGCATGCCAATGCCGGGTGTTCCTCAGGATATCGGTCTGCGTATCGCAGCCTTCGCCGACGCAGGCACGCTCTACGGCAACAAGGCGAATCTCTTCGGCGATACGCTTCACAATGACAACTCGATCCGCGCATCGCTCGGTGCCGGTCTGATCTGGTCGTCGCCGTTCGGTGTCATCCGCGTTGACTATGCGGTGCCGGTCTTGAAGGAAGATTACGACAAGACTGAGAATTTCCGGTTTGGCATCGCCAACCAGTTCTGATATCGGCAGTCCAGAACTGCGGGCTTGAACACCGTTCTGGAGCTGGTGCTTATGGAACATACTGGTTTTTTCCCGCCCCATGGTGGCGTCAGCTTGAAACAGCTGGCTGAGCATCTTGGGGCGGAACTGGCTGATGCAACCTCTTCGGAGGTCGTCATCAGATCTATCGCTCCCGTCTATCGGGCAGGCGAAGGTGATATTTGTTATATCCTTTCCCGAAAGAATCGTGCTGAGCTGGAGACCTGCAAGGCTTCGGCGATCATTTGCCTTCCGGCGTTGAAATCTTTCGTCCCCGATCACATCCCGGTACTTCTGTCGAAGAAGCCGCATACGGATTTTGCCATTGCCGGTGCATTGCTGCATCCGCAAGCCATGCGGCCCGTTACGTTTACCGCGAATCCGGCGACGATTTCGCCCGCCGCGACGATCGATGCGACCGCTAAGCTGGAGGCCAATGTCGGCATCGAGCCGGGTGCAATTATTGGCCCGGGTGCAGAGATCGGCGAGGGGACCTATATCGGCCCTAACGCCCTCATCGGGCCGGGTGTCAAAATCGGGCGCAATTGCAGCATCGGCGGCGGCGCGAGCGTGCTCTGCGCCTATCTCGGTAACGGCGTCATCATCCACAATGGCACGCGCATCGGTCAGGACGGTTTTGGCTATGCGCCGGGACCGCGTGGCATGGTTAAGATCGTGCAGATCGGCCGCGTCATTATCCAGGATAATGTCGAGATCGGCGCCAATACCACGATCGATCGCGGCACCATGGATGATACCGTGATCGGCGAAGGCACGAAGATCGACAATCAGGTCCAGATCGGACATAACGTCCGCATCGGTCGTCACTGTGCTATCGTCAGCCAGGTCGGTATTGCCGGAAGTACGGTGATCGGCGATGGCGTGCAGATCGGCGGGCAGGCTGGCCTCAACGGACATATCCACATCGGCGACGGCGCGCAGATCGGCGCCAAGAGCGGTGTGATGAACAGCATCCCGGCGGGCGAGCGCTATGCGGGCCTCCCGGCGCGGCCGCTATGGGATTTTCTAAGGGAATCGGCGGAGATCGCAAAGCGGTCAGGAGCCAGAGACAAGAAAGACGGGAGTGCGGAGCATGACTGAGGAAGCCAAGGCGTCGTTATCATCGGCTGACGTTCTGGAAATTATGAAGCTTTTGCCGCATCGCTATCCCTTCTTGATGGTCGACAAGATCATTGAGATCGATAGCGATAACTCCGCGATCGGCATCAAGAATGTGACGGCGAACGAGCCGCAATTCACCGGACATTTTCCGGAATCGCCGATCATGCCGGGCGTGTTGCTCATCGAGGGTATGGCGCAGACTGCGGGTGCGATCTGCGCCCGCAAGGATGGCATCGGCGGCAACCTCGTCTACTTCATGACGATCGACAACGCCCGCTTCCGCAGGCCGGTCGTTCCGGGCGACCGCGTCGAGTTCCACGTCGTCAAGCAGAAGCAGCGTGGCACGATCTGGAAGTTCCATTGCGATGCCAAGGTTGACGGTTCTCTGGTGGCCGAGGCTGATATCGGCGCGATGATCGTACGGAAGGATCAGGAACAGGCATGAGCAGCATCGCAAAGAGCGCCCGCATTCATAAGCTGGCGGTTGTCGAGGACGGCGCAGTCGTCGGCGAGAATGTTGTTGTTGGCCCGCTCTGCTACGTCGGTCCCAAGGTTGTTCTGCACGACGATATTCAGTTGCTCAATAATGCAGTCGTGACCGGCCGCACGACGATCGGGAAGGGAACGAAGATCTTTCCGATGGCTGTCGTCGGCGGTGATCCGCAGAGCGTTCACCATCACGGCGAAGAGACGACGCTTGATGTCGGCGAGAATTGCACGATCCGCGAGGGCGTCACGATCAACACCGGCACGGCCGATTACGGCGGCAGAACGATCGTCGGCAACAACAATCTCTTCCTCGCCAATTCGCACGTCGCACATGATTGCCGCGTCGGCAACAATGTCATCATGTCGAATAACGTCATGCTGGCCGGGCATGTGACCATTGAGGACCGCGCTATTCTTGGCGGCGGCTGCGCTGTGCACCAGTTCACCCGTATCGGCAGGCAGGCCTTCATTGGAGGGCTTACGGCAGCCAGCTACGATGTTATCCCTTACGGCATGTTGAACGGCAATCCCGGCGTGTTATCAGGATTGAATGTCGTCGGGATGAGCCGCGCGGGGATAGATCGCGCCGTCATTCACCGCGTTCGCCGCGCCTACAAGAGCATCTTCGAAGGTGAAGGATCCATTCGCGACAATGCAGCGGCTATCCGCGAGGAATATGCCGATTGCAAGGAAGTGATGGAAATTCTCGATTTCATTGCTGCCGAAAGCGACCGCGCGCTTTCATCGCCGAATCGCGGCAAGAGCTGAGGGTGGTTTCGGCCAGCGAAAACGGCAAGGGCAGACTGGCGATCATCGCCGGCAGTGGGCTTTTGCCGGTTTACGTCGCCGATGCCGCCCGCCAAGCCGGAGAGAATCCTGTCATTATTGCTTTGACTGACGAAGCGGACCGCGACTGGTCTGCCTTCGATCATGCCAATCTTGGCGTCGGCAATTTTGCCGGTCTCGAGGCAATGTTCCGCCGACACGGTGTCGATCGTGTTGTCATGTCGGGCGGTGTTGCACGACGTCCTTCGTGGCGTCAGGTGCATCCGACTTGGCGTGTCATCAAGGAATTACCCTCCACCATCCGCACTCTTCTTTCGGGAGGGGACAACGCCGTTCTGCAGATGGTCATACGTCTGATCGAGGCCGGTGGCGTTCGCGTCGTGGGTGCGCATGAAATTGCGCCGGATCTTTTGGCGGCGACGGGGCCGCTTGGAAAAATCTCGCCGGCGAAAGAGGATCTGCGCGATATTGCCCAGGGCGCAAGGGCCGCCGATGCGCTGGGGCTTTTGGATGTCGGACAGGGTGCCGTCAGCGTCGGCGGCCGCGTTGTCGCGCTTGAGGGCGCCGAGGGTACTGACAAGATGATCGAGCGAGTTGCCGAACTGCGTGCGGCCGGACGCATCTCGACGCGCCGCCGTGGCGTTCTCGTCAAACTCTGCAAGCCGCAGCAGGATATCCGCGCTGATCTACCGTCGATCGGCGTGTCTACGGTATCGAACGCCAAGAAGGCTGGACTGGCCGGCGTCGCCGTCGAAGCCGGCAGAGCGCTGATCCTCGACCGGCAAGCGGTAATTGCCGCTGCCGACGAGGCCGGCATTTTCGTCTGCGGCATCGACCGTGGCCTGAGCGCCGAGGGCTTCATGTGAGCGCGGCGCCTTTGAAGCTTGCCGTCGTTGCCGGAGAAGTCTCCGGCGATCTCTTGGGCGGCGATCTCATCGCAGCCTTGAAGCGGAGTCACGGTGGTGCGATCGAGCTGGTGGGCGTCGGTGGCGAGGCGTTGGAGGCACAAGGTCTGCGCTCGCTCTTCGATTACTCCGAGCTCTCGATCATGGGCTTCATTCAGGTCATCAAGCGGCTGCCAAAGCTACTGGCCCGCATCCGGCAGACGGCAGATGCGATCATTGTCGCAAAGCCCGATGTGCTTCTGATCATCGATAGCCCCGATTTCACCCATCGCGTTGCCAAGCGTGTGCGCAAGGCGCTGCCCGACCTGCCAATCATCGATTACGTCTGCCCCAGCGTTTGGGCGTGGAAGGAATATCGCGCGCAGAAGATGCTCGCTTACGTCGACCATGTGTTGGCCGTATTGCCGTTCGAGCCTGCTGCCATGGAGCGCCTGGGCGGCCCAGCAACCACCTATGTCGGCCACCGCCTGACGGTCGATGCTAATCTGCTGGACACTCGCCGTCAGCGCGCCTTGCGCGGTCTGGCAGGCCCAGATGCACAAAAGACGATCTTGCTTCTGCCCGGATCGCGTGCATCGGAGATTCGGCAGCTACTCCCGGTTTTTGAGCAGGCTATCGAAGAACTTAGCCGGAGAAATAACAATCTTCGTTTTCTGCTGCCGACAGTGCCGAAACAGGAGGCGCTGGTTCGCTCGCTGACGGAAAATTGGCAGGTCAAGCCGGATATATTTGTCGGGCAGGATGCCAAGTGGAGCGCCTTTGCTGAGGCCGATGCTGCCATGGCCGCCTCCGGAACCGTGATCCTGGAGCTGGGCCTAGCCGGGGTTCCGGTGGTTTCGACCTATAAGACCGAATGGCTGGCGAAATTCGTGCTGTCGCGGATCAAGATCTGGACGGCCGCCTTGCCGAACCTCATCGCCGACTATGCTGTACTGCCGGAGCTCATCAATGATGTTCTGCGACCGGGCATGCTGGCCCGCTATATGGAGCGGCTGGCGAGCGAGACGCCGGAGCGTGCGGCGATGCTTGCCGGTTACAATCTCGTTTGGGAGCGAATGCAGACCCAGGAGCCGCCCGGCGATAAGGCGGCGCAGATTGTTCTGGATGTTCTAGCCCATAAAAAAACCGGTCATCTCTGACCGGTCTTTTTGTTATATCCATAAATAAACCTCCACCTACGGTGGAGGACTGGACGAGTTCTACACGGTAGTTAAGAGACCTCCTGCTTGAACCGCTGGCGTGGCCCAGACTTCGAACAAGGAGGTTATATGGATGAGCAAACGCTCTCGCATGCGACGTGGGACTGCAAGTATCACGTTGTTTTTGGCAGCAAATACCGCACGAAGAGACTCTACGGGGACGTGCGGCGTGAGTTGGGAGAACTCTTACGTCGGCTGGCACAGCAGAAAGGCTGCCAGATCGAGGAGGGTCATCTGATGCCCGACCATGTGCATATGTTGATATCGATCCCGCCGAAATACTCGGTTTCGCATATTGTCGGCTTCTTGAAGGGTAAGACGGCCCTTTACGTAGCGAACAAATATGCGCGCAAGCGCCGCTACAAAGGTTATCACTTTTGGGCGCGCGGGTATTTCGTATCGACGACGGGCTACAATGAGCAGGTCGTCAGACAATATATCCGTCATCAGGAAAAGGCCGACAAAGCTTCCGACTTTGCCGACCTCTTCAATCGTAGCTACTAAGCGCTAACAATACCGCTTCTAGCGGTTCAAGCGCAGCGTTTCAAACCTCCACCTCTGGTGGAGGTCATGACTTTCAATACCGAAGCTTAGCGCTTGGAAACAGGCACATATTCGCGCAGCGGAGCACCGGTGTAGAGCTGGCGCGGGCGGCCGATGCGCTGATGCGGATCCTCGATCATTTCGTTCCACTGAGCGATCCAGCCGACTGTGCGGGCAAGAGCAAAGAGAACGGTGAACATGGTCGTGGGGAAGCCGAGAGCCTTCAGCGTGATGCCGGAATAGAAATCGACGTTCGGGTACAGCTTCTTCTCGATGAAATATTCATCGGTCAGAGCGATGCGTTCCAGCTCGATCGCGATATCGAGCAACGGATCGTCCTTGATGCCGAGCTCGCCGAGAACTTCGTGCGCTGTCTTCTGCATGATCTTGGCGCGCGGGTCGTAGTTCTTGTAGACGCGGTGGCCAAAGCCCATCAGGCGGAACGGGTCGTTCTTGTCCTTGGCGCGGGCGATGAATTCCGGAATGCGGTCGACCGTGCCGATTTCGTTCAGCATGTTCAGGGCCGCTTCGTTGGCGCCGCCGTGAGCCGGTCCCCAGAGGCAGGCGATGCCTGCTGCGATACAGGCAAACGGATTGGCACCGGAAGAGCCAGCCAGGCGAACCGTCGACGTGGAAGCATTCTGCTCGTGATCGGCATGCAGGATGAAGATGCGGTCCATGGCGCGCGCAAGCACCGGATTGACGACATATTCTTCGCACGGAACCGCAAAGCACATGCGCAGGAAGTTCGACGCATAGTCGAGGTCGTTCTTCGGATAAACGAAGGGCTGGCCGATATGGTACTTATAGGCCATGGCGGCCAGCGTCGGCATCTTGGCGATCATGCGCAGGCTTGCGACCATGCGCTGGTGCGGATCGGTGATGTCGGTCGAGTCGTGATAGAAGGCGGAGAGCGCGCCGACACAGCCGCACATGACGGCCATCGGATGCGCGTCGCGGCGGAAGCCGGTGAAGAAGCGCGACATCTGCTCATGCACCATCGTGTGGTGGGTCACGCGATAGTCGAAGTCCTTCTTCTGCGCTGCCGTCGGCAGTTCGCCGTAGAGAAGGAGGTAGCAAACTTCGAGGAAATCGCCGTGTTCGGCCAGCTGATCGATCGGATAGCCGCGGTGCAGCAGAACGCCTTCGTCGCCATCGATATAGGTGATGCTCGACTCGCACGATGCGGTGGAGGTGAAACCAGGATCGTAAGTGAAAGTAGAGGTGTTCTTGTAAAGGGCACCAATATCAATGACACTCGGGCCGATGGTTCCGGTCTTGACCGGCAGGTCCACCGTCTTTTCACCCCAAGTTAGTTTCGCGCTTTGTTCCGTCATGCTGATCCTCCAAGATTTGGCGGGATTGACGCCATAAAAAGCGCCAAAAGGTTAAGCGACTACCGACTAGCTATATGATCCAGAGCCTAATGCCAAGTTATCCTAACGCCGAATTGTGCAATGCAGTATCAACTTTTGGGCACTGCAGAAGCGTCCTTTCGTATGCTACGCCGGGAAACCGGTCCAATTGAGCTTTGTTCCCGCCGATTTCAGTTGAATTCACTGTGTGGTGACGGCACAAATCGCGCAGAAGCTGTAATTTGGCGCGGGGGCAGTCAGCGAGTGCCTAATTTGGAGGCATCCGACCAGCAGGAAGAGAGCAGGGACGTTACCGCGTCCCCGCAACCTCGTACCATTTCCGCCGCAATTACCCTTCGCGCCAAAGCGCGACAATGGGAGCGAACACAGGATCAGGCGCCGCTGACGTCGCGTTTCCTGCGTGTTCCGAAGCGCCTTAGAACCGCTGTCCTCGGCTTGATTGCGGAGGAGGCAGCCCATGGCCGTGCTGTTCTTTTCGCGCCGATCTATATGGGTTTGGGTGCGATTATCTGGTTCGAGGCGCAAGTCGATCCGCCCCCGCAGGCGTTTCTCGCGGGCCTCGTTCTGTTTGCTTTGGGCTTTTTGCTAAAGCGCGATGCGGGCAGGCTGTTTCATCACACACTTTTCGCCGGTATGCTCATCTGCCTGGGCATGGCGCTCGCCCAGTGGGAAAGTTGGCGGGTTTCCACCGTCATGCTCGACTCGGCCGTGACGACCACCGTGACCGGGCAGATTGAGCGACGGGAATCCTATGACAATGGGCGCTGGCGCTATGTCGTCCGCGTCGAGGCAACGGAAAAACCCTCTATCCGCCGCGCGCCGCAGCGGGTTACGGTCTTCGTGCGCAAGCAGGCGGAACCGTTCGATCTGGGGGATCGGATCCGGGGCAGGGCGCGCCTGACGCCTCCGGCCGGACCGGCATTGACGGGTCTCAACGATTTTGCCTTCAGCTCTTATTTCAACGGCATCGGCGCGAATGGCTTTGCCTACGGAACGCCGGAATTATTATCACCATCCGGTGACAATGCTGCCGGCTCGTTACTGGATGCGGCCGATATCTGGCTCGCTGGCCTGCGCAACAGCATCGGCGACCGCATCAGGCAAACCTTGGCCGGCGACACCGGCGCCTTTGCAGCAGCGCTTGTCACCGATGAGAGACGTGCGATCTCGAAGGATACGACCGAAGCCCTGAGAATTGCCGGCCTGACCCACATCATTGCAATTTCCGGTCTCAACATGGCGCTGTCGGCTGGCATCTTCTATGTCGGTCTGCGCTATTTCTTCAGCCTGTTTCCCGGTGTCGTGCAGGCCTGGCCGACGAAGAAGTTCGCAGCCTTCGGCGCGCTTCTAACGGTAACTGCCTATTACCTGATTTCCGGATTCGGCGTCTCCGCCGAACGCGCCTTCATCATGATGGCGATCATGCTGGTGGCCGTGCTTTTCGACAGGCCATCCATCAGCTTGCGCAATGTGGCGCTCTCAGCCATCGTCATCCTAGTCTTGTCACCGTCGCAGGTACTCGGTCCCAGTTTCCAGATGTCTTATGCCGCTACGCTGGCGCTGGTATCAGGCTATTCGCTCTGGAAGCGACGGCGGCATCGCGAAAACATCCTGCCGCGCATCCGTCTGTTAAGTCCGCTACTGTTCGTCACACGCTTCTTTGGAGGCGTGATGTCGACCTCGTTCATCGGCGGTGCGTCGACAGCCATTTTCTCGATCGAGCATTTTCACCGGTTGGCGACATATGGACTTGCTGCCAACCTTGCGGCCATGCCCGTCGTCTCTTTCATCGTCATGCCCTTCGGCATGATGGCGATGCTGCTGATGCCTTTCGGAATCGATGGACCATTCTGGAAAGTCACCGGTGAGGGACTGGAGCTTGTGATCGTCATCGCGAAAACGGTGGCGGGATGGGGAGGCGATATCACCTTCGGCCGCCAACCCGGCTGGCTGATGCCGACTTTCATCGCCGGATTCCTGATCATGAGCATGTTGCGGACCCGGCTTCGCCATCTGGGCCTGTTGCTGCTGCTGTCATCTGTCGGGGTGGCCGCGTTCGGCTCTGGTGTGCCGAAGCCGGATCTGATGATCTCGGAAGATGGCATTCTGGTTGCCTTGCGCCAGGACGATATCCTCGCCACCAATCGCGAGAGACCGCAGGCCTTCATCTTCGAGCAATGGCAGAAAGCGCTCGTCGCGGCCGAACATCAACCGCCGACCATGCTTCCGACCGATAGCCGGCTTCCGCAGATCAGTAAGACGGATCGGCATAAGCGATTAAGCAACGAAGAGCAGAAGGCGGTCCGCACCGCAATGGAAGAAGCTTTAGACCGCACCATGCAAGGCAGCTTTGCTTGTCAAAAGGGAGCATGGTGTGTGGCCGTGCTCGAAAACGGCGCCATACTGGTCACCATCGAGAACGCAGCCTATCTGCCCGCGGCTTGCGACACCGGGAGCATTGTTGTGACGCCAATCCGGCTGCGGCTGGACCATTGCCGTTCCGGAGCAACGCTCATAACCGGCGCGACATTGCGCAAAACCGGCTCCATCGAAATGGTGCTTACCTCAGACAAGCCCATTACATCAGCCGCATTCAACAACCCGCAGCGCCCATGGACCAGGCATCGAACCTATGATTGGCGCACCGGCAAATTCGACGCGCCAATTGCAAAGGCACCACCAGTCCTAGACAATTCACCGGTCAGTGATAGCGACGAATAAGGCCAACGAGCTTGCCCTGAACCTTGACGCGATCCGGCCCGAAGATGCGGGTTTCATAGGCTGGGTTCGCGGCTTCCAGCGCGATGGAGGCACCCTTGCGACGGAAGCGCTTCAAGGTAGCTTCTTCATCGTCGACGAGTGCAACGACGATATCGCCGGGATTGGCCGTGGTCGAATTGCGGATAATGACCGTATCGCCGTCGAAAATTCCGGCGTCGATCATCGAATCCCCTCGAACTTCAAGCGCATAATGTTCGCCGGAGCCGAGCATGTCCGCGGGAACGGTAATGTCGTGCGTATTGTTCTGGATGGCCGAGATCGGAACGCCGGCTGCGATGCGACCCATCACCGGCACGGACGCCGAGCCATTATGATCGTCATTTGCCACCTTCGACGGAGCGGGCGGGGCAACGGGCTGCGGCTTGCCGAGGCTGCCTTCGATGACGCTCGGTGAAAAGCCGCGACGCGGCTGAAGGCTGGGATTATAGGCATCCGGGAGCTTGATGACTTCAAGGGCCCTGGCCCTGTTCGGCAGCCGGCGGATAAAGCCGCGCTCCTCCAGCGCCGTGATCAGACGATGGATACCGGATTTGGATGCCAAATCCAGTGCATCCTTCATCTCGTCGAAGGACGGCGGAACACCGGATTCCTTCATGCGTTCGTGAATGAAGAGAAGCAGTTCCTGCTGCTTGCGCGTCAACATCGTCTTGGTACCCCAGAATCAAGAAAAGCCGTGAAACAAATCCAGAACGGACACTATATGTTCCATATGTGTTCCGCAAGTGCTTAAATTTCGGTAAAGCCTTGTAGTGTCAGTTAAATAATTACGACTTGCGAATGGATCGGCTTAGGATGTTGAGACGCTATATAGGCTACAACTATTTGAAAAATATAGGAAATGTCGCCATTTCCGTTATCAGGTTTTACTGCTCGGTCGACGTATTCAGGAAGCGGATCCATATTGGACGTCATTGCTCACGCGCGCTGGGGGTGAGAATCAGCAATCACGTTTGCGAGATTGCTTTCGGTCCTGCCCCTATGCGTTGAGTGTTCCATGCTCCTATCTTGAATTGCGCGGGGGATGGGCGCAAATCTGCTGCCACAGGCAAACAGGAGGAACCATGATTTCGTCACCGCATCCGCTGGATCATCTCGTGCTGCCAACCGTCGATATCGCTCTGGCGCGCGAACGCCTCGGCAAGCTCGGTTTCACGGTGGCTTCGGATGCGCTGCATCCCTTTGGCACGCAGAACGCCTGCGTCTTTCTTGCCGATAAAACCTATCTGGAGCCTTTGGGCGTGGCATCTCCGGAGCAGTGCGAGAAGAGCATCGTGGATGGCAATGTTTTCGTCGCGCGCGATCAGGCTTATCGTTTCCGGGTGGGGGAAGATGGTTTTTCGGCCGTGGTGTTTGGCACGGATGATGCGATGGCGGATGACGAGCGCTTCAACGAGGCGGCGATTTCCGCCGGGCGAATGCTGGACTTCTCCCGTCCGATGAAGATGCCGGACGGAACGGAAACCACGGCCGGCTTTCGTCTCGCCTTTGCCGCTGATCTGCGTGCGCCGGATTTTCTCGCCTTCTGCTGTCAGCGCATCAATCCGCTGCCGGCTGATCGCAGCGTGCTTGAGCGTCACGAGAACTGCGTGACCGGCATTGCGCGGGTAGCGCTTTGCGCGCTGCAACCGGCCGTCTATCGCCGCTTCTTCGAAGACGTTGTCGGCAGCCCGCAAATAACGGAGCATTCCTTCGGTTTGACCATCAAGGCGGCGAACGCCGATCTGGAGATTTTGACGCCGGAAGGAATGGAGGTGTTCTATGATCTGCCTGTTCGCACGAATGATCCGGGGCTCAGAGCGCGGGCAATCCTTTTCAAGACACGCGATCTTTCCGTGACATCGTCGCATTTCACTGCTAACGGCGTCACCTATACGCGTAAGAACAATCGTCTATTGGCGAGGTTGGCGCCCGGTCAGGGCGCATTGTTTGCCTTTGAGGAGATAAAATGAGCACAAATTCCGAAGTCACCGTCGGCGAGGGTGCCTCCAAGGTCCTTTTTTCCAATACTGCAAAGCTGTCCCTGATCGCCGGCCCCTGTCAGATGGAAAGCCGCGATCATGCCTTTATGATTGCCGGCGTGCTGAAGGAACTCTGCGGCAAGCTCGGCATCGGCCTTGTTTACAAGTCGTCCTTCGACAAGGCGAACCGCACATCGCTGTTGGGCAAGCGCGGCATCGGGCTGGAAAAGGCGCTGGAAGTCTTTGAAGACCTGAAGAAGGAATATGGCTTCCCGGTCCTGACCGACATCCACACGGAAGAGCAGTGCGCCATCGTTTCCAAGACGGTCGATATCCTGCAGATCCCGGCTTTCCTGTCGCGCCAGACAGACCTTTTGGTTGCCGCTGCCAAGACCGGCCGCGTGGTCAACGTCAAGAAAGGCCAGTTCCTGGCGCCATGGGATATGAAGAACGTGCTTGCCAAGCTGAACGAAAGCGGCAATCCGAATATTCTTCTTTGCGAGCGCGGCGCCTCCTTTGGCTATAATACCCTTGTTTCCGACATGCGCTCGCTGCCGATCATGGCGGCGATGGGCGCGCCCGTCATCTTCGACGCGACGCATTCCGTGCAGCAGCCGGGCGGGCAGGGCGGTTCGACCGGCGGCGATCGCCGGTTCGTCGAGACGCTGGCGCGCGCCGCCGTTGCCGTCGGTGTCGCAGGCGTTTTTGTCGAGACGCATGAGGACCCGGACAATGCACCGTCCGACGGCCCGAACATGGTCTATCTGAAGGATATGCCGAGGCTTCTGGAGAAGCTGCTGGCCTTCGACGCCATCGCCAAGGCCTGAAACATAGCCGGCATTCAACAGGCTGACATGAACTTGCGTTACGGGCCTGCAGGAGTGCCAAATCGCGGCGCGGATCGCCATTGAAATTTCCGCGCCTTCGATTAAGACGATTTAAATCGATTTATAAACCAGCGAGCAGGGAGCTATCATGACCGCAATCACCGACATTATCGCCCGCGAGATTCTCGACAGCCGTGGCAATCCGACTGTCGAAGTCGATGTCTACCTCGAAGATGGCAGCTTGGGCCGCGCGGCGGTTCCGTCGGGTGCGTCGACCGGTGCACATGAAGCCGTCGAGCTTCGCGATGGCGGCAAGCGCTACCATGGCAAGGGTGTCGAGAAGGCCGTCGAAGCCGTCAATTCGGAAATCTTCGACGCGATCGGCGGCATGGATGCCGAAAACCAGATCCAGCTCGACAACATCATGATCGAGCTCGACGGCACGCCGAACAAGTCGCGCCTCGGTGCCAACGCCATCCTCGGCGTCTCGCTCGCCGTTGCCAAGGCTGCTGCCCAAAGCGCCAACCTGCCGCTCTACCGTTATGTCGGCGGCGCTCACGCCCGCCTGCTGCCGGTTCCGATGATGAACATCATCAACGGTGGCGCCCACGCCGACAACCCGATCGACTTCCAGGAATTCATGATCCTGCCGATCGGCGCTGACTCGATCCGCGAAGCCGTCCGCATGGGTTCGGAAGTCTTCCACGTTCTGAAGAAGGAACTGGCATCGCAGGGCCACAACACCAACGTTGGTGACGAAGGCGGTTTCGCACCGGGCCTTTCCAGCGCTCCGGCAGCTCTCGACTTCATCATGAAGTCGATCGAGAAGGCCGGCTACAAGCCGGGCGAAGAAATCGCTCTCGGTCTCGATTGCGCCTCGACCGAATTCTTCAAGGATGGCAAGTACGTTCTCGAAGGCGAAGGACGCACGCTGGAATCCGGCGCCATGGCTGAATACCTCGCAGAACTCGCAGCCAAGTATCCGATCGTTTCGATCGAAGACGGTATGGCTGAAGACGATTGGGAAGGCTGGAAGACGCTGACCGACCTCATCGGCAAGAAGACGCAGCTCGTCGGCGACGACCTGTTCGTCACCAACTCTGCCCGCCTGCGCGATGGCATCGGCATGGGCGTTGCCAACTCGATCCTCGTCAAGGTCAACCAGATCGGCTCGCTGACCGAGACCCTCGACGCCGTGGAAACTGCGCACAAGGCGAACTACACCGCCGTCATGTCGCACCGCTCCGGCGAAACGGAAGATTCCACGATCGCCGATCTCGCTGTCGCCACCAACTGCGGCCAGATCAAGACCGGCTCGCTGTCGCGTTCGGACCGTCTTGCCAAGTACAACCAGCTCATCCGTATCGAGGAAGCGCTCGGCCCGCAGGCAAAATATGCCGGCCGCTCAATCCTGCGCGGCTGATATCTGATTGGTCGGATCCATCTGGATCCGCGGCCAGATTGTTCGCTTGGATCGAACCGCGCCTTCGGGCGCGGTTTTTTGTTGACCCTGGCAGTTAGAGTCAACGGACGGTTAATCTCTGCCGGTTATCTTGGCTCCAGGTATTTGATTTCATATGATCTTGTTTGGGCCGAATGGGCTTTGAGGAGATCGCGTAAAGCTAGAGCGTGACGAGCGAGTATGTGGACAAAGTATCATAAGAAGAGAAGGTTCGGCCGTCTCATCCTTCCCGCCATCACCATCGCTTTTGTGAGCTACTTCGGTTATCATTGCATTCATGGCGATTACGGCCTGAAGGCGACTGAGGTTTTCGAGCAGCGCCGCGTCGACCGTGCAAAAGAGCTGGCTGATCTTGTCGCCAGGCGCGAGCACCTTGAAAAGGAGGTTGCGCTGTTGAGCGATGGCTCTCTGGATAAGGATATGCTCGATCAATATGCGCGCTACCAGTTGACCTATTCCAAGGCGAACGAGATCGTCATCTTCAATAAATAGCCACAATTAACTGAATTCCGGTTAATTGCATTTTTATGATTTATATCAATAACTTGCAGTGAATATGAGCCATGCAATTATAGCATTGCTGTGGCGGACAATCTTCCCTATGTTACGCCTCACCAAAAACGAGGCTACTCACACAGGGAGGGTTGAATGGCGCCGCGAAAGAACGCGACCGTTTCCAGCCGTAAAACAGCATCAAGGCCAGCCAAGGAAACCAATGGCGGCCCGATCGCAGATTTCGATCGTGATGCGGAGCTCAAGGCTTATCGTGAGATGCTCCTGATCCGCCGCTTCGAAGAGAAGGCCGGCCAGCTTTACGGCATGGGCTTCATCGGCGGCTTCTGTCACCTTTATATCGGCCAGGAAGCAGTCGTCGTCGGCATGCAGCTGGCGCTGAAGGATGGCGACCAGGTCATTACCGGCTATCGCGACCATGGCCATATGCTGGCGACCGGCATGAGCGCGCGCGGCGTCATGGCCGAGCTCACCGGACGCCAGGGCGGCTATTCCCGAGGGAAGGGCGGCTCCATGCACATGTTCTCCAAGGAAAAGAACTTCTACGGCGGCCATGGCATCGTCGGCGCCCAGGTTTCGCTCGGCACCGGCCTTGGCTTTGCCAACTGGTATCGCGGCAATGACAATGTCAGCGTTGCCTATTTCGGCGACGGTGCTGCCAACCAGGGGCAGGTCTACGAAAGCTTCAACATGGCGCAGCTCTGGAAGCTGCCGGTTATCTTCGTGATCGAAAACAACCGCTACGCCATGGGCACCTCGACGGCTCGCGCCACCGCGCAGGCCGATTTCTCCAAGCGTGGCGCCTCCTTCGGCATTCCCGGTATTCAGGTCGACGGTATGGACGTCCGCGCCGTCAAGGCTGCGGCTGACGAAGCCGTTGCGCATTGCCGCTCCGGCAAGGGCCCGATCATCCTGGAAATGCTGACCTACCGCTACCGTGGTCACTCCATGTCCGACCCGGCGAAGTACCGTTCCAAGGACGAAGTGCAGAAAATGCGCTCCGAGCACGACCCGATCGAGCAGGTCCGTATTCGCTTGCTCGAAAAGGGCTGGGCGACCGAGGACGATCTGAAGGATATCGACAAGGATGTCCGCGATATCGTCGCAGACAGCGCCGATTTCGCCCAGAACGATCCGGAGCCGGATGCATCCGAGCTCTACACCGACATTCTGCTCTAAATCGGGGAGGGACACTATGCCCATCGACATTCTCATGCCCGCCCTTTCTCCGACTATGGAAGAGGGTACCCTTTCGAAATGGCTCAAGAAGGAAGGCGACAAGGTCGTTTCCGGTGACGTCATTGCCGAAATCGAAACCGACAAGGCTACCATGGAAGTGGAAGCCGTCGACGAAGGCACGATCGGCAAGCTGCTGATCGACGCCGGCACCGAAGGCGTCAAGGTCAACACCAAGATCGCCATCCTCCTGCAGGACGGCGAATCCGCAGACGCTATTTCGTCCGCAAAGGCTGCACCTGCTGCCGAGCCGGCAAAGACCGAAGCTCCTGCCGCCGCTCCGGCGCCGGTCGCTGCACCGGTCCCGGCCCAGCCAAAGGCTGCCGCTCCTGCCGATCCGGAAATTCCAGCTGGCACGGAACTGGTATCGATGACGGTGCGTGAAGCGCTGCGCGACGCCATGGCCGAAGAAATGCGCGCCAACCCGGACGTCTTCGTCATGGGTGAAGAAGTTGCCGAATATCAGGGCGCCTACAAGGTGACCCAAGGCCTGCTGCAGGAGTTCGGCGCACGTCGCGTCATCGACACCCCGATCACCGAGCACGGCTTTGCCGGTATCGGCGTCGGCGCTGCGATGGCGGGTCTTCGCCCGATCGTCGAGTTCATGACCTTCAACTTCGCCATGCAGGCGATCGACCAGATCATCAACTCCGCTGCCAAGACGCTCTACATGTCCGGCGGCCAGATGGGCGCTCCGATCGTGTTCCGCGGCCCGAACGGCGCTGCTGCCCGCGTCGGCGCTCAGCACAGCCAGGACTATGCCGCCTGGTACAGCCACATTCCGGGCCTTAAGGTCGTCATGCCCTACACGGCAGCCGACGCCAAGGGCCTGCTCAAGGCTGCGATCCGCGATCCGAACCCGGTCATTTTCCTTGAGAACGAAATCCTCTACGGTCAGCATTTCGATGTGCCGAAGCTCGATAACTTCGTTCTGCCGATCGGTAAGGCCCGCATTCATCGTCCGGGCAAGGACGTGACGGTCGTCTCCTTCGGCATCGGCATGACCTATGCCACGAAGGCCGTCGCCGAGCTGGAAGCCCAGGGCATCGATGTCGAACTCATCGACCTGCGCACCATCCGCCCGATGGATCTTCCGACCATCATCGAATCGGTCAAGAAGACCGGCCGCCTGGTCACCGTCGAGGAAGGCTATCCGCAGTCCTCCGTCGGCACGGAAATCGCCACGCGCGTCATGCAGCAGGCCTTCGATTATCTCGATGCGCCGATCCTGACGATCGCCGGCAAGGACGTACCCATGCCATACGCCGCCAACCTCGAAAAGCTGGCGCTCCCGAGCGTTGCCGAAGTGGTCGATGCGGTGAAGGCCGTTTGCTACAAGTAAGGGGAGGGCTCATCGATGCCTATCAACATCACTATGCCTGCCCTCTCGCCGACCATGGAAGAGGGTAACCTCGCCAAGTGGCTGGTCAAGGAAGGCGACAAGATCAAGTCCGGCGATGTCATCGCCGAGATCGAGACTGACAAGGCAACGATGGAAGTCGAGGCTGTCGATGAGGGCACGGTCGCCAAGATCGTCGTTCCCGCCGGCACTGAAGGCGTGAAGGTCAATGCCCTGATCGCCGTGATCGCTGCCGATGGCGAGGATGTCGCTGCTGCAGCATCAGGCGCTGGTGCCGCTGCTGCTCCGGCAGCCAAGGAAGCTCCGAAGGCGGAAGCAGCCCCTGCGGCCGCTCCGGCAAGCATTGCGGCTCCTGCCGCAGCAGCCCCGGCTCCGGCTGCATCGGCTCCTGCCGCAAACGACGGTCATCGCACCTTTGCTTCGCCGCTCGCACGCCGTCTTGCCAAGGAAGCCGGCATCGATGTGACTGCAGTCTCCGGCACCGGCCCGCATGGCCGCGTGGTCAAGAAGGATATCGAAGCTGCCGTTTCCGGCGGCACCGCCAAGGCCGCTCCTGCAGCAGCACCGGCTGCACAGCCGGCCGCGGCTGCTGCTCCGGCCGCTGCGAAGGGCATGTCCGACGACGCCGTGCTCAAGCTGTTCGAGCAGGGTTCCTACGAGCTCGTGCCGCATGACGGCATGCGCAAGACGATTGCAAAGCGCCTGCAGGAATCCAAGCAGACGATCCCGCACTTCTACGTTTCGGTCGATTGCGAACTCGACGCGCTGCTGGCGCTCCGCACGCAGCTCAACGATTCCGCTCCGAAGTCGAAGGACGGCGTCCCGGCCTACAAGCTCTCGGTCAATGACATGGTCATCAAGGCCCTGGCGCTGGCATTGCGCGATGTTCCGGATGCCAATGTCTCCTGGACCGACAGCGCCATGGTCAAGCACAAGCATGCCGATGTCGGCGTCGCCGTCTCCATTCCGGGCGGCCTGATTACCCCGATCATCCGCAGCGCCGAGCAGAAGACGCTCTCCACCATCTCCAACGAGATGAAGGACTACGGCAAGCGCGCCAAGGAGCGCAAGCTGAAGCCCGAGGAGTATCAGGGCGGCACCACCGCAGTGTCGAACATGGGCATGATGGGCGTGAAGAACTTCGCCGCCGTCGTCAACCCGCCGCATGCGACCATCCTGGCCGTCGGCGCGGGCGAGCAGCGCGTCATCGTCAAGAAGGGCGAAATGGTGATTGCCAACGTGATGACCGTCACGCTGTCGACCGACCACCGCGCCGTCGACGGTGCGCTCGGCGCCGAGCTCCTGGCAGCCTTCAAGGGCTACATCGAAAATCCGATGGGGATGCTCGTCTGAGCCTAGAGCCGGATGATTTTAGGTCGAATCGACCTAAAATTTGAATCCGCTCTAGAAACAAATAGGTAGAGCGTGATGTCGCCCGAAAACCGCTTACACTTTTCGGCATCACGCTCTGGTCGCAACACGGAGGCATGAATGACCAAGACTGTTCTGTGTTACGGCGACTCGCTGACATGGGGCTACAGTGCCGAAACGGTCGGCCGTCATGCCTATGAAGATCGGTGGCCGAGCGTGCTGCAAAGGGCGCTCGGCGATCAGGTCCGTGTGATTCCTGAGGGATTGAACGGCCGGACGACAGCCTTCGACGATCATCTCGCCGATTGCGACCGCAACGGCGCGAGGATCCTGCCGACGATCCTGCAGAGCCACAATCCCCTTGATCTCGTCATCATCATGCTCGGCACCAACGATATGAAGCCCGTCGTCGCCGGTTCGGCCTTTGCCGCTCTGCAGGGCATCAGCCGCCTGGTCCAGCTGGTACGCAATCATGCCTGGGGGTTCGACTACGAGGTGCCCGATATCCTCATCGTCGCCCCGCCGGCAATCACCGAGACCGCCAATGCCGCCTTTGCGGCAAGCTTTCTTGGTGCAGTCAAGGAATCGAGCAAGCTGCCGACGCTCTATAGCGATCTGGCGGACGAACTCGGATGCGGCTTCTTCGACGCTAACACGGTCGCTGTGACCACGCCGCTCGATGGCGTTCATCTCGATGCGGAAAACACCCGAGCGCTCGGTCGCGGCCTCGAGCCGATCGTGCGGATGATGCTCGGTCTCTGATAGATTCAAGGCGCCGGCTCCGATCCGCCGCCAGCAATAAGGCAGGAAACACATGGCTGAGAATTACGACGTCATTATCATCGGCTCCGGTCCGGGCGGTTATATCGCCGCCGTGCGTGCCGGGCAGCTTGGCCTGAAGACCGCGATCGTCGAGCGCGAGCACCTGGGCGGCATCTGCCTCAACTGGGGCTGCATTCCGACGAAAGCGCTGCTCCGTTCCGCTGAAATCCTCGATCATTCCAACCATCTGAAGGACTACGGCCTCGTTCTCGAAGGCAAGGTCAGCGCGGATGTGAAGGCCGTCGTTGCCCGCTCGCGCGGCGTCTCCGCTCGTCTGAACCAGGGCGTCGGTTTCCTGATGAAGAAGAACAAGGTCGACGTGATTTGGGGTGAGGCGAAAATTACGAAGCCTGGCGAGATCGTCGTCAGCAAGTCGACCAAGCCGGTCGTCGAGCCGCAGCATCCGGTGCCGAAGAACGTCAAGGGCGAGGGCACCTACACCGCCAAGCACATCATTGTCGCGACCGGCGCCCGTCCGCGCGCTCTGCCCGGCATCGAGCCGGACGGCAAGCTGATCTGGACCTATTTCGAAGCGCTGAAGCCGGATTTCCTGCCGAAGTCGCTGCTCGTCATGGGCTCAGGCGCCATCGGCATTGAATTTGCAAGCTTCTATCGCTCGATGGGCGTTGACGTTACCGTCGTCGAAGTCATGCCGACCATCATGCCGGTCGAAGACGCCGAAATCTCCGGCATTGCCCGCAAGCAGCTCGAAAAGCGCGGCCTGAAGATCTTCACCAAGGCGAAGGTCACGAAGGTCGACAAGGCTGCCAACAGCATCACCGCCCATGTCGAAACCGAAGACGGTAAGGTTCAGCAGATCGTTGCCGACCGCATGATCTCGGCCGTCGGCGTCCAGGGCAATATCGAGAACCTCGGCCTCGAGGCGCTCGGCGTAAAGACCGACCGCGGCTGTGTCGTCATCGACGGCTACGGCAAGACCAATGTTCCCGGCATCTATGCGATCGGCGACGTTGCCGGCCCGCCGATGCTCGCTCACAAGGCCGAGCACGAAGGCGTCGTCTGCGTCGAGAAGATCGCCGGCCTGCCCAACGTTCATCCGACCGACAAGAGCAAGGTTCCGGGCTGCACCTATTGCCAGCCGCAGGTTGCTTCCGTCGGCCTCACGGAGGCCAAGGCCAAGGAACTCGGCCGCGATATCCGCGTCGGCCGCTTCTCCTTCGTTGCCAACGGTAAGGCGATCGCGCTTGGCGAAGATCAGGGCCTCTGCAAGGTCATCTTCGACAAGAAGACCGGCGAGCTTCTAGGCGCGCACATGGTTGGCGCCGAAGTGACCGAGCTCATCCAGGGTTTCGTCGTCGCCATGAACCTGGAGACGACCGAAGAAGAGCTGATGCATACGATCTTCCCGCATCCGACCGTTTCGGAAACGATGAAGGAAGCCGTGCTGGATGCCTATGGCCGGGTGCTGAACGCTTGATAATTTCCTGCCATGCCCTTTATCCAGGGGGTGGAAAACAGGAAAGGAAATCAACATGTCTATCACGGCGGAAGGTTGGATCGTCTTTCTTCTCATCGGTCTGGTCGCGGGCTTCCTCGCGAGCCTGATCGTCGGAGGCGGTGGGCTCATCGGTTGCCTGGTGAGTGGCGTGATCGGGGCTTTCGTGGGCGGTTTCCTGTTCCGTTATTTCGGGATATCGCTCGGCATTGAAAATGCGCTTGTCGTGGAGATCATCCATGCCACGGTCGGTGCGATCATCGTGGTGCTGTTGGCGAGATTGATCGTCTAGAGCATCCTGGCAATGGGAACGAGGGTTTGATGGAAAGTGTCGGTTGGCTGGGTCTGATCATCATCGGCGGTCTTGCGGGCTGGCTCGCAGGCAAGCTGATGGACGCGCGCTATGGGGTCATCCTGAACATCATCCTCGGCATTGCCGGCTCGGTCGTGGCTGCAGCGCTGATGGTGGCCCTGCATGTCGGCGTGCCGGGCGGCCGGCTCGGCTTTTTCATCACCGGTTTCATCGGTGCATGCATTCTGATATTCCTCGCCAAATTCGCTCGGCGATGAAGGGCCGCGTTTCAAGCGGCGGAAAGTAGACGTTCCATGGTCACCATTCTCGACACGATCAACCCGGACGCCAAGCGTGTGCGACACCCGGAAAAGGCGCACCGACCGGATACGGAAGTCATGCGCAAGCCGGACTGGATCCGCGTGAAGGCGCCGACGTCGAAGGGTTATGCCGAAACCCGCTCGATCGTGAAGGAGCACAAGCTCGTCACGGTCTGCGAAGAGGCCGGCTGCCCGAATATCGGCGAGTGCTGGGACAAGAAGCACGCCACCTTCATGATCATGGGCGAGATCTGTACGCGCGCCTGCTCCTTCTGCAACGTCGCGACCGGCAAGCCGAACGCGCTCGACATGGCCGAGCCGGAAAACGTCGCCAAGGCGGTCAAGGAGATGGGCCTCAGCCACGTCGTCATCACCTCGGTCGACCGCGACGATCTGGAAGACGGCGGCGCAGAGCATTTCGAGAAGGTGATCTGGGCGATCCGCGCCGCTTCGCCCTCGACCACGATCGAGATTCTGACGCCGGACTTCCTGAAGAAGCCGGGCGCCCTGGAGCGCGTCGTCGCTGCCAAGCCCGACGTCTTTAACCACAATCTGGAAACCGTACCCGGCAATTATCTGACGGTTCGCCCCGGTGCCCGCTATTTCCACTCCGTCCGCCTGCTGCAGCGGGTCAAGGAACTGGACCCCACCATGTTCACCAAGTCGGGCATCATGGTCGGCCTTGGCGAAGAGCGCAATGAAGTGCTGCAGCTGATGGATGACCTGCGCACGGCGGATGTCGACTTCCTGACGATTGGCCAATATCTGCAGCCGACGCGCAAGCATCATCAGGTGATGAGCTTCGTCACGCCGGAAGAGTTCAAGTCCTACGAAACCGTGGCTTACACCAAGGGCTTCCTCATGGTCGCTTCCAGCCCGCTGACGCGCTCGTCGCATCACGCTGGCGACGATTTCGAGCGTCTGCGCGCTGCCCGCGAGAAGAAGGCTCTGCTGGCAGCGGAATAGGAAAAAAGTAGTCTCTTTGTCCTCAGGGGCGGCGACGCGGAGATCTCAGGAGCTTTTTGGTTCGAATAGTTCGATCGCGTTCCCGGACGGATCCTCGCACAGGATTTGTCGTCCGCCTGGTCCCTCTATGATGTCGTTGCGGAAATGAACACCATGTTCGCGCAGAGTGGAAACGAGTGTGGGCAATTCTTCCTGAATCTCAAGCACGAACCGGTTCCAACCGCCGGGTTCAGGTTTGCGGCCATCTGGCATTGGCCGGGAAGCCGACGCCATCGGGCCTGCAAGCCACAATGTGAGGTCGTCCCGCGTCAGAATCGCCATTGCCGGTCCGAACTGTTGTTTTAGCGTAAAGCCGAAATGCTTCAGATAGAATGCCGCTGACGCTTCCACATCCTCGACTATGTACCGCACCATCGCCATTGCGCTGCTCCTCGATCTGGCCAAGGGATCCTTACCACGGTTTTCGCGTGCTCTGCCACAGGATCGTCATTCGCTTGATTTAGGAAGCATGCCAGCCGTTTGCTGCTGGTACCGGCACCTGTCGAGATCGAATATGGAGCCGTATCGTGGAGCAGATCGTCGCGCTGCAGGCGCTTTTCCCTGCCGTCGATATCGAAGAGGCGGCTGCGCTTGTCAAAAAGGCGAACCGAATCCTCGTTATGGGCTGCTCCGGCGGCGGCAAGTCGACCCTGTCGCGGAAGATCGCCGCACACGTCGGCCTTGCCTATGTCTCGATCGATCGCGACGTTTTGTGGCTGCCAGGCTGGGTTCAGCGCGACAAGGCCGAGCAGCGCGCCATCATCGTTGCCAAAGTGCAGGGCGAGCGATGGATCATGGACGGGACCAATCCCTCGACATTCGATGTGCGTCTGCCACGCACGGACTTGGTCATATGGGTGAGGATGCCTCGCTTACTATGCATCTGGGGTGCCGTTTCTCGCTGGATCAAATGGATGGGCCGCACGCGACCGGAGATGGCGCCTGGCTGCATAGAAAAAATCGATTGGGAGTTCCTGCGCTTCATCTGGACATTTGAAGAAAAATTCACGCCGCGGGTTCTTGCCGGTCTTGCCGAGCACGGTCCTGATGTCCCCGTTTTGCAGCTGAAATCCCGCGGCGAAATGCGTCAGCTTCTTGATCTTCTTGGCCGTCCTGCTTAATTGCGGCTCATGCCTCAATTCGAAACTCATCGCCCCGTTCCGCATTCGCCCGACCAGATGTTCGACCTCGTCGCCGATGTGGAGCGCTATCCGGAATTCTTGCCACTTTGCGAGGCGCTGACGATCCGCAGCCGCAAGGAGCGTGACGGCAAGAGCCTGCTCGTTGCCGATATGACGGTCGGGTATAAAGCCATCCGCGAGACGTTCACCACACAAGTGCTCTTAAACAAGGCGGAGCGCGCGATTGACGTGAAATACATCGACGGCCCGTTCAAATATCTCGATAATCGCTGGCGCTTCACGCCGTCGGAAAACGGCGGCTGCAGCATCGATTTCTTTATCGATTACGAGTTCAAGAGCCGCATCCTCGGCGCCTTGATGGGATCGATGTTCGATCGGGCTTTCCGCATGTTCACGGATGCCTTCGAGACGCGCGCGAACAAAATCTATGCTTGAAGCCGTGCCCGGTCATTGGGCGAGTGCGACTAGCATCTCCAACGCCGTCTGTAACGTGGCGAGCCGGACGTTGTCGCGACCGATATCGCCATAGCGCATTTCGCGATGGATGAGCCCACCGCTGCGCGCCTTGGCGGCGAGGTGGACGAGCCCGACCGGCTTTTCTGCCGAACCGCCACCGGGGCCGGCGATACCCGTAACCGCTATGGCGAAATCAGCCCGGGAGCGGAAGAGGGCGCCATGGACCATCTGCAGCGCCGTTTCCTTTGAAACCGCGCCGAACTGCGTAAGCGTCCCCCCCTGAACGCCGAGCATCTCCATCTTGGCAGTGTTGGTGTAGGTGACGAAGCCGCGATCGACGACGGCGGATGAGCCGGGAATCTCCGTCAGCGCGCCGGCGATCAGTCCGCCGGTGCAGGATTCGGCCGTCACGACCATCCAGCTTCTTGCTGTGAAATCCGTCACGATCGTTTGGGCGAGCCCGATAATCTCATCGGGAAAATGCATTATACCTTGCCTCCGCGATAAACGACGGTGGCGGTCGCGATGGCCGCTATGCCTTCGCGGCGGCCGACGAAGCCGATCTTCTCATTTGTCGTTGCCTTGACCGAGCAGCGATCGATGCTGATGCCCAGAAATTCGGAAAGCCTGGCGCGCATGGTGTCGCGATGCGGCCCGACCTTCGGCGCCTCGGCGATCAGCGAGACATCCGCATTCATGATGGTGCCGCCGCGTTCGCGCACGATCTTTGCCGCATGCTCGATAAAGATGCGCGACGGAGCGCCCTTCCATTGCGGATCGGAGGGCGGGAAATGATCGCCGATATCGCCGGCGCCGCAGGTGGCGAGCAGGGCGTCCGTGAGGGCATGCAGGGCGACATCGGCGTCCGAGTGCCCCTTCAGCTTCTGATCGTGGGGAATGAAGACGCCGCAAAGGGTGACGCCATCGCCCGGCTCCAGCTGATGGACGTCATAGCCGTTGCCGGTGCGCACATCAGGCAGCAGGCCGGCGCTGAGCTTTTCATCGGCCATGGCAATATCCCTTTTGATTGTCAGTTTTACGTTGTCGGCGCTACCAATCGCGAGTGTCACCGGTAGGTTACACCATTCCGCGATTGCCGCATCGTCCGTGAAATCGGTTCTGCCATCGGCAGCGGCTTTTTCATGGGCGTCGAGAATATCGGCGAAACGGAAGGATTGCGGCGTCTGCGCGGCGTGCAACCCGGCGCGGGGAATCGTGTCGACGACTAGCCCATCGGCATTGCCGCGTTTCAGCGTGTCTGTGACGGGCATAGCGGGCAGCACGGCCGGCGCACCGCCTGCAAGCGCTGCGGCGACACGATCGAGCAGATCATGGTCGAAGAAGGGGCGGACAGCATCGTGGATCATCACATGCGTGACGCCGCTGTCTTTCAAAGCGCGCAGCCCGGCAAGCACGGATTGCTGGCGAGTCGCTCCACCGAAGGCGATCTTGATCTCAGGCAGGCCTGAAACCTGTTCCAGCGCCGCACGCAGCAGCTTCTCATCGTCGCGATGGATGACGACGACGATTTTCGATGCCTGTGGCCATGTCACGAATCTTTCAAGCGTATGCGCAATAACCGCTCTGCCGCCGATCGGACGATATTGTTTGGGGCCTTCTTCCGGAGAGCCCGCCCGTTCGCCGCGCCCGGCGGCCACGATGACGATTCCCACCGACAACGGTTGCTTTGAATGCATTTGCGTCATAAATCCCCGAAGATGAAAGGCTCCGTCTGCGGCATGGCTTTGAAAAGCGTAGAGCTTTCTTTTGAACAAGCACATGCTAAATAGATCGCCAAAACGGGATCCTGCTCAAGCAGGGTCTATCGCCTCAACTGAGTATTTTCCAGCATCTGCCCAAAAAATATCGGGATTCTTCGAAACCCCTTGGCAAACTTTCAAAGCGTGTCTAAAAATAGTGCAGACGTATGGTGTGCCCGAAAGATAATCATTTGCTGTCTTCCAAGCTTGCAGACCCATTTTTCATCGGTTCCGTGTCCATCCGGAATCGTGTGATCCTGGCACCGATGTCGGGCGTAACCGATCTGCCTTTCCGGCAGCTTGCCTTGCGCTATGGCGCCGGTCTGGTCGTTACCGAAATGGTCGCAAGCCGCGAACTCGTGCAGGATACGGCTGAATCCTGGGCGCGTCTGAGAAGCGCTGGGCTGAAGCCGCACATGGTGCAGCTTGCCGGCCGCGAGGCGCTTTGGATGGCCGAGGCTGCAAAGATCGCCACGGACAATGGCGCCGATATCATCGATATCAATATGGGCTGCCCCGCCAAGAAGGTGATTGGCGGCTATTCCGGCTCGGCACTGATGCGCGATCCGGATCATGCGCTGACATTGATCGAAGCCACGGTCCGTGCGGTGAACATTCCCGTCACGCTGAAGATGCGGCTCGGCTGGGACGAGAATTCCATCAATGCGCCTTATATCGCGCGCCGGGCCGAAGAGGCCGGTATCCAGCTCGTGACTATTCACGGCCGCACGCGCATGCAATTCTACGAGGGCAGGGCGGATTGGGATGCCATCCGTGCCGTGCGCGATGCCGTCTCCATACCGCTCGTGGCGAATGGCGATGTCGAAACGGCAGAGGACGCGCAGGAAATCCTGCGGCGCTCCGGCGCCGACGCCGTCATGATCGGCCGGGGCTGCCAGGGCCGTCCCTGGCATGCGGGCGTGCTGGCAGGGCATCGCGAGCCAAGCCGCCAGGAGATCGTCGAGATCGCTCTCGAACACTATCGGATGATGCTGGAATTCTACGGGGAAACGGTCGGCATTCGCCATGCCCGCAAGCATCTCGCCTGGTATCTCAATCGCTATGCGCCGGCAGCGACAGGTGCGGATAAGGCGAAAATCATAACGTCGAAAGAAAGCGGCGAGGTGGCTGCATCCTTCCGTGCCGCGCTGCAGGCCGGCACCGATGTCGCCCAATGCGTTCAGGAGGCTGCATGACTTCGAAATCCAGCTCCGGCGCCGGTGATACCGCGGCCAACTCTGTCGCCATGGCGGTTCTCAATGCAATCCAGAATCCCGTCGTCATGGTCGACGAGGCGGGTTTGATTGCTTTCGCCAACTGGGAGGCGGAGGCCTTCTTCGGCGCCAGCGCATCGCATCTGTCGCGCTACAAGATTTCGACCTTCATTCCG
This sequence comes from Rhizobium tropici CIAT 899, assembly GCF_000330885.1. Classification (NCBI taxonomy): domain Bacteria; kingdom Pseudomonadati; phylum Pseudomonadota; class Alphaproteobacteria; order Hyphomicrobiales; family Rhizobiaceae; genus Martinezella; species Martinezella tropici. Next base: position 1,749,740 of record NC_020059.1, read on the forward strand.
TTCGGCAGCCCCTTGCTGGCGTTGATCGATCAGGTGCGGGAGCGCCGCGCGCCGGTCAACGAATATCGCGTCGATCTGAGTTCGCCGCGCCTGGGACAGGACAAGCTGGTGGATATCTATGTTGCGCCGATTTCCAGCGACCCCGGCTCCGTGGTGGTGGTGTTCCAGGAACGCTCCATGGCCGACAAGATCGACCGGCAGCTGACGCATCGCGCCGCCGCCCGCTCGGTCACGGGCCTTGCCTCCATGTTGGCGCATGAGATCAAGAATCCGCTGTCGGGCATCCGCGGCGCCGCTCAGCTGCTGGAACAGTCGGTCGAGGACGACGATCGCGCGCTGACACGCCTCATCTGCGACGAGACGGACCGTATCGTCTCGCTGGTCGACCGCATGGAAGTTTTCTCCGACGAGCGGCCCGTCGATCGCGTCCCCGTCAACATCCATTCCGTGCTCGATCATGTGAAGGCCGTCGCCAAGGCCGGCTTCGCCCGCAACATCAAGATATCAGAGAATTACGACCCCTCACTGCCGGCGGTCTTCGCGAACCGGGACCAACTCGTGCAGGTGTTTCTCAATCTGGTGAAGAACGCCGCTGAAGCGGTGGGCGACCGTCAGGACGGCGAGATCATGCTGACGACGGCCTATCGTCCCGGCATCAGGCTCTCGGTTGCCGGCACGCGCGAGAAGATCTCGCTGCCGCTGGAATTCTGCGTCATCGACAATGGCCCGGGCGTGCCGGCCGATCTCGTGCCGCATCTCTTCGATCCGTTCATCACGACCAAGACGAACGGAACCGGCCTCGGCCTTGCGCTGGTCGCCAAGATCATCGGCGACCACGGCGGCATCGTCGAATGCGACAGCCAGAACCATCGCACCACATTCCGCGTTTTGATGCCTGCCTCCAAGGGCATCACCTCAGAAGATGCCCCACTTCCGAACTCTACAGGGACTACTCGATGACAGCCACGATCCTTGTCGCCGATGACGATGCGGCCATCCGCACCGTGCTCAACCAGGCTTTGAGCCGCGCGGGCTACGACGTACGCATCACGTCGAACGCTGCCACGCTCTGGCGTTGGGTCTCCGCCGGCGAAGGCGACCTTGTCGTAACCGACGTCGTCATGCCCGACGAAAACGCATTCGATCTGCTGCCGCGCATCAAGAAGGCGAGGCCGGATCTGCCTGTTCTGGTCATGAGCGCGCAGAACACCTTCATGACGGCGATCAAGGCATCCGAGAAGGGCGCTTACGACTATCTCCCCAAGCCGTTCGACCTGACCGAGCTGATCGCGATTGTCGGTCGCGCGCTGTCGGAGCCGAAGCGCAAGCCGGCGAAGATCGATGACGACATGCAGGACGGTATGCCGCTTGTCGGCCGCTCCGCCGCCATGCAGGAAATCTACCGCGTACTTGCGCGTCTGATGCAGACCGATCTCACGCTGATGATCACCGGCGAATCCGGAACCGGCAAGGAACTGGTAGCGCGCGCCCTGCATGATTACGGCAAGCGCCGTAACGGCCCCTTTGTGGCCATCAACATGGCTGCCATCCCGCGCGACCTGATCGAATCCGAACTGTTCGGCCATGAGAAAGGCGCCTTCACCGGTGCACAGACCCGCTCGACCGGACGCTTCGAACAGGCCGAAGGCGGCACGCTGTTCCTCGACGAAATCGGCGATATGCCGATGGACGCGCAGACCCGCCTGCTGCGCGTGCTGCAGCAGGGCGAATATACCACCGTCGGCGGCCGCACCCCGATCCGCACCGATGTCCGCATCGTTGCCGCTACCAACAAGGACTTGAAGCAGGCCATCAATCAGGGCCTGTTCCGCGAGGACCTCTATTACCGCCTCAACGTCGTGCCGCTGCGGCTGCCGCCGCTGCGCGACCGCGCCGAGGATATTCCCGATCTGGTGCGTCATTTCATCCAGCAGGCCGAGAAGGAGGGGCTTGGTTCCAAGCGTTTCGATCAGGAAGCGCTCGAACTGATGAAGGCCTATCCCTGGCCCGGCAATGTCCGCGAGCTGGAAAATCTCATCCGCCGGCTGATGGCGCTTTATCCGCAGGATGTCATCACCAAGGAGATCATCGACGCGGAGCTGCGCGCCGACGTGCCCGACAGCCCGATCGAAAAAGGGCCTGTTCGCACCGGCTCCATGACTATTGCGCAGGCGGTGGAAGAGAATATGCGAACCTATTTCGCCAGTTTCGGCGAGAACCTGCCGCCCCCGGGTCTCTACGACCGTGTATTGACGGAGATGGAATATCCGCTGATTCTCGCCGCCCTGACCGCGACACGCGGTAATCAGATCAAGGCGGCCGATCTTTTGGGTCTCAACCGCAATACGCTGCGCAAAAAGATCAGAGAACTGGGTGTTTCGGTTTACAGAAGTTCCCGAACGGCTTGACAACGCGATCCGATGCGTTGCATTTTCGCCACAATGCGTTGCTTAAAGGTCACGCAGTTGATTCGTCGTTTTTGCAGTGGCGATTCGTCTGGCCAGCTCTCCCAAAGGCAAGAGTTCGTCTGATTTTTCAGCTATTTGCAATGATGACCTGAAGTAAGGGTTTCGCTCCTTAGCGAAACCGGACGACAGTTCCCGCCTCTGCCTGTCACTCGCATGAAGGTCGTAATTGGCCGTGCATTTGACCAGGGCGCCGACCGTCGCTCGGGCGTGGAGATTGATGGGAATGATACAGGACGCGGTGTCGCCGGCGGCGAGCGACGAGACGGTTGTCAAGGTGACGGACCGTCGTGCTTCCTTTGCCCTACCTGGTCTGATCCTGGCGGGCGGCGCGCTTTTGTGCGCCATCGCGACCTTGCTGATGCTTCTTGGGCTGACGCCGGTCGCCCCGACATCCTCAGTCGTTTTCACCTCGGTCGTTATCAATGGACTTTTCGTCCTGGGTTTGATCGCTCTGATCGCCCGCGAAGTGGCGCGCCTGATGAAGGCACGCAGCCGTGGTCGCGCGGCAGCCCGCCTGCATATCCGCATCGTCGTTCTTTTCTCGATCGTCGCGATCACGCCGGCCATTCTCGTAGCCATCGTTGCCAGCCTGACGCTCAATGTCGGCCTGGATCGCTGGTTCGGCGTGCGCACGCAGCAGATCATCAGCTCCTCGCAGAACGTCGCGCAGGCCTATCTGATGGAGAATGCGAGCTATCTGCAGGGTCAGACTGTGTCGATGGCGAACGATCTGGAGCGCAACCGTTCGCTCTTCAATCTCGATCGCACCGGCTTTGCCGACTTGATGACCCGTCAGGCACGCGGGCGCGGCTTGCTGGGTGCATTTCTCGTGCGCCGCGACGGCAGCGCCATTGTCCAGGCCGAGATCAAGACCGAACGGCCGCTGCCGGCCATTCCGAAAGACGCGCTGGATTCTTCGGCCAACGGGCAACCGACCCTCATCCCGCCTGGCGTGACCAATCTTGTCGGCGCTGTCATCAAGCTCGATGAAATACCCGGCGCGTTTCTCTACACCGTTCGGGCGGTCGATCCGCGCGTCATGAATGCCATGCGGATGGTGGAGGACAATACCGTCGAGTACAAGGCGATGGAAGAAGGGCGCATGTCGCTCCAGATCGCCTTCGCCGTTCTCTATATCGGCTTTGCTCTCATCGTACTTCTGGCGGCGATCTGGACAGCCATCGCAATTGCCGATCGTATCGTCAGACCCATCCGTCTCCTCATCAGTGCTGCGGATAACGTTGCTTCGGGGAACATGAACGTGCTGGTGCCGGTACGCTCGGCTGACGGCGACGTCGGCAGCCTCTCGCGCACCTTCAACAAGATGATCTCGGAAATTCGCACGCAGCGCGATGAAATCCTTGAAGCGAAGGACGAGGTCGACGACCGCCGCCGCTTCATCGAAGCCGTGCTTTCGGGTGTGACGGCGGCCGTGATCGGTGTCGAGCACGATCGGCGTATCACCATCGTCAACACCTCGGCCGAAGATTTGCTGGCGCTCAAGAGCGACGAGCTTATCGGCAAGAACCTGTCCGACATCTCACCAGAGGTCGATCAGGTCGTGACGGAAGCGACGGCGCGCCATCGCAGCGATTTCCGCAAGCAGATCAGCCTTGTTCGCGGCGGAACGGTACGCACGCTAAGCGTTCAGGTAACGCGTGAGGAATCGCGCGATGCTAACGAGTCTTATGTCATCACACTCGATGACATTACCGATCTTGTCATAGCGCAACGTTCGACCGCCTGGGCTGATGTCGCGCGCCGCATTGCCCATGAGATCAAGAACCCGCTGACGCCCATTCAGCTGTCGGCCGAGCGTATCCGCCGCCGTTTCGGCAAGAACATCGCCGAGGCCGACCGCCCGGTCTTCGACCAGTGCACGGATACGATCATCCGGCAGGTCGGTGATATCGGTCGCATGGTCGACGAGTTCTCCTCCTTCGCCCGCATGCCGAAGCCGACCATGGAGCCGACCGATCTGCGCGATATTCTGCGCGACGCCGTGTTCCTGCGCGAAATGGGCAATACACATGTCCAGTTCGGGCGTGAGTTGGGCGACGAGCGGCTCGAGGGCATGTTCGATGCGCGAATGCTCGGCCAGGCCTTCGGCAATCTCATCAAGAATGCGGTCGAGGCAATCGAAGGCTTACCGAGCGACCAGGCTCGCGAGCAGCCAAAGATCCTCGTGCGCTCGTCGCTCGATCCAGATCGCGATCGCTTCACTGTCGACGTCATCGACAATGGCCGCGGCCTGCCGGTGGAAAACCGGCACAGCATTCTCGAACCCTATATGACGATGCGCGAGAAGGGCACGGGCCTTGGCCTCGCCATCGTCAAGAAGATCATTGAAGACCATGGCGGGCAGATCGAACTCCACGATGCGCCAGCCGATTTCGACCAGGGCAGGGGGGCCATGATCCGCGTGCATCTGCCGCGCCGTGAGCAAGCCGCCGTCGCCCGTACAGAAAATGACAAGGAAAGCGTCTATGGCATCTGATATTCTCGTAGTCGACGACGAGGAAGACATTCGCGAAATCGTTTCGGGGATTCTTTCGGATGAGGGCCACGAAACCCGCACTGCGCATGACAGCGACAGCGCGCTCGCCGCGATTTCCGATCGCGCGCCGCGGCTGATCTTCCTCGATATCTGGATGCAGGGCAGCAAGCTCGACGGTCTGGCGCTATTGGATGAGATCAAGGCACGCCATCCGGAGCTGCCCGTGGTTATGATTTCGGGCCATGGCAATATCGAAACGGCCGTGTCCGCCATCAAGCGCGGCGCTTTCGATTTCATCGAAAAGCCATTCAAGGCCGATCGCCTCATCCTGATCGCCGAGCGCGCGTTGGAAAATTCCAAGCTGAAGCGTGAGGTCTCCGAGCTTAAGCGCCGCACGGGCGACGCCGTTGAATTGATCGGCACGTCGGTTGCGGTGTCGCAGCTGCGCCAGACCATCGACAAGGTTTCTCCCACCAACAGCCGCATCATGATCTTCGGTCCGTCGGGCTCCGGCAAGGAGCTCGTGGCCCGGATGATCCACAAGAAGTCGACCCGCGCCAATGGCCCCTTCGTGGCGCTGAACGCCGCCACAATCACGCCGGAGCGCATGGAAATCGCCCTGTTCGGCACCGAAGGCTCGCCGGGGCAGGCGCGCAAGATCGGCGCCTTGGAAGAGGCCCATCGCGGTATCCTCTATCTCGACGAAGTTGGTGAAATGCCGCGCGAGACGCAGAACAAGATCTTGCGGGTGCTCGTCGATCAGCAGTTCGAGCGCGTCGGCGGTTCCAAGCGGGTGAAGGTGGATGTGCGCATCATCTCGTCCACGGCCTACAATCTCGAGAGCCGCATTGCCGAGGGCCTGTTCCGCGAAGATCTCTATCACCGCCTAGCTGTCGTGCCCGTCCGCGTCCCTGCTCTTGCCGAGCGCCGGGAGGATATTCCCTTCCTCGTGGATCAGCTGATGCGCCAGATTTCGGAGCAGGCGGGCATCCGGCCGCGTCGCATCGGTGACGACGCCATGGCCGTGCTGCAGGCGCACGATTGGCCCGGCAACATCCGCCAGCTGCGCAATAACATCGAACGGCTGATGATCTTGGCACGCTCGGATGGCGCAGAAACGCCGATCACCGCGGAAATGCTGCCGACCGACCTCGGCGATATGCTGCCGAAGGTCTCCGCCAAGAATGATTATCACATCATGACATTGCCGCTGCGCGAAGCCCGCGAAATGTTCGAGCGCGATTATCTCATCGCTCAGATCAACCGTTTCGGCGGCAATATCTCGCGCACGGCGGAATTTGTCGGCATGGAGCGCTCGGCACTCCATCGCAAGCTGAAGTCGTTGGGCGTCTGATCGGCCGCCCGACATTTCGAACATCACAGCATTCGGATCAGGGGCTTTTATGCCGAGAATAGCTTACGTCAACGGCCGCTACGTCAAGCATAGCGATGCCATGGTGCATATCGAGGATCGCGGCTACCAGTTCGCCGATGGCGTCTACGAGGTGTGCGAGGTTCGTCATGGCGTGATCGTCGACCTGACGCGCCATCTCGATCGACTCAATCGTTCGCTGAGCGAGCTGCGGATCGCCTGGCCGATGACGCGACAGGCATTGGTTCTTGTGATTCGCGAGACGCTGCGCCGCAACCATGTCCGCAATGGCCTATTCTATCTGCAGGTGACGCGCGGCGTTGCCCGGCGCGATCACGTCTTCCCGCCTGATGGCACGCCATCCTCGATCGTCGTCACCGCCAAGAGCACTGATCAGTCCGTGATTGCCAGGAAGAATGCCGATGGCATCAAGGCGGTCACCGTCCGCGACAACCGCTGGGACCGCGTGGATATCAAGTCGGTCGGTCTGCTTCCGAACGCCATGGCCCGCCAACAGGCCAAGGAGGCCGGCGCGCAGGAGGCGATCTATATCGATCACAACGGCATGGTGAAGGAAGGTGCGGCGACTAACGTCTGGATCGTCGATCACGACGGGAATCTCGTCACCCGCCCGGCCGAGCATGGCATCCTGCGCGGCATCACCCGCACGACGTTGATGGACGTTGCAGCCAAGCTCGATGTGACGATCATCGAGCGATTCTTCTCGGTCGAAGAGATGATGAAGGCCCGCGAAGTCTTCATCACGGCGGCGACAAGTATCTGTTTTCCGGTCGTTTCTATCGATGGAGAGACGATAGCGAACGGTCATCCGGGCAGCATGTCACAGAAAATTCGTGAAGCCTTTTTCGACGTTGCGGAAAAGACTGCGATTTGATACCAACATTCGCTGGGGGGAGAGAATGAGGGTATCTCCCGTCCGGGACCTCTGTATACCATGACATTCAACCGGCTCAGGTCGGCAAAAAAGAAAGAAGCGGCGCGATGGCGGAACGTTCTCAGAACTTGCAGGACTTGTTTCTCAATACTGTTCGCAAGCAAAAGATTTCACTCACAATTTTCTTGATTAACGGCGTGAAGCTCACAGGTGTCGTAACCTCATTCGACAATTTCTGCGTCCTGCTCCGCCGCGATGGCCATTCGCAGCTCGTCTACAAGCATGCGATCTCGACGATCATGCCGGGTCAGCCGATGCAGATGTTCGAGAGCGAAGAAGCCGCATCCTAACCGGGACTTGCCGTTATCACGACACGCGATACCAAAAATGATTCCCTCATCCCGGAGACCGTAAAGCACCGGGATGATATGCGCGCCGTTGTCGTCGTGCCTGTGCTGAAACAGGCACGTGCCGCGCGTTCCGCTCAAGCCGACAGTGCCATCTCCGTTTCACGCCCACCCGAAAGCCGGCTGGAAGAGGCCAAGGGCCTCGCGCTGGCCATCGATCTCGATGTCGTCAACGGCTCAATCGTTCCGATCAGCGACCCGCGGCCGGCAACCCTGCTTGGAACCGGCAAGATCGAGGAAATCCTCGCGTTGCTCGACGAGTTCAACGCCGGGCTCGTCATCGTCGATCATCCTTTGACGCCGGTACAGCAGCGCAATCTCGAGAAGGCATGGAACGCCAAGGTCATCGACCGCACCGGCCTCATTCTCGAAATCTTCGGCCGCCGCGCTTCCACCAAGGAAGGCACGCTGCAGGTCGAGCTTGCGCATCTGAACTACCAGAAGGGCCGGTTGGTTCGAAGCTGGACCCACCTTGAACGCCAGCGCGGCGGTGCCGGCTTCATGGGCGGCCCGGGTGAAACCCAGATCGAAGCCGACCGTCGCATGCTGCAAGAGCGGATCATCCGGTTGGAGCGCGAACTGGAACAGGTGGTTCGCACCCGTCAGCTTCATCGCGCCAAACGAAAGAAGGTGCCGCATCCGATCGTGGCTCTGGTCGGCTATACCAATGCCGGCAAGTCGACGCTGTTCAATCGCATTACCGGCGCCGGCGTGCTGGCGGAAGACATGCTGTTTGCGACGCTCGATCCGACGCTGCGCCGCATGAAGCTGCCGCATGGCCGCACGGTCATTCTTTCAGATACCGTCGGCTTCATCTCCGATCTGCCGACTCACCTGGTGGCCGCGTTTCGCGCAACGCTGGAAGAGGTGCTGGAAGCCGACCTGATTCTGCATGTCCGGGATCTCTCGGATGACGACAATCAGGCCCAGAGTGCAGATGTCATGCGCATTCTCGGCGATCTCGGCATTGGCGAGGCCGAAGGCGCCGAGCGCATTCTTGAGGTCTGGAACAAGATCGACCGCCTGGAGCCGGAAGCGCATGACGCCATCGTCCAGAAGGCGTCGACTGCTGAAAACGTCATTGCGGTCTCAGCGATAACAGGCGAGGGCGTTGATCGTCTGATGGATGAAATCAGCCGGCGTCTTTCCGGCGTGCTGACGGAAACGACGATCACGCTGCCGGTCAAAAAACTGCCGCTGCTGCCCTGGCTTTACAATCACGCCATCGTCGATAACCGCGAGGACAATGAGGACGGTACGGTGACGCTCGACGTCCGATTGACCGAGGCTGAAGCGGCTGAATTGGAGCGGCGCATGGGCAATGGCCCGAAGCCGCAGCGCGAAGACTGGGAATAGGCGTTTTTACGCCGTTTTGACTCCGGCAAGCTGCCGCTCGATGGCTTTAGCCGACTGCCAGATCTCTTCCATCCGCTCCAGCGAGGCGCCTTCCAACGTCTCGCCTTCAGCCTCGAGCGTCGTTTCGATGTGATGGAAGCGGCGGCGGAACTTGGTGTTTGTGCCGCGCAAAGCCTGCTCCGGATCGGCCTTCACATGCCGGCCGATATTGACTACAGCAAAGATCAGATCGCCGAGTTCGTCGCTGACCTTGGCCTTGTCGCCGCTTGCAAGTGCTGCCCGCAATTCGCCGATTTCCTCCTCGATCTTGTCGAGGATCGGCTCCGGCGCAGACCAATCGAAACCCACCTTGGCGGCGCGCTCCTGCAGTTTCAAGGCTTCGGTCAGGGCAGGGAAAGTCCGCTGCACCGAACCCAGGAAACCGGCCTTGAGATCTTCAATGATACCGCTCTTGGCGCGGCGTTCGGCGCGTTCCCGCTTCTCCTCGGCCTTGATCCGATCCCATTGCAGCGTCACCGCGTCCTCGGTCTTGGCATCGGAGACGGCAAAGACATGCGGATGGCGGCGGATCATCTTGCGGGAGATGGCGTGGACGACATCGCCGAAGGAAAACGCGCCGGCCTCCTCGGCGATCCGGGAATGGAAAACGACCTGTAGCAAGAGATCGCCGAGCTCGTCGCAGAGATCGTCCGTATCCTTGCGCTCGATCGCATCCGCGACTTCATAGGCCTCTTCAATAGTATAGGGCTTGATGGTCTCGAAGGTCTGGACAATATCCCAAGGGCAGCCGCTTTCGGGGTTTCGCAGCGCCGCCATGATGTCGATCAGGCCGTTTATGTCTCGCGATGCTTCCATCATTGCCTCGGGTCTTGCTCTGTCAATTCAAAGGGATGTCGTTACTGCTCTTCGACGCCTGGTAGTTGTCGGAGAGATCCGCATAGGCCCGCTTGATGCGCGCGGTCTGGTCCTTCAGCTCGCCTTTGCGTGGATCGTCTTCCGTCTCCACGAGGTCGGAAATGGCAAAGCTGTTCCAGAATGCGTTTTGGCGGCGATAGCCACCCGGCTCCAGGCCGAAGACTTCTTTTAGGATCTTGAGATCATGCGGGATCGCAAAGGCATCCCGGGAGTCCTCGTGGCTGAAGAAATAGTAGAAATTGTCGAAACCGGCCCAGGTGATCGCCGACATGCACATGGTGCAGGGCTCATGGGTCGACAGAAAGATCAAACCCTTGGTCGCGGGCTTCTCGCCGAGTTCGTAGAAGCGCTTCAGGGTGTGAACCTCGCCATGCCAGAGCGGATTTTCCAATTCATTGTTGGTTTCCGCAATGACGAGCGATAGATCGGGCTTTCGCAGGATGGCCGCGCCGAAAACCTTGTTGCCGGCCGCGACGCCTTTGCGGGTCAGGGGCAGAATGTCATGCTCGACGACGTTGAGAAGGCGTGCAGCGATGCTATTGTCAGACAAAGGTTTTCTCCAACGATTTTCGCTGCAGTCTATCGGGATTGCAAATGCGGCGGTATGCGTAAATAACTTAAAGACTATGTTTGCCACAAGCAATAAAGCAGCTCGGCAACGGCGCTGAGTCATAAAACTCTATAGATTTTATAGGCTTATTGCAATCTGCTCGCCTGGTGAGTTTTGCTCAAATCCTTGTCATGTCGAGCAAAAGAATACGCGCATGCATGGGCATTAGAATTTCTGTTTCTTCAATCTCTTGGCCGCAGGGGCGATATTCGCCAAATCTCGAAGTGGAACCATGATGCCTCCCAGGACTGAACAGCTTTCAGTGTTTCCCGCTTTCTTCCGCGTGGAAGGAAGGGTGGCGGCTGTCTTCGGCAATGGCGACGAGGCCTTTGCCAAGGTGCGACTGCTTTTGAACACGCAGGCGAAAGTCGTTGCCTTTGCGTCGGTGCCCGAGGCTGACTATCACGCTTTCCTCATCGCAAACCGCATCGAAACCGTACGTGGCGATTTTTCACCCGATCAGGTCAAGGGCGCGACGCTCGTCTTTGCCGCCACTGGTGATGCCGAAGCAGATCGCGCGATCGTCGATGCGGCTCGCGCCGAGCGAATTCCGGCAAACGCCGTCGATCAGCCCGACTATTGCGATTTCTATACGCCAGCGCTGGTCAATCGTGCGCCTGTTGCCGTCGCCATCGGCACCGAGGGTGCCGGACCTGTGCTGGCGCAGATGATCCGCGCGCAGATCGACCAGATGTTGTCGCCGTCGCTCGGCAAACTGGCGGAGCTGGCCACGCGCTATCGCAAGCCGGTCGAGCGTCTTGTGCCGCGTGGCGTCGCTCGCCGCATCTTCTGGCGGCAGTTCTTTTCCGGACCGGTCGCTGATGCCGTCAATGCCGGTCATGTCGCGCAGGCGGAGCAAGCAGCCGATGAACTGCTGCGGTCGTCCCGCGATGTCGAGGGCCGCGTCTGGCTGGTCGGTGCCGGCCCGGGCGCCGAAGATCTGCTGACGCTGCGGGCGCAGCGCGTGATGATGGAAGCCGATGTCATCGTCTATGACGCGCTGGTGCCGCAGGCGATCGTCGATATGGGACGTCGCGACGCGGAGCGCCTCTCCGTCGGCAAGCGCAAGGGATGCCATAGCAAGTCGCAGGAAGAGATCAACGATCTGCTGGTGCAGCTGGGCCGCGAAGGCAAGCGCGTCGTGCGGCTGAAATCGGGCGATCCGCTGGTTTACGGCCGTGCCGGCGAGGAAATGGCGGCTCTGCGCGCCGCCGGTATCGGCTATGAGATTGTTCCCGGCATCACCTCGGCCTTTGCCGCTGCTGCCGATTTCGAATTGCCGCTGACGCTGCGTGGCGTCGCCTCGTCGCTGGTCTTTACAACGGGTCACGATCTCACGGGCGATGTGCTGCCCGATTGGGCCAGTTTGGCCGTATCCGGCGCCACGATTGCGGTGTATATGGGACGGACGGTTGCCGCTTCCGTCGCCGGCCGTCTGATGCAAGCCGGACTGCCGCCCGAGACGACCGTTGCCATCATCGAGAATGCCAGCCGGCGCGATCGCCGCTTGATGCACGGCATCCTGCGGGATCTACCCGATCTCGAACACCGCGATGAGCTGGGTGGGCCGGTCATGGTCATTATCGGCGACGCCGTCGCCGGTGCGAATTTTGAACAATCCGAGCCGCTGGTCCGCCGCGAGACCGCTGCTCAAGACTATGCAAGGAACTGATTGATGGTCGACAAGGTTCTGACCGCAAACCGGCTCACCGATGGCGTCGCCGTCTGGCTCAATGCAAATGGCGAGTGGGTGACATCGCTGCAGGAGGCGCTGGTCGCTCGGCATGCCGAAGCGGAAGCCGCGCTGGAAGCGATCGGCAAGCAGGCCTATGCTGACAACAAGGTCGTCGACGTCAATCTTATCGACGTGCAGGAAACGGGCGGCAAGCTTTGGCCGCTGCGCCTGCGCGAGCGCATCCGCGCCGAAGGCCCCACCATGGAATACGCGCCCGGCTATGCTGCGGCCGATCCCGATTTCATTGCAGTCTGAGAAGTCCCGAGGAAGTCATGTATCGTTACGATGAATTCGACCACGCCTTTGTTGCGGAACGGGTTGGCCAGTTCCGCGATCAGGTGGAGCGACGCCTCTCGGGTGAGCTTTCGGAAGATGCGTTCAAGCCGCTGCGCCTGATGAACGGCGTCTATCTGCAGCTGCATGCTTACATGCTGCGCATCGCCATCCCCTATGGCACGCTGAGCTCGCGCCAGATGCGCATGCTCGCCCACGTCGCCCGCACCTATGACCGCGGCTATGGCCACTTCACCACGCGTCAGAACCTGCAGTTCAACTGGCCGAAGCTTTCCGAGATGCCGGATGCACTGGCCGATCTTGCTTCTGTCGAGATGCACGCGATCCAGACCTCGGGCAATTGCATTCGCAACGTGACGGCCGATCATTTTGCCGGCGCCGCGGCCGACGAAGTCGCCGATCCCAGGCCCTATGCCGAAATCCTGCGCCAATGGTCTTCCGTTCATCCGGAGTTCTCCTTCCTGCCGCGTAAGTTCAAGATTGCCGTCACCGGCGCCGAGCGCGACCGTGCCGCTATTCAGGTGCATGATGTCGGCCTGCATCTGAAGAAAAACGACAAGGGCGAGATCGGTTTTGCTGTCTATGTCGGCGGCGGGCAGGGGCGGACGCCGCTGGTTGCCAAGCTGATCCGTGACTATTTGCCGGAAGCGGATCTTCTTTCTTACATCACCGCCATCATGCGCGTTTATAATTTGCATGGCCGCCGCGACAATAAGTACAAGGCGCGCATCAAGATTCTCGTGCATGAAACGGGCGCCGAGGAACTGGCACGCCAGGTCGAAGTCGAGTTCGACAAGCTGCGAGACACCGAGCTGAAGCTGCCGGAAGCCGATGTCCAGGCCATCTCGGCCTATTTCGCGCCGCCGGCGCTGCCGCAGCGCCCTGAAGGCTGGGAAAGCCTGGCGCGCTGGAAGAAGGCCGATCCGGCCTTTGCCCGCTGGGTGCAACAGAATGTCCAGCCGCACAAGAACCCCGATTACGGCATGGTGACAATCTCGCTGAAGCCGATCGGCGGTATTCCGGGCGACGCGACGGATGTTCAGATGGAGGCTGTCGCCGATATCGCCGAGGAATATGCCTTCGACGAAATCCGTGTCAGCCATGAGCAGAACCTTATCCTGCCGCATGTTGCACTGGCAGATCTCGAAGCCGTCTATCGCGGCCTCGTCGCTATCGGCCTGGAGACGGCCAATGCCGGCCTGATTACGGATATCATCGCCTGTCCCGGTCTCGACTATTGCGCACTTGCCAATGCGCGCTCCATTCCGGTTGCGCAGGAAATCTCTACGCGTTTCGGTTCGCCCGAGCGCCAGGCGGAGATCGGCGAGCTGAAGATCAAGATTTCCGGCTGCATCAATGCCTGTGGCCATCATCATGTCGGTCATATTGGCTTGCTTGGGGTCGAGAAGAAGGGTGCGGAACTCTATCAGATCACGCTCGGCGGCTCCGGCGACGAAAATACCTCGATCGGCGAGATCATCGGTCGCGGCTTCGAGCCCGACAAGGTGACCGACGCCATCGAGACCATCGTCGACACCTATCTCGGTCTTCGTCTGGATCCCTCCGAAACCTTCCTCGCCGCTTATCGCCGCGTCGGGCCGCAGCCGTTCAAGACCGCGCTCTACGGCGCGTCCTCGTCGGCAGCCGAAGCAGCGTAAGGAGATTGACCATGACCAAGATCTGGCGTGAAACAGGCTTCGTGGAGCATGATCCGTGGGTCATCGAAACTGACGAGGTCAAGGCAACCGAGGCGCAGAAGCCGCTGCTCGGCCTCGATGCGTTGATCGCAAAGGCGGAAGAGAGCAATGAGGCCGGCCTCGGCGTCGTCATCAAGCCAGCCGACGACGTGACACGGCTGCAGCCCTATCTCGACCGTCTCGATATCGTCGCGGTTGCCTTTCCAGCCTTCAATGATGGTCGTGCCTTCAGCCATGCCTCGCTGCTGCGCCAACGCCTCGGCTACGCCAATGAGCTGCGTGCTGTCGGCGACGTGCTGATCGACCAGATTCCGTTGATGCTGCGCGTCGGCATTGATAGTTTCTCGGTGACGAATGAAACCGCACTGAAGAGATTGGCGGAGAACCGCCTTCCGGGCATTCCGCATTACTATCAGCCGACCGCGCGCCGCGCAGAAGGCGGGCAGGCCTATAGCTGGCGGCGATTGCCGGCAAAGTCGGCCTGATGTCGAAAGGCGGCCGTTGCGGCAATTTGACAGCGTCGGATTGCCGTATTCAAGCCTTTCGAATTATGTACGTTCGGTGATATGGAAACTTGACTGGAATAGGCATATTTCAGTCCCGTAACGTCGGTTGGAATGGAATGCCTTTCAAAACCGGCTATATTGTTATATCAGCGTCGCGAAATGAGCCTGCCAGGGAATACGTGCCCAGGAAGAACGCGTAAGACTAATACGGGATTCGAGACAGAATGAACGCCCCCGCAAAGACAGATGAATTTGCTTCAGCAGTACCCGCCGGCGTCTTCGCCGAGAAGGTGCTGAGCGTCACGCATTATACCGACCGGCTCTTTCGCTTCACCATGACCCGGCCGCAGGGCTTCCGTTTCCGCTCGGGCGAGTTCGCCATGATCGGCCTCATGGTCGAGGGGAAGCCGCTTTATCGCGCCTATTCGATCGCGAGCCCCGCCTGGGCCGATGAGCTTGAATTCTTTTCCATCAAGGTGCCGGACGGTCCGCTGACCTCGCACCTGCAGAACATCAAGCCCGGCGACGAAGTGCTGATGCGCAAGAAGCCGACGGGCACGCTGGTTCTGGATGCGCTGACGCCCGGCCGTCGGCTCTATATGTTCTCGACCGGCACCGGAGTTGCGCCGTTTGCGAGCCTTATCCGCGATCCGGAAACCTATGAAAAATTCGAGGAAGTCATCCTCACCCACACGACGCGCGATGTTGCCGAGCTGAAATACGGCTTCGATCTTGTCGAGGAAATCCGCAATGACGAGATCCTTAGCGAAGTCGTCGGCGATAAGCTGCGCCACTACGCGACCGTCACCCGCGAGGAATTCCCCTTCAAGGGCCGCATCACCGATCTCATCGAAAACGGCAAGCTTTTCAGCGACCTCGGCGTACCGCCGCTGGATCCCGTGATCGATCGCGGCATGATCTGCGGCTCCTCCGCCATGCTGAAGGACACCAAGGTCCTGCTCGAAAAGGCCGGCCTGAACGAAGGTGCCAACAACAAGCCGGCCGAGTTCGTCATCGAACGCGCTTTCGTCGGTTAAGCAAATTATTCCAATGCTAAATGAAAGGCGGTTTCGGCAACGGGGCCGCCTTTTTCATGCGTTGTTGAGATAATCGATAAGTGCAGCCATGGCTGTGCGCGCCTTGTCCGCATCGCCGCCGCGGATGGC
The DNA here is from genome assembly GCF_000330885.1 of Rhizobium tropici CIAT 899. Lineage (NCBI taxonomy): Bacteria > Pseudomonadati > Pseudomonadota > Alphaproteobacteria > Hyphomicrobiales > Rhizobiaceae > Martinezella > Martinezella tropici. The sequence goes on from NC_020059.1 coordinate 1,765,658, forward strand.
GTCTATCGCCTGAACATGCATGGTGATCGCGCCGCCCATGCGGTCATGCGTTCCAGTCGAATACCATAGCCGGCGCGCATGTGTTTGCACTGGGGCGAGCGCTGCCGTGATGAAGTTGTTGGGGCAGGCGGCTTCCAGAATTTCATCGAATGTCTTGTCGGCGGCGAAAAAACCGGGCAGGTCGCCGGTACCGGCGCATTCCGCCATCCGTCGGGCGCATTCGCGCAATCGCTCCCGCTGCTGCGGATCGGCATAGGTGGCGGCGAGCGCGGCGGCAATCGGTTCGAGTTCGCGTCGCACCTGCATGACATATTGATGATCTTCCGGGCGAATTTCCGCGATTTGCAGGCCGACGCGCGGGCGCACATGGATCAATCCCTGCCAGGCAAGCTTCTGAATGGCCTCGCGCACCGGCGTCCGTCCGTGTCCCGCCATCTCGATCAGCTGTTTTTCGGTCACAAGGTCGCCTGGCTTCAACTCAAGCGACACGATCGCATATTCCAGCGCGAGATAGGCAAGATGGCTGAGCGAATTCTGCATCCGAAATCATGTCCGGCTTATGCGTGAGAGCACACAGTGTCATCTGGCCTCGTCGAAGGCAACGGTCGCGACACGTCAACAAGGCCGGCTCGGCGGCGCGTTCAAATCGCCTTACCGGAAATCGTCGTTCCCAGGGGCCGACGATTTCCGGATATTTCGCAAGTGGAGCAAAGGAGCCGCGTCGTTATTGGCCGATTGCAGTGGCAAGGGTGGGCGGTCTTCGTTTGGCGGCCATGAGAAGGTCCAGCTCGGTGGACGACGGGCCGAACTTGTAGAAAAGGCGTTTTGCCTCCGCATCATCGAGACGGTACTTCCGTGCAAACTCGGCAATGCTGTATGGGCGGCCGCGGATGACTTTGCGGGCGGTTGTCCGATTGGCGTTTTCTATCATCTTTCCAACCTCCTTTCGGTTCCTCATCCGATAGATAGCGCCAAGCTGGAGCTTGAAAAGACCTTGAAAGTCGCGTTGCCTCCGCTAAAGGCAGCCTTTCGCCGGGCTCACGCAACAAAAAAGGGAAGGCGATTTGCTCCGCCTTCCCTTTTTTCCTCTTCCCAATTCGGGCGTATGCAGCCCGATACGCTGCTATCGCCTGATCAATCGCCCGATGAAAATGAGAATGCAGGCGCCGATGAAGCCAGTGACCAGATAGTTCAGCCATACATGAAACGGCAGCGCGATGCCGAGGGCACGAAACAGCCAGCTGGCGACGAGCGCGCCAACAATGCCGAGGATGATGTTCATGATGATGCCGGTGTTGCTCTTCATGATCATCTCGGCGAACCAGCCAGCCAAACCGCCGATGATAATTGCTGCAATCCAACCTACGTTTGCGTCTTCCATAAAAGAACCTCCTGAGGGCCCGACAGGTTGTTAACAATAGCTGATATACACCAAAAACGATTCGCACCCCAACTGTTGCGCATGGCGAGCCGATTGATCCGTTCATTGCAACCCTGATTATTAAGGGAAATTGTTACGGTTGTTTGGGTCTCTGAGAATCGATTGTCTTGCCGCAGCTCATTCGTCGCTGGCGCCGGAATTCTGATTTTCCTGAAGAACGGGCGGCTTCTTCGGCCTATGGCGTCGTTTCGTGGTAGTGAGGTGAGGAAAAGCATCCTCGGCCACTGACAACCGCAATTTTATGGGTTGACCACAATAAGGCGTCTGCATATGTTCCGCGCACTTCCAGCCGGGGCAGCTTCTGCCAGCGGAGAGGGAGAGCGTAGCTCAGTCGGTAGAGCAACTGACTTTTAATCAGTAGGTCATGGGTTCGAATCCCATCGCTCTCACCATCGTTTCTTTGTCCAGCCCGGAGAGATAGGTCGCCAAACGCCCTTAGGCGAAGGTGCGGATTTTTGTATTACTCGATTTTCCAGTGATATCGCCGTTACCTAGACCAGGTACCTGGCCAAGATGCGGCACACACAGGAAGAGCCATATTTCTACCGAGCAACCCAGACACAAGAACAACCCGGTATTCGCTGCCTGCAGGGGAGATGCGCGAATCGAGATATTTAACTGAGCTCGCTGATCCACTAAATGAGCGCTCTTAAATACCAAAGGATCAAGATGTCTGACCATCCGCGTTCATTAGAGTCGACAAGGCGTTGCTTATCGGACCGAAAGCCCAAAGGCACCATTATTTACATAATGGTCGCTGCGGTTGCGGTCATCATCGGATTGACTTCCGGACGGCACGAGAGCGCGATGCAAACCGTCCCCCAGGTTGCGAAGCTGGTTCATTAGAACGATCATGAGCCTACCCGAAGGCCGCACACAACCCGGCAACCTTCGCAGATGTTTTTGATTGCTGAATCTCATCGATTGTCTTGCCTCGGTTCGCATCGCGCTTTCGTCCGTCAACCGGAACGCACAGGTTGTTGATGACGTTTGGTCCGAATTGGCTGGTGACGAATCTCGATTTCATAGTATCATAGCTTCATCAATAAGACTGTTGGTGAAGACGACGGGCGAATGATGGAATTCGTGGCAGAGCTGTCTCTGTGGGAGATTTATGCAATCGTTTGCGGGTTGCTGGTATCCTTGGGCCTTTTGGCCGGGCTGATCGCGGGCAGGAGGTTTTCTATAGCCTTGAGAGTGCTGCCGCTTCTCGGAATCGCGATCACCGCGCCCGCGACCGAGCGGCTTGTGATCCCCTACCTCTCCGATCGTTATCCGGTGATCTTCGCCAACAAGGATTTGCCTAAGAAGATCGACCAGAAAACCACGCTGACGAAGATAGACCTCAGCGATCACATCTATAGCTATTTCTACGATCTCGATGACGATGATGACGATTTCGATTCGCCTCTCGTCAAATCCGCGCAGCTTACCGATCTCTGCGACTTCCTGCTGCCGAAATTCAGTTCCGGCGAAGCATCTTTGGCGAATTACATCTATCAGCTGAAGGGCAGGGACTATTCGTTTTCGGTCGACAGCACCGACTGTTCCTGACGTTGGGCAGGCGAAATATCGAGCAGCAAGATTCGAGATCCCGATAACGTTATTACCGCGCTCGCCTCCGCGGAGGTCGTGACCGGTACTTACGCAATTGTTGAGAGCGCAACGACTGCGACCGCCGTCAGCCCAGCGAAGATCGGCAGCAATTTGAGCATAACAAGCCGCGCGAGCTTCTTTCTTTCGATCGACGTCATGATCAGCATTCCTCACATGGCAGCGAAGCTTAAACGGATGGAATTCAAGATTCGTTTCACGCCTGTCGTCGCATTATTATATTATATGTCGCTAAAAGTACAGCGAAGCGGCATTTGCCTAATTCGAAGACAACAAATCCGCTGGTTAGTGGGATAGGGACCGCTGAGCATAATCGTGTCGTGCCTTCGTTCGGAACCTAATTTCATCAGGTGAGTTCCCTCTTTAACAAAAAGGAGGCACGCCTTGGCACAGGATCGAGATGAATCGAATGGCGAACGTGAGAAGAAGCAAGCGCTGGCAAAGATACAGCACAGCAAGGCGCATAAGAGCGATCGAATGAATAGGGAAAAGGATGGAGCTTCAGTCGTTGCCGATCCCAGAAATAGGCTTGCGGAGGGCAAGACCGATCCGGTGACAAAGGAGCGTAAACCGAGAGATGCATGAGCGATAACTACCGCTCATACATTTGGTGGCCATCTGAACGATCGAACGAAATTCAAATCCGGCTGACGCGATTTTTCGCCGAGGCCTGGCATTTCATCTGAATTTTGCGTGAGAGTAACGAACCGGTCGCGGTCAACTTTACCGCCAGCTGGATGGTAAAGTTGACCGCGATTTCAGAGTGAAAAAGTCTAGGCCTTGCCGCCGTTCTTCTTGCAATCGCTTCGGAATTTGGCGCGCGCCTTTCCATGCAGGCCCTTCGCATCGGCCTGGGCCGAACATGCCTTGGAAACGGCAGTTTGGGCAGGCTTCGCTGCCTTTGGCTTCATCGTATTGGTCGTCGATGGCGTCGACGTCGTTGCACTCGGCGTGGTCGTTGTCGTGGTGCTGGGGGTGGTGGCCGTTTGTGCCATCGCGCTTACGCTGAAGAGTGCGACAAAGGCTGCAGTCGTGAACATAGTAGCAATTCTCATGGGGGCTTTTCCTCCGCTGACTAGCTTGAGTGGAATGTGCGTTGTTCGACGAACTTCAACAGCTTGAACCAATATTTTTACAAATGCAATTCGCTCATCGCATAGCTTCGCGACTCCTGGTTGGGCCCGGAAAACCGGGGAAAATCGGGGTTTTGCGCCTGGCTGCAGCTATCCCAATTCCGTCAACTTTAAGGCACGACGGCAAGCTCGCTCGAAAAGGTGATTGGCTTTCCGGCACCCGCGTCGTTAGGAAGGGAGCCGGAATGACATAGCCGGAGTCCATCGTGTCGCTTGCCGATATTTCGCTTCTGAGTGCTTTGGTCGCCGGAGCGCTTTCGTTTCTTTCACCCTGCGTGCTGCCGCTCGTGCCGCCTTATCTCTGTTACATGGCGGGAATTTCGGTCGAGCAGTTTCGCGGCGGCGGAGTGGCCGTCGCTCAGGCACCGGGCATCCGCGGCAATGTGTTGATGTCGGCGCTGTTCTTCACGCTGGGGTTTGCCACAGTATTCATCGCGCTCGGCGCCGGTGCGTCCTCGATCGGCATGCTTCTGCGCCAGCATCTCGATATTCTCGCCAAGATCGGCGGTTTGATCATCGTCATCATGGGGTTGAACTTCCTCGGTGTCTTCCGCATCGGCCTTCTGGCCCGGGAGGCGCGCTTCCAGAGCGGCGGCAAGCCGGCGACGCTGACGGGCGCCTATATCATGGGCCTTGCCTTCGCCTTCGGCTGGACGCCCTGCATCGGCCCGGTGCTCGGCGCCATCCTCGGCATTGCCGCATCGCGCGAAACGGTCGGCGCGGGCGCCGGCCTGCTCGCCGTCTATTCGCTCGGGCTTGCCATTCCCTTCTGGATCGCCGCCGGCTTTTCGGGCGCCTTTATGCGCTTTCTCTCCCGTTTCCGCCGTCATCTCGGCACGGTCGAACGGATCATGGGCGGGCTTCTGGTGCTCACCGGTCTCGCCTTCATCTTCGGCTATATCAGCGACATGGCGATCTGGTTTCAGCAGACCTTTCCGATCCTGATGAAAATCGGCTAAGTCGGGCGATATTTTCGCCTCTCGTTCTTCTCGGCAAATGGAACATGCCCGATGGCTGACCCCCATGGCTGATATCGTTGGTCTGTTGCTGCCGTTCTTCGGGCTGATCCTGGTCGGCTACGTCGCTGCACGCGTTACGAAGCAGCCGGCCGAGACGCTCGGCTGGTTGAACACGTTCATCATCTATGCCGCGCTGCCGGCGCTGTTTTTCAAGCTCGTGTCGCAAACACCGATCGACGAGCTGACGCGGATCGACTTCATCGCCACCGATATCGCCGCGACTTACTCGATTTTCCTGCTGCTGTTTCTGATCGGCCGTTTCCTGCGTCGCAATTCGGTTGCCGACAGCACTATCCAGGGCTTTGCGGGAGCCTATGGCAACATCGGTTACATGGGGCCGGGGCTTGCGCTGCTGGCGCTGGGCGAAAAGGCGGCTGCTCCGGTGGCGCTGATCGTCTGCTTCGAAAATGCGCTGCACTTCATCGTCGCACCTGCTCTGATGGCACTGGAAGGTGCCGACAGGCGTTCGTCGGCGAAGCTCGCTGTGGATATCGCCCGCAAGGTGCTGCTGCACCCCTTCATCCTGTCGACCGCGCTGGGTTTCGTCGCGGCAGCGTTTTCTCTCCATCAGCCGATCGCCTTCGAGCGATTTGTCAATTATCTCGCGCAAGCTGCTGCTCCTTGCGCACTATTTGCCATGGGCGTGACGCTCGCGCTGCGTCCGCTCAAGCGGATTCCGGTCGAGATCGGCTATATCGTGCCGGCAAAACTCATGCTGCATCCGCTCTTGGTTTATGTCGTTCTACAAGCGGTCGGCGGCTTTGATCCGATCTGGATCGAGGCGGCGGTGTTGTTGGCGGCATTGCCGACGGCAACGAATGTCTTTGTCATCGGTCAGCAATACGACGTCTGGCAGGAGCGGGCCTCCGCCACTATCCTGATCACCACGGGCTGTTCCGTGGTGACGGTTTCGCTGGTGCTTTACCTGATAAAGTCGGGCGCCTTACCGGCGCAGCTTTTCCCGTAACGCCGAGGAAAAATTGCGCAGGCCGCCGCCGGGTTCGATGCCCTCGCGCATGACGATGTTGCGGAGCGGCGCGATGGCCGAAAGCACATGCAGGCCTACTGCCCGCAGCATCTGCACGGGTAAAAAATCCGACAGAAGCGAGCGATTGAGGAGATCGACACTCGCCGTGCGGCTGACAATATCGGCGCGCCTCTTACGATCGAAACTGTCGCCCGATGTCGCCGAGATCGGCTGATCGGCGCGCGAGCAGAGAATGTCCGAAAGGGCCAAGATATCGCGAAGGCTGAGATTGAGGCCCTGCGCGCCGATCGGCGGGAAGACGTGGGCTGCCTCGCCGATCAGCGCGGCGCGACCCTTGCCGAAACGATAGGCCGTCATGCCGGAAAGCGGCCAGACCTGCACGCTGTCCTCGATCGTGACCTGGCCGAGCATCGATTGCATGCGTTCCTCGACCAACCGGCCCAGTTCTTCGAGCGACTTCTCCGCGTTGGCAGCGGCTTCGGTCGGCTTCTGAACCCAGACGAGGCTGGAGCGCCGGCCGGGCAGAGGCACCTGCGTAAAAGGGCCGCTTTCGGTGTGGAATTCCGTGGAGATGTTCTGATGCGGCAGGCTATGTGAAAAATTCAGAACCATTGCCGATTGCGGATAGGACCAGCCCTTGGTTTTGATTCCGAGGGTCTCTCGCACTATCGAATTGCGGCCGTCCGCGCCGACGACGAATGCAGCTTCGATCGAATCACCATTGTCGAACGTGATCGAGACACCATCGTCGCGGAAGGCGATTTCGGAAGCCGTGGCTTCGATGCGGCTGACATTGCCTTCCGCTTCGATGGCTTGGCTGAGGTTGTCCAGCAACACGGCATTCGGAATATTGTAACCGAAGGCATCCAGGCCGATTTCCGATGCCCGGAACGAGACCGTCGGTGCCCGCAGCAGCCGTGACGTGCCGTCGATGATGCGCATCGTGGTCAGCGCCGCCGCCGAAGGCGCGATCTTCTCCCATAGCGTCAGTCGCTCCAGAAAACGGATCGATTGATCCATCAGCGCCGTGGTCCGCTTGTCGGCTTTGTTGTGCGGCGCGGCCACAAGGGCGACGGATCTTCCGCCGCGCGCCAGCGCGAACGCCGTGATCATGCCGGCGAGCCCACCGCCGATAACGGCCACTTCAATCTGCTTCATATCGATGCCTCAATTGCCTTCGGTACTGAAAATAAGCGCTTAGCCTGTTGAAATCCATGGGATGAAACATCGCAACGGGTGAAAATGACAGTAAGTCGCGCTAGCGTGCCCAGATAAACGCTTTTGCGCTGGCGATGCCGACCAAAGGATGCATATTAGCAAGAAAAACCGCCTGCTGGGGCAGGTGAATAAGCTGACGAGTCGTGGGGCGGATGAAAATCTTCAATTACAAGCGGGTGCCTTATGCGGAGATGCGTGCCTTCTCCGTTCATATACTGACGGCATCCGGATCGTTTCTCGCCTTTCTCGGCGTCGTCGCGGCATCAGAACATCGCTTTGTCGATATGTTCTGGTGGCTTGGCCTGGCGCTGCTGGTCGATGGCATCGATGGGCCGATCGCGCGCAAGGTTCGCGTCAAGGAAGTGTTGCCCAACTGGTCCGGCGATACGCTCGACAATATCATCGATTACGTGACCTATGTGCTCCTGCCGGCATTCGCTCTCTATGAGAGCGGCATGATCGGCGAGCCCTGGTCGTTTGTCGCAGCCGGGATGATTGTCGTTTCCAGTGCCATCTATTACGCCGATACCGGCATGAAGACGGACGAATATTTCTTCTCCGGTTTCCCGGTCGTCTGGAACATGGTGATCTTCACGCTTTTCGTCATCGGCGCCAGCGCGACGACGGCCATGATCCTTGTCGGCGTTTCCGTCGTCCTGACCTTTCTGCCGATCAATTTTCTGCACCCCGTGCGTGTCAAGCGCTTGCGACCGCTGAACCTTGGCATATTTCTCTTCTGGTCGGCACTCGGCATCTATTCGCTGCTGATGCATTTCGTCATGCCGCAATGGGCCGTTGTCCTCTTCATCATCAGCGGTATCTATCTCTATTGCATCGGTGCCGTGCTGCAGTTTTTCCCGTCGCTCGGACGTCAGTAAGGCTCGTTCCTGGGTCGTCAGTCATGCGCGTCCCTAGAACGTCAGTGAGGCCCGTCCCTAGGACGTCAGTAAGGATTGTGCATCATGAAGAAGACCAAAGTCATCCGTATCCATGAGAATGGCGGTCCGGAGGTCATGAAGCTGGAGGAGGTGGATCTGCCGCCTCCCGGCGCGGGTGAGGTGCAGCTTCGTCAAGCCGCGATCGGCCTCAACTTCATCGATGTCTATTTTCGATCCGGCCTCTACAAGGCACCTCAGTTTCCATTGCCGCTCGGCAAGGAAGCTGCGGGCACGATCACCGAAGTTGGGCCTGGCGTGACCGATTTTGCGGTCGGCGACCGCGTCGCCTATGTCGGCAGCGATGGCGCCTACAGCATCGAGCGCAATATCGAGACGCGTCATCTGGTCAAGGTGCCCGATGATATCACGCTCGAAACCGCGGCATCGATGATGCTGAAGGGCATGACGGCCGAATATCTGCTGAACCGCACCTTCAAGGTCGGCCCTGGAACGACGCTTTTGTTCCACGCGGCCGCCGGTGGCGTTGGCCTGATCGCCGGCCAGTGGGCGAAGGCCCTCGGCGCCGCAACCGTCATCGGCACTGCCGGTTCCGCCGAAAAGGTCGATCTGGCGCTGGCGCATGGCTACGACCACGTCATCGACTACAGCAAGGAGAATTTTGCCGAGCGCGTTCGCGAAATCACCGGAAGCAAGGGCGTCGATGTCGTCTATGACTCGGTTGGAAAGGATACTTTCCCGCAATCGCTCGATTGCCTGAAGCCGCGCGGGATGTGGGTCACCTTCGGCCAGTCTTCCGGTCCGATCGAGAATTTCAATCTCGCCATCCTCAACCAGAAGGGTTCGCTCTTTGCCACGCGGCCGAGCCTTTTCGCCTATGTCGGTACACCTGAGGAGTTGAGAGCCAGTGCAAAGGCGTTATTTGCTGTTGTGCAAAGCAGCAAAGTGCGTATCAATATTCATCAAACTTATCCGCTTGTTGATGCAGGGCGCGCGCATGCGGATCTGGAAGCCAGGAAAACGAGTGGAACTACACTGCTGATCCCATAGATCCGTAAAGGGCAGGAACGGTGGGAAGGAAATGAGGGGAACGTGTCGTCATCTGATGCGCCGACAGCCGGTGCACTATTGTCAGTTCGCAAACTGACGAAACTCTTCGGCAGTTTTGCAGCCTGCAACGAAATCGATCTTGAAATCCAGCCAGGCGAAATTCACGCCCTTCTAGGCGAAAACGGCGCTGGCAAATCCACGCTGGTCAAGATGCTGTTCGGCGTGCTCGAACCGTCGCATGGGCAGATCGTTTGGCAGGGGCAGCCAGTGGCGATCGATGCGCCGGGCACGGCGCGCAAGCTCGGCATCGGCATGGTATTTCAGCATTTTTCTTTGTTCGAGGCGCTGACTGTCGCGGAAAATATAGCGCTCTCGCTCGACAGCAATATCCCGCTCGCAAAAATTTCCGAGGAAGCCGCCAAGCTCTCTCATGCCTATGGCTTGCCGCTCGATCCGAATGCGCATGTGGCCGATCTCTCGGTCGGAGAACGCCAGCGCATCGAGATCGTTCGGGCGCTCCTGCAAAACCCTAGGCTCATCATTCTCGACGAGCCCACCTCGGTTTTGACGCCGCAGGAAGCCGATCGACTGTTCGAAACGCTATTCAAGCTGAGGGACGAAGGGCGCTCGGTGCTCTACATCAGCCATCGGCTTGAGGAAGTGCAGCGCATCTGCTCGCGCGCCACCGTCCTCCGCCACGGCAAGGTCACAGGCGCCTGCGATCCCGGGCGGGAAACGACCGGTTCGCTTGCGCGCATGATGGTCGGCAGCGATGTCGCCAGCGTGCAGCACGAGGGGCTTGGTAACAAGGGCGATATTCTCCTGGAGATCGCGGGCCTTTCGGCACCGGCGCGAACCCCGTTTGCCATGGCGCTGAAGGACGTTTCCCTGCGCGTACGGGCCGGTGAGGTGCTGGCGATTGCTGGCGTTGCCGGTAACGGCCAGGGCGAATTGTTCGATGTCATTTCCGGCGAATACACCGTCCCCGCGGATGATCTCGTCCAGCTTCGCGGCAAGTCCGTCGGCACCAAGGGCATCAATGCGCGCCGGCTGATCGGCGCTGGCTTCGTGCCTGAGGAACGCCACGGCCATGCTGCGGTATCGACGTTGAAGTTATCGGATAACCTCGTGCTTGCCCGGCATCAGTCGGATCGCAAGTCGTTCCTGGGTGGTGGCTTCTTCAATGTCATCAGGCACGGCGCGGTCAAGCAGGCGACGAAGCGCATCTGCGAGGCGATGGATGTCCGCAAGAGCGGCGAGGATCCGGCTGCCGGCGCCTTGTCCGGCGGCAATTTGCAGAAGTTCATCGTCGGTCGCGAACTGGATCGTCAGCCGAGCGTGCTCGTCGTCAATCAACCGACCTGGGGCGTTGACGCCGGCGCCGCAAGCCGCATCCGCCAGGCACTGGTCGATCTCGCTCGCGACGGCTCGGCCGTGCTTGTCATCAGCCAGGATCTGGATGAGATTTTTGAAGTCGCGACCGATATCGCCGTCATCTCGGAAGGGCGTCTGTCGCCGTCCTATCCGGCCGGCGAGCTGACCCGCGAGAAGATTGGACTGCTGATGGGCGGTCTGCATGAATCGAAGACGCATTCGGAGCCTGCACATGCGCATTGAACTTGAAAAGCGCCCGCAGGTCTCCAAGCTGTTCGGCTTGCTATCGCCCCTGCTTGCTCTCGCATTGGCGTTGATCGCCGGCATCATCATGTTCGCCGTCATGGGCAAGGATCCCGTCGAGGCCCTCGATGCATTCTTCGTCGAACCTCTGCTGGAGGTCTGGTCGCTGCACGAACTGGCGATCAAGGCCGGACCGCTGATTCTGATCGCTGTCGGCCTCTGCCTCTGCTATCGCTCCAACAACTGGAATATCGGCGCCGAAGGGCAGTTCACCATGGGCGCGATCGCCGGATCATTCATCCCGATCGTCTTCACCGATTGGCATTCGCCCGTGATCCTGCCTTTGATGCTGATCGCCGGTGCCGTCGGCGGCGCGCTCTATGCCGCCATTCCGGCGCTCCTGAAGGCGCATTTCAATACCAATGAGATCCTGACGAGCCTGATGCTGGTCTATATCGCGCAGCTATTTCTGGATTGGCTGTCGCGCGGGCCATGGCGCGATCCGCAGGGCCATAACTTTCCGCAGAGCATCGACTTTCCGCCGGAGGCGGTTCTGCCGGCGATCTGGGAGGACTCCGGGCGAGCGCATTGGGGCATCGTCTTCGCCGTAGTCGCGGCGATCCTTGCCTGGTTCATTATGAAATATACGCTGAAGGGCTTTGAGATAAGCGTGCTTGGACAGTCGGCGCGGGCAGGGCGCTTTGCCGGTTTTTCCTCGCGGAAAATGGTCTGGTTCGCCTTCCTCGTCTCCGGCGCGCTCTCGGGGCTGGCGGGCATATCCGAAGTTTCCGGCTCCATCGGCCATCTGCAGCCGGCGATTTCGCCGGGTTACGGTTTCACCGCCATCATCGTCGCCTTCCTTGCGCGCCTCAATCCGCTCGGAGCCATTCTCTCCGGTCTGGTGCTGGCGCTGACCTATCTCGGCGGCGAGGCGGCGCAATTGTCTCCGGGGATCTCCGCCAAGGCGGCCAGCGTCTTCCAGGGCTTGCTTTTGTTCTTCGTGCTCTCCTGCGATACGCTGATCTATTACAAGATCCGTGTGGTCTGGTCGCGGGTCCGCGGAGGTGCGGCATGAGTGTTTTTGAAGCCATCCTGCTCACCATCATCACCGCGTCGACGCCGCTCGTCATTGCCGGCCTGGGCGAACTGGTGGTGGAACGCTCCGGCGTCCTCAACCTCGGTGTCGAAGGCATGGTGATCATCGGTGCGGTCGCCGCTTTTGTTGGAGCGCAGATAAGCGGATCGCCCTATGTCGGCCTCTTGACCGGCATCGTCGGGGGCGCGCTCTTCTCGCTGCTGTTCGGTTTTCTCACGCTGACGCTGGTTACGAACCAGGTCGCGACCGGCCTGGCGCTGACCATCCTGGGGCTCGGCCTTTCGGGCATGATCGGCGAGGGCTATGTCAGCGTGCCGGGCGTGCAGCTGCATGAAATCGTATTTCCGCTGCTGTCGGACATACCGTTCCTTGGCCCGGTACTTTTTAGGCAGGACCTGACCTTTTATCTGTCGATCGCGCTGCTCGTCGGCGTCAACTGGTTCCTCTTCCGCAGCCGTGCCGGCCTGAAGCTGCGCGCCGTCGGCGATAGCCATGGCTCGGCCCATGCTCTCGGCATCGACGTCATCCGCACCCGTTATCTCGCAGTCATGTTCGGCGGTGCCTGCGCGGGGCTTGCAGGCGCTCAGCTGTCGCTGGTCTACACTCCGCAATGGGTCGAGAACATGTCGGCCGGCCGCGGTTGGGTGACGCTGGCGCTCGTGGTCTTCGCCTCCTGGCGGCCGATGCGCGTCATGGCAGGCGGTTATCTTTTCGGTGCCGTGACGATCCTGCAATTCCATGCGCAGGGCTTCGGCGTCGGCATACCCTCGCAATTCCTGTCGATGCTGCCCTATGCATCGACTATTGTGGTTCTCGTCATCATCTCTCAAAATCGCCGCGCGACCTTGATCAACACGCCAGCGTCGCTCGGCAAAGCCTTCGTTCCGGAGCGCTGATTGCAACAGCCGGACCGATTTCTGCAAAACATGTCAAACCAGTAGGGGTAACCATGAAAAAACTAGCACTCGCCCTCACAACGACAGCCGCTGCCATCGTTGGTTTCGCTGCCGCCGCTGAAGCGGCACCGACCAAGGTCTGCTTCGTCTATGTCGGTTCGCACACGGACGGCGGCTATTCGCAGGCGCACGATCTCGGCCGTCAGCAGATCCAGAAGGAATTCGGCAACAAGATCGAGACGCCCTATCTCGAAAACGTGCCGGAAGGCCCGGATGCCGAGCGCGCCATCGAGCGTCTTGCCCGTTCCGGCTGCTCGCTGATCTTCTCGACTTCGTTCGGCTTCATGGACGCGACCGTCAAGGTTGCCGCCAAGTTCCCGAAGGTGAAGTTCGAGCATGCGACCGGGTTCAAGAGCGGCCCGAATCTCGCAACCTACAACTCGCGCTTCTATGAAGGCCGCTATATTCTCGGCCAGATCGCCGCCAAGACGTCGAAGAATCATGGTGCCGCCTACATCGCTTCCTTCCCGATTCCGGAAGTGGTGATGGGCATCAACTCCTTCGAACAGGGCGCCCGTTCGATCGATCCGAGCTTCAAGCTGAAGGTGGTATGGGTCAACACCTGGTTCGACCCGGGCAAGGAAGCCGATGCCGCCAAGGCCATGGTCGACCAGGGTGTCGATATCCTGACGCAGCACACCGATACGACGGCGCCGATGCAGGTGGCTGAAGAGCGCGGCATCCACGCTTTCGGTCAGGCTTCCGACATGATCAAGGCTGGCCCGAAGGCGCAGCTGACGGCGATCATCGACACCTGGGGTAACTACTACTCCAAGCGCGTTCATGCGTTGCTCGATGGCACGTGGAAGTCCGAGCAGAGCTGGGACGGCCTGAAGGACGGCATCCTGAAGATGGGCGACTATACGAATATGCCTGACGACGTGAAGAAGATGGCTCAGGAAACCGAAGCCAAGATCAAGTCAGGCGAGCTTGCTCCCTTCACCGGCCCCATCAACAAACAGGACGGTACGCCCTGGCTGAAGGCCGGCGAAAAGGCCGATGACGGCACGCTGCTCGGCATGAACTTCTACATCGAAGGCGTGGACGACAAGCTGCCGGCTTCGAAGTAAGCACGAGAAATAGTTTAAGTTGAAAAGGGGCGTTCAAAACGCCCCTTTTTGTTGCGCTGCATCATCGAATGTCGATTTACAAAAGTATTACTATATGATTTTTTGACCATGGCCTCAGGAGATGGCCTTTGGGAGATAATCATGAAATTTAAGACCGCACTCGTTAGTGCTACGATTCTCGCTGCCTGCATGTTCACATCGGCATCGGCTAAAGACCTGGTCGTCGGATTCTCGCAAATCGGTTCGGAGTCTGGTTGGCGTGCGGCCGAAACGACCCTGACGAAGCAGGAAGCCAAGAAGCGCGGCATCGATCTGAAGTTCGCCGATGCGCAGCAGAAGCAGGAAAACCAGATCAAGGCGATCCGGTCCTTCATCGCGCAAGGCGTTGATGCGATCCTGCTGGCACCGGTCGTCGAGACCGGCTGGGATGCTGTTCTGAAGGAAGCCAAGGAGGCCAAGATCCCGGTCATTCTGCTTGACCGCACGGTTGCTGCACCGAAGGACCTTTATCTGACAGCTGTCACGTCGGACCTGGTTCATGAAGGCAAGGTCGCCGGCGACTGGCTTGTAAAGACGGTCGGCGACAAGAAGTGCAACATCGTCGAGCTGCAGGGCACGACCGGTTCCTCGCCGGCCATCGCCCGCAAGAAGGGCTTCGACGAGGCCATCAAGGGTCATGACAACCTGAAGATCGTTCGCAGCCAGACCGGCGATTTCACCCGCGCCAAGGGCAAGGAAGTCATGGAAAGCTTCCTGAAGGCTGAAAACGGCGGCAAGGACATCTGCGCGCTCTATGCCCATAATGACGACATGGCCGTTGGCGCCATCCAGGCGATCAAGGAAGCCGGCCTGAAGCCTGGCAAGGATATCCTGACCGTGTCGGTCGATTCGGTTCCGGATCTCTTCAAGGCGATGGCTGCCGGTGAGGCGAACGCAACCGTTGAGCTGACGCCGAACATGGCAGGTCCTGCCTTCGACGCGCTCGATGCCTATTTGAAGACCAAGAAAGAGCCGCCGAAGTGGATCCAGACGGAATCCAAGCTCTATACCCAGGCGGATGATCCGCAGAAGGTCTACGAGCAGAAGAAGGACCTCGGCTACTAAGACGAAAGCCCATCGCACCGGCTCGGCAATGCCGCGCCGGTGCGATATCCTGTGCAAGATGCCGGCGCACCCACGGAATGCGCCGGCTATCGCTTTCGCAATTTGATTCATTCCAAGGAAATTCGCGCTTCATGGCTCACGACGTAGAGCGACTTCTGACGGCGACAGGTTTTTGTAAATATTTCCCCGGTTCGACCGCTCTCGATCATGTCGATTTCACATTGATGCGCGGCGAGGTCCATGCGCTTCTCGGCGAGAACGGTGCCGGAAAATCGACCCTGATCAAATGCATGACCGGCGCCTATCGCCGCGATGCGGGTGCCCTGGTTCTCGATGCGGCGGAGATCGATCCGCATGATACGCTGGCCGCTCAGAAGCTCGGTATTGGAACCGTCTACCAGGAAGTGAACCTGCTGCCCAATCTGAGCGTAGCGGAAAACTTGTTTCTGGGCCGCCAGCCGCGGCGGTTCGGGATGGTCAGCAGCCGCGTCATGAATAGGATGGCCAGAGATCTGCTGTCACAATATGGCCTGGATATCGATGTCAGCCGCCAGCTCGATCGCTTTTCGGTCGCCATTCAGCAGGTGATCGCCATCGCCCGCGCGGTCGATCTTTCCGGCAAGGTCCTCATTCTCGATGAGCCTACTGCGAGCCTGGATACGCATGAAGTCGAGATGCTTTTCGGCATCGTCAGGCGATTGAAACAGCGCGGGCTGGGAATTGTCTTCATCACGCATTTCCTGGAGCAGGTTTACGAAATCTGCGATCGCATTACCGTTCTCCGCAACGGCCGCCTGGTCGGCACGCGCGATGCGAAGGGTCTTCCTCGGCAGACCCTGATCGCCATGATGCTCGGCCGCGAACTCGCCGAGACGGAAAGTACGATAAAGCAGAGCGAGACGGAAAGCGGCCCGGTCAGATATCACTTCACGAATTTCGGCAAACGCGGCAAAATCAAGCCGTTCGATATGGAGGTGCGCGTCGGCGAAGTTGTGGGCATTGCGGGCCTGCTTGGCTCGGGGCGGACGGAGACCGCCGAAGTGCTCTTCGGCGTCGAGCGCGCCGACAGCGGCGAGGCGAAAATCGAAGGCAAGACCATTGCGCTTTCCAGTCCGCGCGCCGCGATCAAGAGCGGCTTCGGCTTTTGCCCGGAAGACCGCAAGACCGATGGGATCATCGGTGATCTCTCCATTCGCGAAAATATCGTCATGGCGCTGCAGGCGAGGCGGGGCTGGGCAAGGCCCTTGCCGCGCAGCGAGCAGAACGCCATCGCCGATCGCTACATCAAGGCGCTGGATATCCGCACGACCGACCGGGAAAAGCCGATCAGGCTCCTTTCAGGCGGTAACCAGCAGAAAGCGATCCTTGCGCGATGGCTGGCGACCAATCCGAGCTTCCTCATCCTGGATGAGCCGACGCGCGGCATCGATGTCGGTGCTCATGCGGAAATCATCCGCTTGATCGAGGATCTTTGCCGGCAGGGAATGTCCCTGGTGGTCATTTCATCCGAACTTGAGGAGCTTGTCGCCTATAGTTCGCGCGTCATCGTCCTGCGTGACCGCGAACATATTGCCGAGTTGGCCGGAAGTGAGATCACGGCCGGAAATATCGTCGAGGCCATCGCCACGGCTCAAAAGACGCGGGAGGACGCATGAGCTCGCCAATCAAAATCTCCTTGCTTCGGCTGATGCCTCAGCTCATTGCACTCGCGGTTATTCTTCTCTTGAATTTCATAATGTTCCCGCATTTCTTTCATCTGGAAGTTCAGAATGGAAGGCTCTACGGGAGCTTGGTGGACGTACTCAATCGTGGTGCGCCGGTGGCGCTGCTTGCCATCGGCATGACGCTGGTCATCGCCACGAAAGGCATCGATCTGTCCGTCGGCGCGGTCATCGCGATCTGCGGTGCTGTTGCGGCATCCTCGATCGTTGCCGGCTACTCGCTTTCCTATACGCTGCTGTTGACGATCGGCGTCGGCCTGGCATGTGGGCTCTGGAACGGTTTCCTCGTCGCCGTACTCGATATCCAGCCCATCATCGCAACGCTGGTGCTGATGGTGGCGGGCCGCGGGATCGCGCAATTGATCACTGAGGGCGCGATCCTCACCTTCAACAATGACGGACTGATCTTTCTTGGCAGCGGCTCGTTCGTTGCCCTGCCGATGCCGGTGGTGATCTGGCTTGTCGCCGCGCTTTTGGTCATCGCTTTGGTCCGACGCACGGCTCTCGGAATGTTGGTAGAAGCCATCGGCATCAATCGCCGGGCAAGCACCTTGTCCGGTATCCGGACCCCGGTCCTGCTGATTGCGGTTTACGCATTGAGCGGCCTTTGTGCCTCCATTGCGGGCATCATCGTTACTGCCGACATCAAGGGTGCGGACGCCAATAATGCCGGTCTTTGGCTTGAGCTGGATGCGATCCTTGCGGTCGTGGTTGGCGGCAACTCGTTGCTCGGCGGTCGTTTCAGTATCGTCGGTTCGCTGATCGGCGCAATGATCATTCAATCGGTCAATACAGGCATCCTGCTCTCCGGCTTTCCGCCGGAATTCAATCTGGTCATCAAGGCGATTATCGTCATCGTCATTCTGGTCATCCAGTCTCCGGCGGTTCAATCCGCCACGTCATTCTTCTGGCGTCGCCGAGACGAGGGGCAGATGGTGCAAAAGGAGCAGGCAAAGTGAATTCGAAATATCTTCCGCTGCTTGCGACGATCCTCATCTTCATTCTGGCCTATATCGCGTGCGTGACGCAGTATCCGAACATGCTGTCGACGCGGGTGGCGGGCAACCTGTTGACTGATAACGCATTTTTGGGAATTGCCGCCGTAGGCATGACCTTCGTCATCATCTCGGGCGGCATCGACCTGTCCATCGGCTCGATCATTGCCTTTACCGGTGTTTTCCTGGCCGTCATTCTGCGCGATACGGCGATCCATCCGTTGATCGCATTCGTTCTTGCTCTTGTCATCACGACGATTTTTGGCGCTGGCATGGGTGCCATCATTCACTATCTCAGCATGCCGCCTTTCATCGTGACGCTGGCCGGCATGTTTCTGGCGCGGGGCTTCGCCTTCGTGTTGTCGATCGACAGCATCCCGATCGAGCATGATTTCTATTCACAGCTCAACGACCTCTATTGGCTGATGCCTGGCGGCGGCCGGCTGACATTGATCGGCGGCCTCATGCTGCTCGTCTTTGCCGCCGGCATTGTGCTGGCGCAGCGCACCCGCTTCGGCGCCAATGTCTATGCTCTCGGCGGCGGCGCTCAAACGGCGGTGCTGATGGGCGTGCCCGTCGGCAAGACGACCATCCAGATCTATGCCCTTTCTGGATTTCTTGCTGGCCTATCCGGAATCGTTTTTTCTATCTATACATCTGCCGGATACTCGCTTGCCACGGTCGGTGTCGAACTCGATGCGATCGCTGCCGTGGTCATAGGGGGAACACTGCTGACGGGGGGAGCGGGGTTCGTCGGGGGAACACTCATCGGAATTCTCATACAGGGCTTGATTCAGACCTACATCACCTTCGATGGAACGCTTTCCAGCTGGTGGACGAAGATATTGATCGGCTTGCTGCTGTTTGCCTTTATTCTGATGCAGAAGGGACTCCTGCTGCTTTCCCGCTTGAACCGACGATATGTCTGAGGGAGGGACAGAGCTCTTGCGAAACCGAATGCTTGAGACCGGAAAAACCGAGGGAAAATCTCGCACGAGCCACGCTCAGGTGGTCGATGAGTTGGGCAAGGCGATCGTCTCGGGTGCATTTCCGATCGGAAGTATTCTTCCCGGCGACAGCGAGCTTCTGCAACGGTTTAAGGTATCCCGCACGGTTCTGCGTGAAAGCATGAAGACTTTGGCCGCAAAGGGGCTGGTGGTGCCGCGTGCGCGCGTCGGCACGCGCGTGACCGAGAAGATCCATTGGAACATGTTCGATAATGAAGTGCTCAATTGGCATTTCGAAAGCGGCGTCAACAAGGAATTTCTTCTTCATCTTTACGATATACGCATGGCGTTCGAGCCTTTCGCCGCGAGTCTGGTGGCGAAAAGGGCGAGCCGTGAGGACATCGAACTGCTTCGCAATCTTGCAGCCGCCATGGCGGCGCCGCACCATACTTCCGATAGCCTCGCAGTCGCCGATTTGCATTTTCACTTGGCAATTACTGAGGCTTCGCAAAATCCGTTCATGCGGTCGCTGGGTGGGCTTATCAAAGCCGCATTGGTTGGCATGTTTCGCATGAGCGCGCCGCCGTCAACCAATGGCTTCGCCAATATTGCTGATACGCATATGGCCATAGTGGACGCGATAGCGGCACGGGACGGCCTTTCTGCCCATAAGGCGATGGAATTCGTGATTATCGACGGGCGTCAGCATGTCCTCGAAGCTTTCGAGACTCTCGCCGAGGCCTAAAGGTCGCCTTGAATTTCGTCGTAGTTCATCGCTCGACTTGTTGATATGAGGGGACTCGCTCGGCCTATGCCGACGCCTGACCGTATATCTCGGAGCCCGAAATGGAACGCAGCTGCCTCGCCATCATCCTCGCCGCCGGTGACAGCACCCGCATGAAGTCATCGATGTCGAAGGTCCTGCATCCGATTGCCGGGCGCCCGATGATCGCCCATGTCATGGATGCGATCTCCAAGACCGGGATTTCGGCGGCGGCACTGGTTGTCGGGCGCAATGCGGATGAGGTCAGCGCGGCAGCGTCGATCGGCGGCATAACAGTCGAATCCTATCTTCAGAAGGAACGTCTCGGCACAGGCCATGCCGTGCTGGCGGCGCGTGAGGCGATTGCCCGTGGATATGACGACATTATCGTTGCCTACGGAGACGTCCCTCTGCTGACCGATGTGCCGCTTCGTGCCGCCCGCCAGGGACTGGCCGATGGTAACGACATCGTCGTCATTGGATTTCATACGGAACATCCCAACGCCTATGGTCGATTGCTGGTCAAGGATGGCGAGCTGATCGCCATTCGAGAAGCCAAGGATGCAACCGATGCCGAGCTCGCTATAAAGTGGTGCAATAGCGGACTAATGGCGATCAACGGCCGCAAGGCGCTGGATCTCCTTGATCGCATCGGCAACAACAATGCCAAGGGCGAATATTACCTCACCGATCTCGTCGAGATCGCCCGCTCGCTTGGCGGACGCGCCGTTGCCGTCGATGCGCCTGAGGTCGAGATGACCGGCTGCAACAATCGCGCCGAACTTGCCTTCATCGAGCGCCTCTGGCAGGAGCGCCGCCGGCATGAGGTAATGCTGTCGGGCGTGACCATGATAGCGCCGGAAACCGTTTTCCTCGCCTATGACACCGTGATCGGCCAGGATGCGCTGATCGAGCCGAATGTTGTCTTCGGTCCGGGGGCGGTCATCGAGGGAGGCGCAGTCATTCATGCCTTCTCGCACATCGAGGGCGCCCATGTCAGCGCTGGAGCGACAGTCGGACCTTTTGCACGGCTGCGCCCGGGCGCCGTTCTCGCCGGTAGCGCCAAGGTCGGCAATTTCTGCGAGGTCAAGAATGGCAAGATCGGCGAGGGCGCCAAGGTCAATCATCTGACCTATATCGGTGATGCGAAGATCGGAGCCGGCAGCAATATCGGCGCGGGTACGATCACTTGCAATTATGATGGCGTCAACAAGCATGAGACGCATATCGGCGCCAATGCTTTCGTCGGCTCCAACTCATCGCTGGTTGCGCCCATCCGCATCGGCGACGGCGCATATATTGCTTCCGGCAGTGTCATCACCGAGGATGTTCCGGCCAATGCGCTGGCCTTCGGCCGGGCTCGCCAGGAAGTAAAGCCGGAGCGGGCCAAGGTGATCCGCGAGCGAGCCCTTGCCATCAAGGCAGCGAAAAAGGGCGGCCACTAAGACTGTGCGTTGACGTAACGGTCCGAAATCGAAAGTGACCGTGGTTGCAATTGAGAAAATTGCAGGAATGATTAGGACTTGCCTTCATATCTGAGGCCAGACGGAGAGCTGTATGTGCGGTATTGTTGGGATCGTCGGAACGAAGCCTGTGGCGGAGCGTTTGGTGGACGCGCTGCGGCGGCTCGAATACCGCGGCTATGATTCGGCTGGGGTCGCGACGATCCATGACGGCGTGATGGATCGCCGCCGCGCGGAAGGAAAGCTCTTCAATCTGGAGAAGCGGCTGGAAACGGATCCTCTGCCCGGCACGACGGGCATTGCGCACACGCGCTGGGCAACCCACGGTGTTCCGAATGAAATCAATGCCCACCCGCATTTCGTGGAAGGCGTTGCTGTCGTCCATAATGGCATCATCGAAAACTTCTCCGAATTGCGCGAAGAGCTGAAGGCCGAAGGCAAGGTATTTGCTTCGCAGACGGATACGGAAGTCGTCGCGCACCTGCTCGCAAACCATATCCGCGAAGGTCTCGAGCCCCGCGCCGCAATGCTGAAGATGTTGAACCGCGTGACCGGCGCCTACGCATTGGCCGTGATGTTTGAGAACGATCCTGACACGTTGATGGCGGCCCGTTCCGGGCCTCCGCTTGCCGTCGGTTACGGCAAGGGCGAGATGTTCCTGGGTTCGGATGCGATCGCGCTTGCACCTTTCACCAATGAGATCACCTATCTGGTCGACGGCGACTGCGCGATCGTCACGCATGCCGGCGCGACCATTCTCGATTTCAACGGCAATGAAGTGACGAGGCCGCGGCAGATTTCCCAGGCAACCGCCTATGTGGTGGACAAGGGCAATCATCGCCACTTCATGGAAAAGGAAATCTACGAGCAGCCGGAAGTCATTTCCCATGCGCTCAGCCACTATGTCGATTTCGCCAGCTATCGCGTGCGTCCGGATGTCTCGGCCATCGATTTCGGCGGGGTTTCCGGCCTTGCGATATCAGCCTGCGGCACCGCCTATCTCGCCGGCCTCGTGGGTAAATATTGGTTCGAGCGCTATGCGCGCCTGCCGGTCGAAATCGATGTTGCCTCCGAGTTCCGCTATCGCGAAATGCCGTTGTCGCCGTCGCAGGCGGCCCTGTTTATCTCGCAGTCCGGCGAGACCGCCGACACACTGGCGTCACTGCGCTATTGCCGTGATAACGGCCTGAAAATCGGTGCTGTCGTCAATGTGAGGGAATCGACCATCGCGCGCGAGTCCGACGCGGTGTTTCCGATCCTGGCCGGCCCGGAAATCGGTGTCGCTTCGACGAAGGCTTTCACCTGCCAGCTTGCCGTTCTTGCCTCGCTGGCGATTGGAGCCGGCGTCGCTCGGGGTACCATTAGCGCCGAAGATGAACAGGAAATGGTGCGCCATCTCGTCGAGATGCCGCGTATCATGGCGAATGTTCTGAATATCATCCAGCCGCAGATGGAAAGCCTGTCGCGCGAGATCTCGAAGTTCAAGGATGTGCTCTATCTCGGCCGTGGCACCAGCTTCCCGCTCGCCATGGAAGGTGCGCTGAAGCTCAAGGAGATTTCCTACATCCACGCAGAGGGCTATGCGGCCGGCGAATTGAAGCATGGGCCGATTGCGCTGATCGACGAGAACATGCCCGTTATCGTCATCGCTCCGCATGACCGCTTCTTCGATAAGACCGTTTCCAACATGCAGGAAGTTGCGGCTCGTGGCGGTCGAATCATCTTCATCACGGATGAAATTGGCGCTGCCGCATCGACATTGCCGACCATGGCGACGATCACCTTGCCCGTCGTCGACGAGATCATAGCCCCGATCATCTTTTCGCTGCCGATTCAATTGCTTGCCTATCATACGGCCGTGTTCATGGGCACGGATGTCGATCAGCCGCGCAATCTCGCCAAATCGGTCACCGTGGAATAGGATTCCTTCCGCCGCGCATTTGCCGTCACGTCCTCGTGAGCCGATCGCTTGTTCGGCTCACAGATGTGGCTAGCGGGTTGTATGCCGCGCCAATTTCTGGCACGATTCGCCCACGGAGATGGGGGGAGGGTTTGCCGGGAAGCGGTAGCGACGGGACGGAGTTTTCGAGCGGCGAATGACTGAAAAACTCATCAAAATGTCCGTGACGACGCGGATCAGAAACAATTTCCTGGCCGGCCTGATTATCTGTGCCCCGATCGCCATTACACTATGGCTGACCTGGTCCGTCGTCCATTGGGCCGATAGCTGGGTTCGCCCCTACATTCCCGCGCGCTACGATCCCGAGAGCTATCTGAACTTCGCTGTACCTGGTACCGGCCTGGTAATTGCGATGATCTTTATCACGATCGTCGGATTTCTGGCCAAGAACCTGATCGGTCAGAGCATCGTCCGCTTCGGCGAGTCGATCGTCAATCGCGTGCCGCTGGTGCGCACGATCTACAAGAGCGTCAAGCAGATCTTCGAAACGGTGCTGAAAGAGCAGGGCACCTCGTTCAAGAAGGTTGGGCTGATCGAATATCCAAGCCCGGGCCTCTGGTCCATGGTCTTCATATCGACGGATGCCAAAGGCGAGATCGCTTCGAAATTCAATGCCATGGGTCAGGACATGGTGGCAGTCTTCCTGCCGCCGACGCCGGTGCCGACGGCCGGCTTCCTTGTCTTCGTTCCGCGCGAAAAGATCACGGTGCTCGATATGAGCCCGGAGGATGGCGCCAAGCTGCTGATCTCGGGCGGCCTTGTGTCGCCGGAATACAAGGAACTGGTCGCAGCCAAGAAACTGCAGCAGCCGATTCCGATGAATTCTTTGACCTAAATTGCTCATCTTCCAATGGTTGGATCAATAGATTCGCGTTCTGCGCGAACTGTCATGCCTTTATCATATTGACACCTTAGATCGTCAGTCGGGGCAGACAATCGCATGTATCTCAACATCGAATGTTCGGGGCATGGGCACCGAGCTGCGGATCTTCAACGCGGTCCGCAAACAGGCGGGAGATGGATGTCGTTGCCTCCACAAAAGTTTTTATCAGGAGGATATTGTCTTGAGATATATGCGTTCGAAGAGCTTGCCGCTGCTGTCGGCGGCGCTTGCGACATTTGTTTTCACGGCTCCAATGCCGGCGCTGGCGGATAATTCCGTGACGATTGAAGGCGTGACGCTCGTCAACAAGGGCCGCGTCGCCGTCGGCCGCATCCCGGCCAATCTGCGCGACAAGTTCGGCGAGACCTTCGGTTCCGGTTCGGGCATGTCGATCGATACCAAGAGCTGGGTTCGCAATGCCGATGGCACCTACAACGGCTCGCTGTGGCTGCTGCCGGACCGCGGCTATAACGTAGCCGGCACCACCGATTACCGCGGGCGTCTCAACACCATCGATATCAAGCTGACGCCGATTGCCCCCGGTGCAGCGCCTCCAGCCGGTAAGGAACAGGCGGGCGTCGAAGCCAAGCTCGCGGATACGCTGCTGTTGAAGGACAACAAGGGCAACGAAACCACTGGCCTTGACCCAGCCACCGGCGTTCGCCAGGCGGAAGGCGGCATGCCGCTTCTGCCGCAGGCACCGAACGGCAAGATCGCGCTCGATAACGAAGCCATTGCCCGGCTGCCCGATGGTTCTATGTTCATCAGCGATGAATACGGTCCCTATATCTACCGCTTCTCGGCGGATGGGCTGATGATCTCGGCCACGGCACCACCGGCCGCGTTTCTGCCGATGCGCCACGGCGCCGTGAATTTTTCCTCGAACAATCCCGGCCCTGGCGAAACCGCGCCAGATCCGAAGGATCCGACCAGCGGGCGCCAAAATAATCAGGGTTTCGAGGGCATGTCCCTGACTCCGGACGGTAAGTTCCTGATCGTCGTGCTCCAGTCCGCGACTCGCCAGGATGGTGGCGATTCCAGCTCCACGCGCCAGAATACCCGCGCGCTTGTCTTTGATGCCGCCGATCCTGCAAATCTGAAGCTGGTGCACGAATATGTCGTGCCTCTGCCGGTCTTTACCAATGACAAGGGCAAGACGGCCGTTGCCGCCCAAAGCGAAATCGTGGCGCTTTCGCCGACAAGCTTCCTGATGCTGGCGCGAGACAGCAACAATGGCTACGGCCAGAAGGGCGACAAGTCGCTCTATCGCAGCGTTGTGGCCGTCGATGTGTCCGCTGCCACCGATATTGCCGGCGGCAAGTTCGACAGCGATACGGCGGTCGCACCGAAGGGCGTTCTTGATCCTTCGGTAAAGCCGGCTGTCCTCAGCCAGTTCATCGACATCAACGATGGCGCCGATCTAGCGCGTTTTGGTCTGCATAATGGCGCACCGAACGACCGCAACAACCTCTCTGAAAAGTGGGAGGCCATGTCGATCGTCAGCATTCAGGATCCGAAGCTGCCCGACGATTACTTCCTGTTCGTCGCCAACGACAACGACTTCATCACCCAGGACGGTTTCCAGGTCGGCGCTGCCTACAAGGATGACAGCGGCGCCGATGTCGATACCATGTTCCAGGTATTCCAGGTTACCATTCCCGGTCTCTCCGCCAAATGATGTTTTGAAACAGGATGGGCGCAGTCGCTGCGCTCATCCGCTTACCCCGCTCGCAGGAAGCGGATCGCCTCGTCGCGGCGGAAGAGATAGAGCAGGGTGCGAACCGCTGCGCCGCGCTCGCTCATAAGCTCCGGATCGCGCTCGATCAGATAGGCGGCATCCTTGCGGGCGATCTCCAGAAGATCGGCATGAGCCTCGAGGCTGGCGATGCGGAAGCCCGGCGTGCCGGACTGGCGTGTCCCCAGAAGCTCACCTTCGCCGCGCAGCTTCAAGTCCTCCTCGGCAATGCGGAAGCCGTCTTCGGTCTCTCGCATGATCGACAGTCGCGCATGCCCGGTTTCGCCGAGGGGGCCCTTGTAGAGAAGGATACAGGTCGAGGCTTCGTCACCGCGACCAACGCGCCCGCGCAACTGGTGAAGCTGCGCCAGGCCGAAGCGCTCGGCGTGTTCGATAACCATGATCGTCGCGTCCGGCACGTCGACGCCCACTTCGACGACCGTCGTTGCCACAAGCAGGCGGATCTCGCCATTCTTGAACGCCATCATGACGGCGTCTTTTTCCGGTCCGCTCATTCGGCCATGAATGAGGCCGATGCCGGGGCCGAGCGCCTTGATCAGCGTTTCATGACGCTCCTCGACCGACATTAAATCGGATTCTTCGGATTCCTCCACAAGTGGGCATATCCAATAAGCTTTTTTGCCTTCCGAAAGCGCGCTTTTCAGCCGGCCAACGATGTCGCCGGTCCGTTCATTCGGGATGGTGATCGTCTGGATCGGCTTTCGGCCCGCCGGCTTCTCGGTGAGCTTGGAAACGTCCATATCGCCGAAAGCGGCAAGCACCAGTGTTCGCGGAATGGGCGTCGCGGTCATGACGAGCATATGCGGCGAGATGCCTTTTGCGGTCAGGCGCAGGCGCTGGTGAACGCCGAAGCGATGCTGCTCGTCGACGACAGCCAGCATCAGATTGGCATAGGCGACGCTATCCTGAAAGAGAGCATGGGTGCCGATGATGATCTGCGCTTCGCCGGAGGCAATGCGCTCCAGGATCGCATCCCGCTCGCGGCCCTTCGTGCGGCCTGTGAGAACTTCGACGGAAAGGTTTGCGTTTGCTGCGAATTTTGAAATCGTAGCGAAGTGTTGTCGGGCAAGGATTTCGGTTGGTGCCATCAGTACCGCCTGGCCGCCGCTTTCGATAACGGCTGCGATCGCCATCAACGCCACCAGCGTCTTGCCCGCGCCGACATCGCCCTGCAACAGCCGGAGCATGCGCTCGGTGCCGGCCATATCCTTGAGAATATCGGCCACTGCATCTCGCTGGCTGTTCGTCATAGAGAAAGGAAGAGATTCCAGTATCTTGCCACTGATCTCTCCAGTTGCATGCGCCGACTGCCCCGCAACCTTGCGCAGCCTTTGGCGTACCAGCGAAAGCGACAATTGCCCGGCCAGGAACTCGTCATAGGCAAGCCGGCGTCGCGCCGGTGCCTGCGGGTCGATATCGGCCGCATCTCTCGGCGCATGCAGCATGTGGAAGGCATCGGAGATCGAGGGGAAACCCTGCTTCTGCGTCAGGGCTATATCATCCCACTCGGGCAGCTGCGGAATGCGTGGCAATGCTGCCTCTATCGTCTTGCGCAGGAACTTCGGCGTAAGCCCGGCGGTTAGCGGATAGACCGGTTCGACCAGCGGCAGGTTTTCCGCCTCGCTCTCGCGCATGATATAATCCGGATGCACCATCGACGGCCGGCCGTTGAACCAGTCGACCTTGCCGCTGACGGTAACGGTTTCATCGATCGGCAGCTGCTTTTCGAGCCATTGCGCCTTGCCACGAAAAAAGACCAGCGCTAGTTCGCCTGTTTCGTCGTGCAGATAGACGCGATAAGGCACGTTGCTGCGCGGATTGGGCGGCGGCTGATGGCGATCGACGCGGCCGGTGATGGTGACGATGGCCCCCTGCGGCGCCCGGGCAATGCCCGGCTGTTCGCGCCGGTCGATGATCGAATGCGGCGCGTGGAAAATCAGGTCGATGACGCGGCAATCGTCGATGGTTTCCCGATCGAGCAGCTTCACCAGCAGTTCCGATACCTTCGGCCCGACGCCTGATAGCGAGGAGATGGAGGCAAACAGCGGGTCGAGGATAGCGGGACGCATGGCGGCAAAATGCGACGGGCAGGGCGCATTTGGCAAGGGGCACCGGAGAACTCGATCTCTTTGAGATCAACACTCCCCGGAAAATTGCATTGCAGGTGCTTTTTTCTGAAAAACAGGTTCCCACCTTTGAGTGCTGGTTTTATAGAGACGCATCAACATAAAGGTGTTTTTGATGACTGGGCTGACCCTCAGCAGTGCCGATCTCGATCCTCGCCGTCGGCGCATCCTTTTCCGTTGCTGGCATCGCGGCATCCGCGAGATGGATCTCGTCTTCGGCCAGTTTGCCGATAACGAGTTGCCGCGCCTCGCCGAAGCTGATCTTGATGAGCTCGAGCGCATCATGGCTGAAGAGGACAACGATCTCCTCAAATGGATCCTCGGTAGTGAGCCGACGCCTCAGCATCTGCGCACACCGCTCTTTGAGCGCCTGGCATCCTACAAGCCCGATTTCGAAGAGATCGCCGAAAGGTTCGGATTAACGAAATGATCCCCGGTTTCGATGCGAAGAAGCTGCTCGCCGCAAGCGAGCCGGTGACGATCGGTCATGTTCCGGCTGGTCTGGAGCCGTTCCTGATTGCCGAAATGGCAAAGGCCGGTCAGCCGGTCGCCTATGTCATGTCCGACGGTCAGCACATGGCCGATGTCGAACAGATGCTCGGCTTCATCGCGCCTGAAATTCCGGTACTCACCCTGCCGGCCTGGGATTGCCTTCCCTACGACCGCGTTTCCCCAAGTTCCGACACCTCGGCCCGGCGCTTGGCGGCTTTGTCCGGCCTGATCGCGCATCATCGCAAACCGCATGCAGCCATTGTGCTGGTGACTGTCAACGCCATGCTGCAGAAGGTCGCCCCGCAGGAAATCATCGAAAGCCTGGCGTTCTTCGCCCGCCCCGGCAACCAGATCCGGATGGACGATATCGCGGCTCGCCTCGAGCGCAACGGCTTCGAGCGCGTGGCGACCGTGCGCGAGGTCGGCGAATATGCCGTGCGCGGCGGCATTCTCGACGTCTTCGTTCCGGGCACGGAAGAGCCGGTGCGCCTGGATTTCTTCGGCGATACGCTGGAAAGCATCCGCAGCTTCGATCCGGCCAGCCAGCGCACGACAGGGCAGGTGCGTTCGCTCGATCTCAATCCGATGAGCGAAGTGACGTTGACGCCGGATACGATCAGCCGCTTCCGCAAGAATTATCTCTCCGCCTTCGGCGCCGCCACGCGCGACGACGCGCTCTATCTCGCGGTCTCCGAAGGTCGCCGCTATGCCGGCATGGAACATTGGCTGCCGCTGTTCTACGAGAAGCTCGAGACGGTCTTCGATTACCTTAAGGGCTTCCGGCTGGTGACGGATCATACGGTGCGCGAGGCCGCCGAGGAGCGTTCCAAGCTCGTCTTCGACTATTACGATGCCCGCCTGCATTCCGGCCAGCAAGGCAAGGGGCAGATGGCGCAGGGAACGCCCTACAAGCCCGTTACCCCGGGCCAGCTCTATCTTGACGGCAAGGCTTTCGGCAACGCGCTCGATGCCTTCGGCGCCGTCCGCATCTCGCCCTTCAACGAGCATGAGGGCGAGGCGCGCCGCGTCATCGAGCTTGATGCCCGTCAGGGGCCGCGCTGGGCACGCTCCGCGACCGATAGCGCCGACAGTGAGCGCGTCAACGTCTTCGATGCAGTCGTCAAGCATATCGCCGATAAGCGGGCTTCGGGCGGCAAGGTGCTGATTTCGGCCTGGACGGAAGGCTCGCTCGATCGCCTCCTGCAGGTGCTATCCGAACACGGGCTGGCGCGCGTCAAGACGATCGAGGCCTTCAAGGACCTTGGCGGCCTGGCGAAGGGTGAGGCGGCCGCAGCCGTGCTCAGCCTCGAAGCCGGTTTCGAAACCGGCGATCTGATCGTTATCGGCGAGCAGGATATTCTCGGCGACCGCATGGTGCGCCGTTCCAAGCGGCGCAAGCGAGCCGCCGATTTCATCTCGGAAGTAGCAGGCCTTGATGAAGGCTCGATCGTCGTTCATGCCGAGCACGGTATCGGCCGTTTCGTTGGCCTCAGGACCATCGAGGCAGCCGGCGCACCGCATGCCTGCCTCGAGCTGCAATATGCCGACGATGCCAAGCTGTTCCTGCCGGTCGAAAACATCGATCTGCTCTCGCGCTATGGCGGCGAGGGCACAGAGGCGCAGCTCGACAAGCTCGGCGGCGGCGCATGGCAGATGCGCAAGGCCAAGCTCAAGAAGCGCCTGCTGGATATGGCCGGCGCCTTGATCCGCGTCGCGGCCGAACGCCTGACGCGGCATGCGCCTGTGCTCAGCACGCCGGATGGACTGTATGACGAATTTGCCGCGCGTTTCCCCTATGACGAGACCGACGACCAGATGAACGCCATCGAGGCAGTGCGTGAAGATCTTGGTGCCGGCCGGCCGATGGATCGCCTCGTGTGCGGCGATGTCGGCTTCGGCAAGACGGAAGTGGCGCTGCGCGCAGCCTTCGTCGCTGCCATGAATGGCGTACAGGTCGCGGTCGTTGTGCCGACGACGCTGCTTTCGCGCCAGCATTTCAAGACCTTCTCCGAGCGCTTCCGTGGGCTGCCGATCCGCATACAGCAGGCATCTCGTCTGGTCGGTTCCAAGGAACTGGCGCTCACCAAGAAGGAAGTGGCCGATGGCAAGACCGATATCGTTGTCGGCACCCACGCGCTGCTCGGCGCCGGCATCCAGTTCGCCAATCTCGGCCTGCTCGTCATCGACGAGGAGCAGCATTTCGGCGTCAAGCACAAGGAGCGCCTGAAGGAGCTGAAGAGCGATGTGCATGTGCTGACGCTGTCGGCGACACCGATCCCGCGCACCTTGCAGCTTGCGATGACCGGTGTACGCGAACTGTCGCTCATCACCACGCCGCCCGTCGATCGTATGGCGGTGCGCACCTTCATCTCGCCCTTCGATTCGCTGGTCATCCGCGAAACGCTGATGCGTGAGCATTATCGTGGCGGCCAGAGCTTCTATGTCTGTCCGCGCCTCGCCGATCTCGCCGATATCCATGCCTTCCTGCAATCGGATGTGCCGGAGCTGAAGGTGGCGGTCGCCCATGGCCAGATGCCCGCCGGTGAGCTGGAAGACATCATGAACGCCTTCTACGAAGGCCGTTATGACGTCCTGCTTTCGACGACCATTGTCGAATCCGGCCTCGACGTGCCGACGGCCAACACGCTGATCGTCCATCGCGCCGATATGTTCGGCCTTGCCCAGCTATATCAGCTCCGTGGTCGCGTCGGCCGCTCCAAGGTGCGCGCCTTCGCACTTTTCACGCTGCCGGTCAACAAGGTGCTGACCACGACGGCGGAGCGCAGGCTCAAGGTGCTGCAGTCGCTGGATACGCTCGGCGCCGGCTTCCAGCTTGCGAGCCACGATCTCGATATCCGCGGCGCCGGCAATCTGCTGGGCGAGGAACAGTCCGGCCATATCAAGGAAGTTGGCTTTGAGCTTTACCAGCAGATGCTCGAGGAGGCCGTCGCCGAGGTCAAGGGCGTCGACGAGATCCAGGATACCGGCTGGTCGCCGCAAATTTCCGTCGGCACGCCGGTCATGATCCCGGATGATTACGTGCCCGACCTGCATCTGCGCATGGCGCTCTATCGCCGCCTCGGCGAGATCACCGAAATCAAGGAGATCGATGGTTTCGGAGCTGAGATGATCGATCGCTTCGGTCCCTTGCCGATCGAGGTGCAGCATCTCCTCAAGATCGTCTATATCAAGTCGCTCTGCCGCATCGCCAACGTCGAGAAACTGGATGCCGGCCCGAAGGGTGTCGTCGTACAATTCCGCAACAAGGAATTCCCCAACCCGGCCAACCTCGTTGGCTATATCGCCAAGCAGGGCACGATGGCCAAGATCCGTCCCGACCACAGTGTCTTCCTGACCCGCGATCTTCCGACGCCGGAAAAGCGGCTGCAGGGGGCGGCTGTGGTCATGACGCAACTGGCGGAGCTGGCGAAATAGAAGGTGGGCTCTGGGCCGAAAATCCGCATCTCTTCCTTTGGACGCGGCTTACAGAGTTCCAGCAAAGGCCGCTGCGGCCAGCAACATACCCGTTAGAATATTCGCTAGAAACAGCCGGTAGCTGATCTCTGGGCGTGAAAGATCGAGGCGCCAAGTCTGCCAGCCGAGATGGGCGGCGATGACAAGCATTCCTGTCGCATAAGGCAATGACATGCCCATCAGCCACCCACCGGCGGACCATGCCGCGATGGCAATGGTATAGAACAGGCCGATACATGCCCTGCCGCGGTTGCCGAACAGGATGGCGGTCGACTTCAAGCCCAGTCGCGTATCGTCGCGAACATCGACATAGGCATAAACGGTATCGTATCCGATCTGCCAGGCGACGGCTCCAAGCCACATCAGAACGGCACCGACGGGAATCGCGCCTGCGACTTCCGACCAGGCCATCAGCATTCCCCAATTGAATGCCGCACCAAGAATGGCCTGGGGCCAATATGTGAAACGCTTGCAGAGCGGATAAACAAAGACAAGCGGCAAGACACTGATCGCGACGAGGCGCGTAAAGGGCGTCAGAAAGAATAACAGCCAGGCGGCCAGTGCCAGTTCCGCCGCAAGAAACAGCACGGCCTGTCGCACGCCGATTTGACCGCTTGCCAAGGGGCGGAAGCGGGTTCGCTCGACATGGCCGTCGAATTTCCGATCTGCGATGTCGTTGACCGTCGAGCCTGCGCTTCTCATCAGCAAAGCGCCCAGCGAGAAGACGGCCAGCTGTCCGAGATCTGGAAAACCGTGTGAGGCTTGGATGAGCGCTGCCCAACAGGGAAAAAGCGTGAGCCAAATGCCAACAGGCCGATCCAGCCGCGCAAGCCGCGTGTAGGGTCTCAACGCCGCAGGCAGGCGGCGATCCACCCAGTCTCCCAGTGCTATATCGCTCAGATCGGGGCGGGTGGAAACGTTCATCATCGAAATCCGTAGTTTCATCGACGAAGAAAAATAGCGACTTCCGTACATCTCGCAACGACTGGAAGCACGGCTGCGCAAATTAGCTTTGACGGTCACGCCCAGCCCGCGACGGTCATTTTCCGCCGCGAGCTGAAATCTGACCATACCCTCAAGCCGCCCGCGGCTCGCTCATCTCCCCGGCATCCCGAATACGCGCGATGACCTTGATTTCGAAATCGAAGCCTGCCAGCCAATTGACGCCGATCGCCGTCCAGTTCGGGTAGGGTTTTTCGGTGAAGATCCGGTTCTTGACGGTCATGATCGCGCCGAACTGCCGCTCTGGATCTGTATGGAACGTGGTGACATCGATGATGTCATCGAAGGTGCAGCCTGCCGCTTCCAAAGTTGCTCTCAGATTGTCGAAGGCGAGCTGGACCTGCTTTTCGAAATCCGGCTCCGGGCTTCCATCCGCGCGGCTGCCGACCTGGCCGGAGACGAACAGCAGGTCGCCGGAGCGGATTGCTGCGGAATAGCCGTGCTCCTCATAAAGCGCATGCCTGTTCTTCGGGAAGATTGCGTTACGTGTCGTCATAATGTTTTGGCTTTCGTTGATGTGAAAAGATCGGAAGGACGCAAGCTCACGCGAGACTTCCAAACTGCCGCTTCGTTTGATATACGACATGTATGTGAAATATTCATATGCGCGACGTATGTCAATATTTCAAATACGAAACGTATGTGAAATTTGAGAGTGATATGGCAAAGCGCCTGGAAACCATGGAAGAAAATCGGCGCAAGTTGATTGCCGCTGCGCGGAAAGCCTTCGCGGAGAAAGGATTTGCGGCGGCCTCAATGGATGAGTTGACGGCGGATGTCGGCCTGACGCGAGGCGCCCTCTATCATAATTTCGGCGACAAGCGCGGATTGCTGGCCGCCGTCGTCGATCAGATCGACAACGAACTGGCGCTACGGGCGAAGGAGATCGGCGCACAGGCGGATGGTGACTGGCAGGGTCTGCTTGCGGAGGGGGAGGCCTATATCAAGATGGCGCTCGATCCCGAAGTGCAGCGCATCGTCTTGCTCGACGGTCCGGCCGTTCTGGGCGACCCCTCGAAATGGCCCAGCCAGAACAGCTGTCTCGCCGGCACCCGGCAGACGGTCTCAAAACTTCTGGAACAAGAGGTGGTCAAGCCGGTCGATCCCGAGGCTGCGGCCCGGCTCATTTCCGGCGCAGCGCTGAATGCTGCCCTCTGGGTTGCTGCCAGCGATAATCCGGCGGAAGTGTTGCCCAAGGCGATAGAAGCCTTCCGGGCGATGGCTTCGGGATTACTGGCAAAAACCTGATGCCGGTACAACTCGGCTACTTCCGCGATCTGCGATTCGCGGAAGCTCTTGCAGCTATGATCGAAAAAGCGGAATCCTGCTTAGTTCATCGCCGCCCGTGCTTCCGTTTTCATCTTGGCGATGTCGCGCAAGGCCTCGGCGAGCACATCCGGCGTCTGTGCCCCGCTGACGGCATATTGCTGGTCGAAGATGAAGAAGGGCACGCCGTTGACGCCGATCTTCTGGGCGGCGTCGATTTCGCCGATGATAAGATCGCGGTCCGCATCGGAGGCGAGCAGCGTTGATATGACCGAGCGGTCGAGGCCTGCTTCTTCGGCAATGTCGAGCAGCACGGCGTGATCGCCGACATTGCGACCTTGTTCGAAATTGGCCTTGAAGAGCGCATCGACCACCTTGTCCTGCTTTTCGCGGCTTTCGGTGACGGACCAGTGGATGAGGCGATGGGCATCGAGCGTGTTCGGACCGATCTTGATGGCGTCAAAATCGAACTTGATTCCCACTTCGCGGCCGAGCTCGGTCAGCATCTTGTGCCCCTCGGCGACACGCTCCGCGCCGCCGAGCTTTTGCTCCAGCGCCTTTTTCTGGTCGACGCCTTCGGGCGGATAGTCGGGATTGAGCCGATAGGGTCGCCAGTTGAGGTCGACGCCCACTTCGTCCTGCACCTCGGCAATGGCGAGCTCCAGGCGGGCCTTGCCGAGATAGCACCATGGGCAGACGACATCCGAGACGATGTCGATCGTGATGCGTTCCATGGTTTCATCCTTTCCGTTTTTCGCGCTGTTCTCCTCCATCTAGGCCTTTGTGCCGACGGCTTCAACCGGTTACCGAAAGGGAACCGGCCGAGATTATTGGACGGAAGCGTCCCACCACGCCGGCAGATAGTACCCGTAAAGCGGCAGAACGCCGGGATGATTGATGCGGCTGCGCCGCGCCGCCCATTGCTGGTCGATATGGTAGAGCGGCACTAGATAATAACCAGAAATCAACATCCGATCGAAAGAACGCACCGCGTCGCGGAAATCCTCGGCCGAACGCGCCATGAGAAAATGTGATATCAGCGTATCGACATCGGGGTCTGCGGCGCCGACGAAATTAAGGCTGCCTTCGGTTTTGGCGGCAACGGAGCCCCAGCGCCCCACTTGCTCGATGCCCGGCGATAACGACGAAGGGTAGGACTTGATGATCATGTCGTAGTCGTAGTTGATCGTCCGGAGCTGATACTGCGAATCATCGACCGTGCGAATCGTTACTGCAATGCCGAGCAATTCCAGAGACCGGCGATAGGGGATCGCCATGCGTTCCTGATCCGCATTTTGGGTCAATATTTCGAAGCTGAGCTGGCGGCCGTTCTGATCGACCATCTTCTCACCGCGGATTGTATAGCCACCCTCCTTGAGCAGGGCTACCGCCTCGCGCAGGATCTTGCGGTCACGCCCGGAACCGTCGCTGACGGGCAGCTTGTAGGTGCCATCGAGCACGTCCGGATCGATGCGGTCCTTGATCGGTCCCAGCATGGCGAGCTCATGCGGATCCGCGGGAATGCCGAACGACGAAAGATCGGAATTTTGCCAATAGCTCTCCGTGCGCTTATAGGCGCCCGAATAGAGATTTCGGTTCAGCCATTCGAAGTCGAAGGCGAGGGTCAGTCCCTTACGCACATTCTTGTCGGCAAACATCGGCCGCCGCGTATTGAAGACGAAACCCAACATGCCGCTCGGCGTTTTTGGCCTAAAGGTCTCCTTGATGATGGCGCCGGAAGTTACCGCAGGAAAATTGTAAGCCTGCTGCCAATGGCCTGGGCTGCCGTCGGGATAAATATCGACATCGCCTTTCTTGAACGCTTCGAACAGCGTCGTGTCCTGCAGGAAGTAATTGACGGTGATTTCATCATAATTGTCGATGCCGATCTTCGACGGGAGGTTCTTGCCCCAGTAGTCAGAACGGCGCTCGAAGACGATGCGCTGGCCGGGATCGATGCTCTTGATCCTGTAGGGGGCGGAGCCGATCGGAATGCGCAGGGAGGTCTGATCGAAACTATCCGTGTCGATCGCATGCTTCGGCAGAATCGGCAGCGAAGAGGCGATAATGAGCGGCGTTTCGCGATTGGCTTTCTCGTTGAAGCGGATCATCACGCTGTGCTCACCAACCTTCTCCATGCTGGCGATGGTCTCAAGCCACGATGAAAACGGGACGCGGCCTTTGTCGCGAAGAAGTTGGAACGTGAAGATCACATCTTCCGGCGTAACCGGCTGGCCGTCCGACCATTTGGCATCGGGATTGAGGTTGAACTGAATATAGCTTCGGCTCTCATCCCATTCGACCGTCTGCGCCAGCAGCCCATACAGTGTAAAAGGCTCGTCGCGCGAGCGCACCATCAGCGGTTCATAAACGAGATTGCCGTATTCCGGGTCCCACATGCCCCGCGCCGTCGTGCGCATGCTCTTCAGAATGAAGGGGTTGAGATTGTCGAACGTGCCGACGACGCCATAGCTGACGCGGCCGCCCTTTTTTACATCCGGATTGACGTAAGGGAAATGCTTGAAGTCCCCCGGCAGCGCCGGATCTCCATGCATGGCGATGCCGTAAAGCGGCTGAGCTGACGCGGCATTGCACAAGGTTGCGAAGAACAGGAAGGCAGCGATCCGGAGCGCTTGCATGGCATCCTTTCCGGGAAGGGTATGATTCGGCCGAACATTATCATGAGCGTGCCGAATTCAACACGCGACTGCGGAAATCTTAGGACTTGGCAGAAAAGGCCAAAGAAAAGCTGGATATCCGTGCCAGTGCGATGTAACAGGAGTGCCGGGTTTCTCGGGTCATGTATTTGCCTTATTCATTCGACAGGTGGACGACGGTTTGACCCGAATTGCATGGGACGGCGCGCTGTCGTCCCGCAGCGGATTTCAGGAGGCGGTTTCGCTATGATGTTCAAGACTGACAACAAAATGCGGGCAGGTCTTTCTGCTCTGGCTCTCATGATTGGCGCGGCCATGCCGGCTGCCGCTTTCGCGCAGGATGCGTCCAACGCAGCTCCGGCCGATGGCGGTGGTGATCCCAACCAGCCGCGTCTCGGCTGGTACAAGACCTGCACCAAACAGGACGATGCTGACATCTGCATCGTGCAGAACCTGATCATGGCAAACAACGGCCAGCTCGTTACGGCTGTCGGCCTCATCTCCGTCGACGGCAAGGTAAACCGCAAGATCCTGCAGATCTCCGTTCCGACGGCCCGCCTCATTCCGCCGGGCATCACCATGCAGGTCGATGGCGGCAAGGGTCAGAAGCTCGATTACGCCGTCTGCCTTCCGGACAAGTGCACCGCGGAAGTCCCCGTGACGGACGCGATGATTGCTTCGCTGAAGAAGGGCACCGACGTCACTTTCACGTCTGTGAACTTCCGTCGCGCTCCGAACCCGATCAAGATCTCGCTGACCGGCTTCGGCGCCGCTTTTGACGGCCCGGCGATCTCCGACAGCAAGCTTGCCGAAAGCCAGAAGAGCCTGCAGGACAGCATGCAGAAAAAGGCCGAGGAAGCTCGCAAGAAGCTCGAAGACGCGCAGAAGGCTGCCAAAGCGCAGTAAGCTTGCGGAATTTCATTATCCTATAAAAAAAGCCCGGAGCGATCCGGGCTTTTTCTTTGCGCAGGGGACGGCATGCGATGCTTGGAAGCCAAATAAAAAGGGAAGGCGTTGGGAGCGCCTTCCCTTTGGAATAGGATAGGTTTTACCCACGCTTAATGGGCGAAGCTCATCTTGGGTTTGAGCTGCCCGGTCGGGGCTTGGTCGAAGATCTGAGCGACTTGCGGATTGCGCAAGGGAAGCCCGCTCTCATCGTTGATGAGGTTCTGCTCCGATACGTATGCGACATATTCCGTCTCGTCGTTTTCGGCGAGAAGGTGATAGAAGGGCTGGTCCTTATCGGGACGCACTTCCGCGGGAATGGAATTCCACCATTCCTCTGTATTTGCGAATTCCGGATCGACATCGAAGATGACACCGCGGAAGGGGAACATCCGGTGTCGAACCACGTCGCCAATATTGAATTTTGCGTTTCGTTGTTTCATGGCACGACTTCCTTTCAAGCAATCATGTGGTGACTTTCACCACTGATATCAAGGATTTTGCCCCCATTCCTTCATTGAACTGTCACACTCGGCTCGGTTCTACGCCGAGCAACAGCTCAATGTGAAGACGGTATTTGGAGGGACGCCTGCCACCGGCTTCCTCATTATGAGGAAAGCCCCGGCAAGGCCGGGGCTTTCACAACTGATGTCAGACCGAATAGTACATGTCGTATTCGACCGGATGCGGGGTCATTTCGAAGCGCATGACTTCCTGCATCTTCAGTTCGATGAAGGCATCGATCTGATCATCGTCGAAAACGCCACCGGCGGTCAGGAACTTGCGGTCCTTGTCCAGGCTTTCCAGAGCTTCGCGCAGCGAGCCGCAGACCGTCGGGATCTTCTTCAGTTCCTTCGGCGGCAGGTCGTAGAGATCCTTGTCCATGGCCTTGCCGGGATGGATCTTGTTCTTGATGCCGTCGAGGCCGGCCATCAGCATGGCGGCGAAACCGAGATAGGGGTTGGCCGTCGGGTCAGGGAAGCGGACTTCGACGCGCTTTGCCTTCGGGTTTGAGCCGAACGGGATACGGCAAGAAGCCGAACGGTTGCGAGCCGAATAGGCGAGCAGAACCGGAGCTTCGTAACCCGGAACGAGACGCTTGTAGGAGTTCGTCGACGGGTTGGTGAAGGCGTTGATCGCCTTGGCATGCTTGATGATGCCGCCGATGTAATAGAGGCAGGTCTCGGAAAGACCTGCATATTCGTCGCCTGCGAAGGTCGGCTTGCCGCCCTTCCAGACCGACTGGTGAACGTGCATGCCCGAGCCGTTGTCGCCGAAGATCGGCTTTGGCATGAAGGTTGCCG
Organism: Rhizobium tropici CIAT 899; assembly: GCF_000330885.1. Classification (NCBI taxonomy): domain Bacteria; kingdom Pseudomonadati; phylum Pseudomonadota; class Alphaproteobacteria; order Hyphomicrobiales; family Rhizobiaceae; genus Martinezella; species Martinezella tropici. The sequence continues at coordinate 1,804,614 of NC_020059.1, forward strand.
TCTTGCCATAAGCATTGGCGACCTGGTGGACGACATATTTGTAGATCTGCATGCCGTCGGCGCTGCGTACCAGCGTATCGAACTTGATGCCGAGTTCGTGCTGGGCGGCTGCGACTTCATGGTGGTGCTTTTCTACGGTAACGCCCATTTCGGTCAGAACCGTCAGCATCTCCGAACGCATGTCCTGGCAGCTGTCGATCGGCGGGACCGGGAAGTAGCCGCCCTTGACACGCGGACGGTGGCCGAGATTGCCGGTTTCATAGTCGGTGTCGTCGTTGGACGGCAGTTCGCTCGAATCGAGCTTGAAACCGGTATTGTAGGGATCGGCCTTGTACTTGACGTCATCGAAGACGAAGAATTCGGCTTCCGGGCCGAAGAAGGCGGTGTCGCCGATACCCGAAGCCTTGAGATAGGCTTCGGCTTTCTTGGCGGTGCCGCGCGGATCGCGGTTATAGGATTCGCCGGAGATCGGGTCGAGGATGTCGCAGAGAATGACCATCGTCGACTGCGCGAAGAATGGATCCATGTGGACCGTATCCGGATCGGGCATCAGCACCATGTCGGATTCGTTGATGGCCTTCCAGCCCGCAATCGAGGAGCCGTCGAACATGACGCCATCGGCAAACATATCTTCGTCGACACAGACCACATCCATGGTGAGATGCTGCAGCTTGCCCTTCGGATCGGTGAAGCGCAGGTCGACGAACTTGACGTCGTTATCCTTGATTTGCTTCAAAATTTCGCTTGCAGTCGTCATGAAATTACTTCCCTTGACATAGATGACGATTGAACGAGCCGCGGCCTGAAGGGCCGGGCGGATTAGATGGCGTCGATGCCCGTTTCGCCGGTACGAATTCGGATGACTTCTTCCACGTTGGAAACGAAAATCTTTCCGTCGCCGATACGCCCTGTTTGCGCGGCCTTGCGGATGGCCTCGATCACCGCCTCCGCATTTTCGTCCGCCAATACAACTTCGACCTTCACCTTCGGCAGGAAGTCGACGACGTATTCGGCGCCACGGTAAAGCTCCGTGTGGCCCTTCTGACGACCGAAGCCCTTCGCTTCCGTGACGGTGATGCCCTGCAGTCCGACTTCCTGAAGGGCTTCCTTCACTTCGTCGAGTTTGAAGGGCTTAATGATCGCTTCGATCTTTTTCATGAGAAAATGTCTCTCCGCTTCTCCTGTTACAGCAGGCCTATTTCCCGCTCGGCCAACGTAATGCACGTATCATGCCAATTGAAAACAAGCTGCCGTAAAAATTCCCGGCGATTTCGCACCGAGACGATAAATTGATGAGGATTTTTCGGGAAAATGGAAGCGATTTCGCGTCGAAATGCGTTGGATAAGCAAAATTTCGCAAAAAAGTGCTGTGCGCGTCATGTTTGTGCTCCAGCAAGGCCTTGAATGTTATCGGCTAATTGTTGTGCAAATGCATATTTATAGACCAAAATGACTGCCGCAATAGCGGTTGTTTTTGAGGCAGATTTCGCATCTATAATATCCGCCATGATGTTGCCGCTCGCCGATCTGCTTCTCACCCCTGACGCCATGTCTTGCGTCGACCGCGTTGCGGCCGCATCCGGCATCAGCTCCTATGGTCTTATGGAGAAGGCGGGGCAGGCGGTTGCTGCCGCTGCACTTCGGCACTTTCCCGGAGCGCTGCGTTATGTCATCCTTTGCGGGCCCGGCAATAATGGCGGGGACGGCTATGTGGCGGCGCGGGCGCTGCAACAGGCCGGAGCCGACGTACAGCTATTTCATCTGGGGGATCCGCAGCGGCTCAAAGGGGACGCCGCCCGCGCTTTCGCCGATTGTCCCATCAATGGCGCCGCGTTCAGTGGTTACGCCCCGATGACCGGAGATGTGGTGATTGATGCTGTCTTTGGCGCAGGACTCTCCCGTCCCGTGCCGGATGATGTGGCGGCCATTATTGCACGGGTCAACGAGATCGGCATGCCGGTGATTGCCATCGACCTGCCGTCTGGGCTCGATGGGCGCAGCGGCCGGATTCTCGGCGCTGCCTTCCGCGCTGTGCGAACAGTGACCTTCATGACGCGCAAGCCGGGGCATCTTCTCCTTCCCGGTCGCGACCTTTGCGGAGAGCTTGGGGTTTTCGACATCGGCATTCCCGACCGTATCGTCCGCGCCCACGCCGACCGCTTGCTCGCCGAAAACAAGCCGGCACAGTGGCAGGCGGCCATACCTTCGGCAGGCGTCGAGACGCACAAATACAAGCGAGGTCATCTCGTCGTTTTCTCGGGCGGGCCGAATGCGACAGGTGCCGCGCGCATGTCGGCGATGGCGGGCCTGAGGGCGGGGGCAGGGCTCGTCACTATTGCATCGCCCTCGGAGGCCCTGGGGGTTAACGCCAGTTTGTTGACCTCAATTATGCTGCATGCAGTCGACGACGAAGCTGCTTTACGGACTTGGCTTACCGATCGGCGTCTTTCGACCTTTATTCTCGGGCCGGGCTTCGGCGCCGGCGAGAAGGCGCGGCAATTCTGCCTCGCGCTTGCGGATCGGCATCTGGTATTAGACGCAGACGGCATCACCTCGTTTCGCGACGAGCCGCAGCGATTGTTCGATGCTTTCGCCGAAGGGCCGACGCGATTGGTGCTGACGCCGCATGAAGGGGAGTTTGGCCGCCTCTTTCCAGATATTGCCGCCGACGAGACATTGAGCAAGATCGACAAGGCGAGGGCAGCGGCAAAGAGAACCCATGCCGCGATCATCTATAAGGGCGCCGACAGCGTGATCGCCGCCCCCGATGGCAGGGCCTTGATAAACGCGAACGCGCCGCCCTGGCTGGCCACTGCCGGTTCTGGCGATGTGCTCGCCGGCATTGTCGGCGGCCTCATGGCGCAGGGGGCTCCGGCCTTCGAAGCCGCTGCCGCCGGCGTCTGGCTGCATGGTTTGGCAGGCCAGCATGCCGGAAAAGGACTGACGGCTGAAGATCTCGTAGTGGCCATCAAGCCGCTGTAGAGCTATTTCGCCACTTCTTGCTGCAATGCGATTGCGCCCGGAGGCGCGTTCACCTTGCCCTCATGGATCATGAAGGCAAAGACATCACGCGGCTCGGCTTTGATTTTGCGTTTCGCATCGATCAGCGGCAGGTCATCCGGCACCTTGCCCGTGGCCCAGGTTCTCAGGCGATCCGCCCAGGCTTTCAGGTCCTTCGGCGGATAGCAGGTCTTGATGTCATCCGAGCCTTTCTGCAGTCGGGCATAGACGAAGTCCGCTGTCACGTCGGCGATCATCGGATATTCGAAATGCTCGGCACAGACTGGCGCCACATTATACTTTTCAAGCAGTGCAATGAATTCCGGCACCTTGAAGGAATCGTGCCGGACTTCGACTACATGCCTGAGAGCAAGCCCATCCTGCTTGGCCGGCAGCAGCTTCAGGAATGCCTCGAAGTCATCCGGATCGAACTTCTTGGTCGGCGCGAACTGCCAGAGCAGGGGGCCGAGATGATCACCGAGCTCGCTGATGCCGGATTCCAGAAACTTCTGCATGGATTCGCCGGCTTCCGAGAGGACACGGCGGTTGGTGACGAAACGCGTCGCCTTCAGAGAGAAGATGAAACCATCGGGCACATCGGCCGCCCATCTGGCGAAGACCTCGGGCTTCTGCGTGCTGTAATAGGTGCCGTTGACTTCGATCACCTTCAGCTGGCGGCTGGCGTAGTTCAGCTCGTCCTTCTGCTTCAGCGTGTCGGGATAGAAGGTCCCGCGCCATGGCTCGAAGGTCCATCCGCCTATGCCTGTGCGGATTTCGCCCGCTTTGGTCATTCTCTCCTCCTTGGCCGTTCGGCCGGGTAACCTTACTCCGCCGCCGCAACCTTCTTCACCGGACGCCGCTCCAGCAACTCTTTCAGGAATTGCCCCGTATAGGAGCGTTTCTCCTTCACGATCGCCTCTGGCGTGCCGACAGCCACGATCTCGCCGCCGCCATCACCGCCCTCGGGACCGAAATCGAGGATCCAGTCGGCAGTCTTGATGACTTCGAGATTGTGCTCGATGACCACGACGGAATTGCCCTGATTGACCAGCTCATGCAGCATTTCCAGAAGCTTGGCGACATCGTGGAAGTGCAATCCGGTTGTGGGTTCGTCGAGGATGTAGAGCGTGCGGCCCGTCGATCGCTTCGACAATTCCTTGGCTAGCTTGACGCGCTGCGCTTCGCCACCCGATAGCGTGTTGGCCTGCTGCCCGACCTTGATATAGCCAAGGCCGACATCCTTCAGGCTCTGCAGCTTGTCGCGCACGGCGGGGACGGCCGCAAAGAAATCGACGCCCTCCTCGACCGTCATGTCGAGCACGTCGGCGATCGACTTGGTCTTGAAGGTGACATCGAGCGTTTCGCGATTGTAGCGCTTGCCGTGACAGACGTCGCAGGTGACGTAGACATCGGGCAGGAAGTGCATCTCGATCTTGATGACGCCATCGCCCTGGCACGCCTCGCAGCGGCCGCCCTTGACGTTGAAGGAGAAGCGGCCCGGCTGATAGCCGCGTGCCTTGGCTTCCGGCAATCCGGCGAACCAGTCGCGGATCGGCGTGAAGGCGCCGGTATAGGTCGCCGGGTTCGAGCGCGGCGTGCGGCCGATAGGTGACTGGTCGATGTCGATCACCTTGTCGATATGCTCGAAACCGTCAATGCGGTCATGATCGGCGGGGATTTCACGCGCGCCCATGACACGCCGCGCCGCCGATTTATACAGCGTCTCGATCAGGAAAGTGGACTTGCCGCCGCCGGACACGCCAGTCACCGCAGTGAAGACACCGAGCGGGATAGACGCCGTAACATTCTTGAGATTGTTGCCCCTTGCGCCGACAACCTTGATCTCCTTGCCCTTCTTGGGCTTGCGTCGCTCGTCCGGAACCGGCACGCCGAGCTCGCCGGAGAGATATTTACCGGTCAATGACCTCGGGTTCGCCATGATCTCCTGCGGCGTGCCATGCGCCACCACCTGGCCGCCATGCACGCCGGCCGCGGGGCCGATATCGACGACATCGTCGGCTGTCAGGATGGCGTCCTCGTCGTGCTCGACGACGATGACGGTGTTGCCGATATCCCGCAGATGCTTCAGCGTCTCCAGAAGGCGTGCATTGTCGCGCTGATGCAGGCCGATCGACGGCTCGTCGAGGACATAGAGAACGCCGGTCAGGCCCGAACCGATCTGTGACGCCAGCCGGATGCGCTGGCTTTCGCCGCCGGACAGCGTGCCGGAATTACGCGACAGGCTCAGATATTCGAGGCCGACATCGTTGAGGAACCGGAGGCGATCGCGGATTTCCTTGAGGATCCGCACCGCGATTTCGTTCTGCTTGTCGGTGAACGTGCCCGGCAGCGCATCGAACCAGTCGCGAGCAACGCGGATGGACATTTCCGCCACCTGGCTGATGTGCAGCTTGTCGATCTTGACCGCCAGAGCCTCCGGCTTCAGGCGATAGCCGTTGCAGGCCGGGCAGGGGGCGGCCGACATGAAGCGTTCGATCTCCTCGCGTGCCCAGGCGGAATCCGTTTCCTTCCAGCGGCGCTCGAGGTTCGGCACGATGCCTTCGAAATTCTTATGCGTGGTGTAGGAACGCGCCCCATCGGCATAGTGGAATTCGATCTTGTCTTCCGTGCCGTTCAGGATCACGTCCTTGGCTTTGTCGGACAGCTCGTTCCAGCGATTGCCGAGCTTGAAGCCGTAATGCTTGCCGAGCGCTTCCAGCGTCTGGTTGTAATAAGGCGAGGTCGACTTGGCCCAGGGAGCGATCGCGCCATCGCGCAGCGTACGTTCCGGCTCCGGCACGATCAGTTCCGGATCGATCTTCTGCTGCGAGCCCAGGCCGTCGCAGGACGGGCAGGCGCCGAAGGGATTGTTGAAGGAGAACAGGCGCGGCTCGATTTCCGGAATGGTGAAGCCGGAAACAGGGCAGGCGAATTTCTCCGAGAACAGCACGCGCTCATGCGTCTCGTTCAGCGACTTGTTGGCGGAACCGCCGGCAGCAGTCTCCTCCGGCGGCAGCGGCTTGTCGGCAAATTCCGCGACCGCGAGCCCGTCGGCAAGACGCAGTGATGTCTCGAAACTGTCGGCAAGGCGAGCCGCCATGTCCGGACGCACGACGATACGGTCGACGACCACGTCAATGTCGTGCTTGTATTTCTTGTCGAGCGCCGGCACATCGGCGATCTCGTAGAACTGACCGTCGACCTTGACGCGCTGGAAGCCCTTTTTCATGAGCTCCGCCAGTTCCTTCTTGTATTCGCCCTTACGCCCGCGCACGAGCGGCGCGAGAATATAAAGCCTCGTGCCTTCCTCATAGGCGAGCACGCGGTCGACCATCTGGCTGACTGTCTGGCTCTCGATCGGCAGGCCCGTGACCGGCGAATAGGGAACGCCGACGCGGGCAAACAGCAGACGCATATAGTCGTAGATTTCCGTGACCGTGCCGACCGTCGAGCGCGGATTGCGCGAGGTCGTCTTCTGCTCGATCGAAATCGCCGGCGAGAGGCCGTCGATCTGGTCGACATCAGGCTTCTGCATCATTTCGAGAAACTGCCGCGCATAGGCCGAAAGGCTTTCGACATAGCGGCGCTGGCCCTCGGCATAGATGGTGTCGAAGGCGAGCGACGACTTGCCGGAGCCGGAAAGGCCGGTCATGACGATCAGCTTGTTGCGTGGCAGATCAAGATCGATGCCCTTGAGATTGTGCTCGCGCGCACCACGTATCGAAATAGTCTTCAGTTCGCTCATCGTCGTATGCAGGTCCTTTGGAGTCTGCCTTTATTTAGTGATGTCAGCCCGCGAGTCGAGGCTGAAATGAAGGGATGGAGCCGGGTTTTCGATTCCGTTGACATCATCATAGGGATAAATTAGAACAAATAAAGAACAAAATTATCGCGGCGATTTCTTTGTGGATGAACGGAACTGAGAAGGCCGCATAAATAGCACCTGACGCCCGCTATGGGTTAAGGTGCTCCCCATAGAATTTCAAAGCCGTCGATGGGCGGCAAGCAGGGTGGTATCATGGCCGGTAGTGTGAACAAGGTAATTCTGGTTGGAAATCTCGGGGCGGACCCGGAAATCCGCCGCACGCAGGACGGCCGCCCGATCGCGAACCTCAACATCGCCACGTCGGAAACCTGGCGCGACCGCAATTCCGGCGAGCGCAAGGAAAAGACCGAATGGCACCGCGTCGTCATCTTCAATGAAGGTCTCTGCAAGGTCGCGGAACAGTATTTGAAGAAGGGTGCCAAGGTTTACATCGAAGGTGCGCTGCAAACCCGCAAATGGCAGGACCAGAACGGTCAGGACCGCTACTCGACCGAAGTCGTGCTGCAGGGCTTCAATTCGACCCTGACCATGCTCGACGGCCGCGGCGAGGGTGGCGGTTCCATCGAAGGTGGAAGTCGTGGTGGCCGCGGCGGTGATTTTGGCGGCGACTACGGTGGCGACGACTACGGCCAGTCCTCATCGCAAGGCTCTTCCCGTGGCGGCGGCGGTGGCAACCGTGGCAGCAGCAGCCAGGGCGGCGGCGGCAACTTCTCGCGCGATCTGGATGATGACATCCCGTTCTGAGATAGGCGTGCCCGACTGACTTTAAAACCCGTCTTTTGGTGGGTTTTTATCAGCTTCGATTTGTCTTCGCTATTCTTCTAGGCTATGGTGACGATTTAACTATTTGAGCCAGATTGCAATTGCAGCGATGATGACGAACCCTCTGAAGTTGACGAGGAGTTTGTCGTATCGGGTAGCCACGCGACGGAATTGCTTGAGCTTTGCAAAGAAGCGCTCCACGAGGTTGCGTTCCTTGTAGAGGCCCCAATTGCAGGCATGCGGGCGTCGTCGCCCGGGTCGTGGTGGAATGACCGGAACAGCGCCGGCGTCCAGAATGGTGTCGTGGAAGTGTTCGGCATCATAGGCTCGGTCGGCGATGACGTGGCTGGGATTGAGGCCATGGAGCAATTCCTTGCCATAAATCACATCGCCACGGTGTCCCGGTGCAAGTACGAAGCGCACCGGTAGCCCCAAAGCATCCACGACGGCGTGGATCTTGGTGCCTAGCCCGCCGCGTGAGCGGCCAAGGCCCTGGGCGTCCGCTCCCCCCTTTTTCGCCGGGCGCCAGCGGCTTGAGGCTGGGCACGGATGGAGGTGGAATCGATCGAGACCCAGTCAAGGTCCGCTTCTCGCGCTAACGCCTCGAACAAACTTTCGAGGACACCCATCTCGATCCAGCGGTAATAGCGCCGCTTGACGGTCTGGTAGTTGCCATAACCTTCGGGTAAATCACGCCAACGTCCACCAGAGCGGGCCATCCAGACCAGCGCCTCGACGAACCGCCTGTTATTGGAGCGCGGACCACGACGCCCCTTGCGTCCTCCCGGCACAAACGGCTCGATCCGAGACCACTGTTCCGCACTGAGCCTATCGATATCCATGACCGACCTCCAAAAATCAGTCTTGAATCTGATTTGCTCCTCACTGGGAACCCCAAATCCTTAAATCGTCACCACAGCCTAGGGCGGCTGGATTATCAATTGATTTATCCTTGGTAGTTCCTTTAATTTCTCTCAGGATAGCTTCACACGCATCGATTGTTTGCGTGAGATTTTTTTCGGTGACAATGCTCATTGAAGCATATTCGCTGTCCTTATGATCGCGCAGATACATCGTCTTGAGAAACGTATAGCCATACCTTTTGAAGACTGATCTTATTATGCTTTTCAACATCGAGAGTTCCGAGCACTTTCAGTTGCCGAGTATCCCGGCTCATCGAATAAACCGTCTGACCGACGCGCTTTTCATGAAAGCGTGAGCGCCGCTTTTGCTCCATCCACGACGAACTGCGCGGCAAGCGCCGCAAGAATAACCCCGAGCAGCCGGGTGAGAATGGCGCGGCCGGTAGCGCCGAGCATTCGGTCGAGCCGGTCTGAAATGGCAAGGGCTGCAAAGACCAGCGCCAGATTGATGGCGATGACGCCGATCAGCTGCGCGCGGTCGAGCGTCGTCTGCAGCGAGCCGGCCAACAAAATGGTGGCCGAGATGGCGCCGGGACCGGCGATCAGGGGCAGGGCGAGGGGAAAGACCGCAATATTGCGGATATGATCCTTGGTAATAGCGACTTCCGTCGTCTTCTCTTTTCTGTCCTGCCGCCGCTCGAACACCATTTCGAAGGCGATCCAGAAGAGCAGCAACCCGCCGGCAATGCGGAACGCACCGATGGAGATGCCGAGCACACCAAGCACGCTCGCGCCGAACAAGGCGAAGGCCGCCAGGATGAAGAAGGCGATCAGCGAGCCGCGCAGCGCCACCTGCTTGCGCTCGGAGCGATTCATACCCGCCGTAAGCCCGATGAAAAGCGGGGCGAGCCCAGGCGGATCGACGGTAACAAGCAGAGTCGTGAAGGCATTGATCAGCGTATCCGCGCTCGCCATATAGTCCCCGAAGCCTGTTTTGTCGCTGTTAGCGAGCATTGTTATGCGAGGAACGGGCTTTCGCAAAGGGTCATGCGCCGGTGTTGATCAGTTTCGCCATGGAAATGTTCGATTCCATGGCTTAAAGGGGCAAAACCTGTTCAAAAACACCGGCCAAAATTGGCGCTCGCCAGGCCTTTCGGCTATAAATTTCGCAGTGATTCTAAAAGAGATCGTGATCTGTTTTGACTGAGCAAACACCACCCGGCGGCGGGAAGCTCCCGCCAGGCATCGAGCCGATTTCCATCATGGAGGAAATGCAGCGGTCGTACCTCGATTACGCCATGAGCGTGATCGTCAGCCGCGCGCTTCCCGACGTCCGCGATGGTCTGAAGCCCGTTCATCGGCGCATCCTCTATGCGGCCCATCAGAGCGGCTATCACTGGAACCGCAAATATGTGAAGTCGGCCCGCCCCGTCGCCGACGTCATGGGTAGCTATCACCCGCATGGCGACGCCTCGATCTATGACGCCTTGGTCCGCATGGCGCAGGATTGGTCGATGCGTGTGCCGCTCATCGACGGGCAGGGCAATTTCGGCTCGATCGATGGCGATTCGCCGGCGGCGATGCGTTATACGGAATCGCGCCTGACGAAGGTTGCCCACGAGCTTCTCGAGGACATCGACAAGGAAACGGTCGATTTCCAGGAAAACTACGATGCGACCACGGAAGAGCCGAAGGTTCTGCCGGCGCGCTTCCCGAACCTGCTTGTCAATGGTTCCGGCGGTATCGCCGTCGGCATGGCGACCAACATCCCGCCGCACAACCTTTCCGAAGTCATCAACGGCTGTATTGCGCTGATCGACAATCCCGCGATCGAGCTGTCCCAGATGATGGAGATCATCCCCGGCCCGGACTTCCCGACCGGTGCGAAGATTCTCGGCCGTGCCGGCATCCGTTCCGCCTATGAGACGGGTCGCGGCTCCGTCGTCATGCGTGGTGTCGCAGCCATCGAGCCGATGCGCGGCGATCGCGAGCAGATCATCATCACCGAGATCCCCTATCAGGTGAACAAGGCGTCGATGATCGAGAAGATGGCCGAGCTCGTGCGCGAGAAGCGCATCGAGGGCATCTCTGACCTTCGCGACGAATCCGACCGCCAGGGCTATCGCGTTGTCGTCGAGCTGAAGCGCGATGCCAATGCCGATGTCATCCTGAACCAGCTTTATCGCTACACGCCGCTGCAGACCTCCTTCGGCTGCAACATGGTGGCGCTGAACGGCGGCAAGCCCGAGCTGATGAACCTGATGGACATCCTGCGCGCTTTCGTGGCGTTTCGTGAGGAAGTCATCAGCCGGCGCACCAAATACCTGCTGCGCAAGGCCCGTGATCGCGCTCATGTCTTGGTCGGTCTGGCGATTGCGGTTGCCAATATCGACGAAGTCATCCGCGTGATCCGCCAGGCGCCGGATCCGCAATCGGCCCGCGAAGAGCTGATGACGCGTCGCTGGAATGCGGCAGACGTCGAATCCCTTATCCGGCTAATCGATGATCCTCGTCACCGAATCAATGAGGACGACACCTACAACCTCTCGGAAGAGCAGGCGCGCGCCATCCTCGAACTACGTCTGGCTCGCTTGACCGCTCTCGGTCGCGATGAAATCGACGAGGAACTCAATCAGATCGGCGCTGAGATCAAGGAGTATCTTGATATTCTTTCGTCGCGCGCCCGCATCCAAACCATTGTAAAAGATGAGCTTGCTGCCGTTCGCGACGAATTTGGGACGCCGCGCCGCACCGAGATCATTGATGGCGGTCTTGAGATGGACGACGAGGATCTGATCGCCCGTGAGGATATGGTCGTCACCGTTTCTCATCTCGGTTATATCAAGCGCGTGCCGCTGACGACCTATCGTGCACAGCGTCGCGGCGGCAAGGGCCGCTCGGGAATGACCACCCGCGACGAGGATTTCGTTACCCGGCTATTCGTTCTCAATACGCATACCCCAGTCCTGTTCTTCTCATCGCGCGGCATCGTCTACAAGGAAAAGGTCTGGCGTCTGCCGATCGGCACGCCGACCTCGCGCGGCAAGGCGCTTATCAACATGCTGCCGCTGGAGCCCGGCGAACGCATCACCACGATCATGCCGCTGCCCGAGGACGAGGACAGCTGGGACAATCTCGATGTGATGTTCACGACGACGCGCGGAACCGTGCGCCGCAACAAGCTGTCGGATTTCGTGCAGGTCAACCGCAACGGCAAGATCGCCATGAAGCTCGAAGAGGAGGGTGATGAAATTCTCTCCGTCGAGACCTGTACGGAGCATGACGATGTGCTGATGACGACCGCGCTCGGCCAGTGCATCCGCTTCTCCGTATCGGACGTGCGCGTCTTTGCCGGCCGCAATTCGATCGGCGTGCGCGGTATTACACTTGCACCAGGCGATCGCATCATCTCGATGACGATCGTCCGTCATGTGGATGCCGAGCCGTGGGAGCGTGCTGCTTATCTCAAGCGCTCCGTCAGTGAACGCCGCTCCGCGACTGGCGACGACGAGGAGATTGCACTGGTTGGCGAGGAAGTCACCGAGGAGGGACAGCTCAGCGACGAGCGCTACGAGGAGCTCAAAGCTCTTGAACAGTTCGTTTTGACGATCTCGGAAAAGGGTTTCGGCAAGCGTTCTTCTTCTTACGATTTCCGCATCTCCGGCCGCGGCGGCAAGGGCATCCGCGCCACCGACACGTCGAAGACAGGGGAAATCGGCGAGCTCGTCGCCGCCTTCCCGGTCGAGGATGGCGATCAGATCATGCTCGTCTCGGATGGCGGTCAGCTGATCCGTGTGCCCGTCGGCGGCATCCGCGTCGCCAGCCGCGCCACCAAGGGCGTCACCATCTTCTCTACTGCAAAGGACGAGAAGGTCGTATCCGTCGAGCGTATCAGCGAGCCGGAAGGCGACGAGGATGATGCTTCGGCAGCCGAGGATGACGTTGTTGCTGATGAGGCTGGAGATGCCGGCAGCGAGGGTGGCAGCGAAGAATAGTCTTCGCTGTGCCCGCCTGGAGAGATCAGCGGCTGCTCGGCCGGCCCATCTGGAAGTCGAAGGTTTTCGATCGCATGAGCCTGGCAACAGGCTCATGCGATTGTCATTTGAGGCAAAGCGCACAGGATCTGGCGGCCGATTCGTAGCTCTTTATTCCGGGCGTTCGTTATTTTGCGAAAAGGGCGGCAGAACCTCCAGGCTTTCCCGTTCCAGCTGCGCAAAAACCTCGTCATAGCCAAAACGGAAATGCCAGCCGAGAACCGTGCCCGCAGATTTCGATGCATGAATGCGATCGATTCCATCAGGCAACGGCCAATTTCGCTGTGCAAATTTCGCGGCGAGGCCGGGCGCGCGCAGCTGGATGACGGAGGCGGCATCGGCCGCGAGCGCCTCGCAGTCTTCTGGTTTAAATAGCGTGCCGGCGGAAACGATATGTCGTTGAAAATCTTTGCCGCCGTTCGTGAGTGCCGCCACATGGGCGTCCGCAACATCGCGGATATCGACGCCGCGATGCAGGCGATGAACAGCCATCACATTGGCTGCTTCTGGAAAACTTCGAGACATGCGTAAAACGCGGACCTGCAAATCCGGGCCGGTCATGCCTTTAAGGAGCTGCTCAGCTTCCAGTTTCGTGCGGTGATAGATGCTTTTCGGTTGCGGCACGGTGTCTTCATCGACCCATGTGCAATGACCGGGAACGACCGCCCGGCCATAAAGTGCGGTCGTACTGGTAAACACCAGTCGTCTCACGCCGGCAGCCAGCGCCGCTTCCGCCAGCCGCCGTGTCCCGTCCACATTGATGCGGCGAAATTCATCCTCGGAAACCGCGCCGACATGAGGCGCGTGCAGGGCCGCGCAATGGATGACTGCATCCGCACCCGTCAGCGCCTGACGTAGCAACGCCGCATCGGTAAAATCTCCGAGTAGATGTGTCGTCGAAAACGGCGAACGATCGATGCCTATCACCCTATGGCTTGGCGCCAGCGCATTAAAGATCGCCCGGCCAAGTCGCCCGGAGCTGCCTGTCAGGACAATGCGCATCTTGATCCCTCGATGAACCACGATCACCATAGCATGATTGAAGCAGCTGGCGCGCTTCCTCTTATAAAATCATGCTTTTGCGTCTTGGCAGCGGGGCCCAAGGGAAGCGCCGGGACCATAGGCAATAAAAAACCGGACGCTGGCGGGGAAAGCGTCCGGTTCAGGATCCATCCGGGCGTATGTGGCGGGGGAGCCCGGTACGCGGAGATCAGAGCGTCTTGTGACGCTTATGCAGCCTCTTGCTCTCTTCGCTTTCGCGATGAAGCGCCGAAATGGTGGATGCGACTGACACGACAAACATGATGCTGATGAAAATTGTAAGCAGCGTCAAAATTGTGAACATGATCGCTCCCTCCTTAGGTGGGACTAGCGTTCAGATCCCTTAGTACTGGCTCGAGGCAACGAAGGGACGAGCCGAAGCAAAGGGACCGTAGATCTTCGACTGGTCGGGTTTCTGATCGTAAAGTGCAACGGTTGCTGCAAGCATTCCCGAAATCATGGCCATCCAAACAACGTTAATAAGGGTGATCTTGTCGGGCATACTCTTCTTCCTTCTTGCCGCAATGTGCAATCTGAGTTTCGGACTGTTAACGCGGCGTTTTCCAAATGGTTCCGCCGATATTGAGAGCTATCTAGCAATGCGTGCCTGAAGCGACCTTGAATGCCTTGTTCATCTGGCGTTCAGATTCGCGATGCGTCCTGCGCATGGCGGTGGCGATTTCTTGGGCAAAATTGATATCCCTGCCGTTTTCCGAGGCGGAATCCCACTCGATCTCATAATGGTCGACGAAAAGATGAACGAGGTATTCGACGAAAAATGAACCGATGATGGCGCCTGCGATGATGAAGACGAGCATGGCGTGATGTCCCTGAAACCGAGATCGGCGAGCCGTTGAACCAGGCCCGTTTCGATGTTGATGCCAGTAAAGCATTGTCGAGCTGAAACAGGCTTGAACGGCGTGTTCATCTGCAGTTCAGAGGCTGCCGCCGGGTTGCAAATCACTTGCGATACGGCCTCATCCATGACAAAAGGCGTCGAAACAACGAGCCGGCTTGATAATGACGACAGCCTTCTATCCAGGGTCCTTCGACCCGATGACCAACGGACATCTGGATGTCCTCGTGCAGGCGTTGAATGTCGCCGCCAAGGTGATCGTCGCGATTGGCATTCATCCGGGCAAGAAGCCGCTTTTCTCTTTCGAGGAGCGGGCGGAGCTGATCCGCAGATCGCTCGGTGAGGCTCTGCCGCAGAAGGCAGGCGATATTTCCGTCGTTGCTTTCGACAATCTGGTCGTCGATGCAGCCCGCGCCCACGGCGCGACCTTGCTTGTACGCGGCCTGCGCGATGGCACCGATCTTGACTATGAAATGCAGATGGCCGGCATGAACAGGCAGATGGCGCCGGATATTCAGACGCTGTTTCTGCCTGCCGGCACGGCCTCGCGGCCTATAACCGCCACATTGGTGCGGCAGATCGCATCCATGGGCGGCGATGTCAGCGCCTTCGTGCCGTCGGCGGTTCTGGAAGCGCTGAACGGCAAACTCAAAAATAAGGCCAGCGGCAACAGCTGAGCCGAAATCCAATCCCGAACGGAGCATCCATGAAACTCTTTCATATTGCATTGGCAGGATTCCTGAGCCTTGCCGCCTTCGCAGGCAGTGCGTTCTCGGCCGCAGCTGCAGATCTTTTGACCATCCAGCTCAAGGACGGTCCGGTGGTTATCCAGCTGATGCCGGAAGTTGCTCCGAAGCACGTCGCCCAAATCGAAGCGCTGGCGAAGAAGGGTGCATACGACAACGTCGTGTTCCATCGCGTCATCGATGGCTTCATGGCTCAGACAGGCGACGTCCAGTATGGTAACGCCTCTAAGGGTTTTGATCCGAACAAGGCCGGCACTGGCGGTTCCGATCTGCCGAACCTTCCGGCAGAATTCTCCAAGGTTCCGTTCACGCGCGGCGTTGTCGGTATGGCGCGCGCCCAGGACCCGAATTCCGCCAACTCGCAGTTCTTCATCATGTTTGCCGACGGCGCTTTCCTGAACGGCCAGTACACGGTCGTCGGCAAGGTCATCTCGGGCATGGAGCTCGTCGACAAGATCAAGCGTGGCGAAGGCCAGAACGGCGAAGTGAGCAATCCAGACAAGATGGTCAAGGTCACCGTCACCAAGAAATAATTCCAAAGCAAACACAGAGAACAAGGAAACGAACATGGCTGAGATCAAGGATCCAGAAAACACCCTCATCCTGGAAACCACCAAGGGCCAGGTTGTCATTCAGCTCCTGCCGCAGGTCGCTCCGGAGCATGTTGCCCGCATCAAGGAATTGGCGCGCGAAAAGGCTTATGACAACGTTGTTTTCCATCGTGTCATCGACGGATTCATGGCTCAGACCGGTGATGTCGAGCATGGCAAGGTTGGCGGCAACACCGCTCGCGCCGGCACCGGTGGCTCGTCCAAGCCTGACCTGAAGGCTGAATTCTCCGCAACTCCGCACGTTCGCGGTACGTGCTCGATGGCTCGTTCGCAAAACCCGAACTCGGCCAACTCGCAGTTCTTCATCTGCTTCACCGATGCACCTTGGCTGAACAAGCAGTACTCCGTTTGGGGTCAGGTCATCTCCGGCATGGAATTTGTCGACCAGATCAAGCGCGGCGAGCCGGTAAAGGATCCGGATTCGATCGTCTCCGCGCGGGTTGCCGCCGACGTCTGATCGTGATTATTCCTGAAACCCGCTTCTTGCGCCTTTGGCGTGAGGGGCGGGTTTCGCTTTGCCTGGATGAACTGCCTGGATCAATTGAATGCGTGTTGACCTTTTCGATTTCGATCTGCCGGAGGAGCGTATCGCGCTCAGGCCTGCCGAGCCGCGCGACAGCGCGCGTCTGCTTGTTGTCGATCCGAACAATGGCTCGCATACGCTGAGCGACTATCAGATACGGGATCTGCCATCCTTCCTGCGCCCAGGCGACGCTGTGGTCTTCAACGATACCAAGGTGATCCCGGCACAGCTGGAAGGCATTCGTCACCGCGAAGGTGCGCCCGGCCAGCAGGTGTCTGCTACCCTCCATATGCGCGCCGCACCCGACCGCTGGAAGGCCTTTGCCAAGCCCGGAAAGCGTATCAAGATCGGCGATCGCATCCAGTTCGGTCATGGCGAAAATGTCTGCGCGCTCGGTTCGCTCGACGCCACTGTCGAGGAAAAGGGCGAGGGCGGCGAGATTACCCTGCGGTTCGATCTATCCGGTCCCGCTCTGGATGAGGCGATTGCCAGCGTTGGGCATATTCCGCTGCCACCTTACATCGCGGCGAAGCGCCCCGAAGACGAGCGTGATCGCGCCGATTACCAGACGATCTATGCGCGTGAAGAGGGCGCGGTCGCAGCGCCCACCGCCGGCCTGCACTTCACGCCATCCTTGTTTGCCGCGCTCGATGCCATGGGCGTCGAGCGGCATTTCGTGACGCTGCATGTCGGCGCTGGCACCTTCCTGCCGGTCAAGGCCGACGATACCGACGATCACAAGATGCATTTCGAGATCGGCTATGTCGATGCCGCCACCGCCGAGAAGCTCAACGCCGTCAAGGCGAGGGGTGGGCGCATCGTCTGTGTCGGCACTACCTCGCTGAGACTGATAGAAAGTGCCGCCGCTGACGACGGTACGATCCACCCTTGGCATGGCGCCACCGGCATCTTCATCACGCCCGGCTACCGCTTCAAGGCCGTCGACATGCTGATGACCAATTTCCACTTGCCGCGCTCGACCCTGTTCATGCTCGTATCGGCCTTTGCCGGCCTCGATACGATGCGCGCGGCCTATACCCATGCTATCGAGACGGGCTATCGCTTCTATTCCTATGGCGATGGCAGCCTGCTCCACCGGAAAGACTAGGACGAAATGAGCGAGAGCTTTCAGTTTCAATTGAAGAAGACCGATGGCGGCGCCCGCCTCGGCGAAGTTTCCATGCCGCGCGGCACGATCCGCACGCCGGCCTTCATGCCTGTCGGTACCGTCGGCACCGTCAAGGCAATGTATCTCGATCAGGTACGCGAGACGGGCGCCGATATCATTCTCGGGAATACCTATCACCTGATGCTGCGTCCGACAGCCGAGCGCGTCGCCCGCCTCGGCGGCCTGCACCAGCTGATCCGCTGGCCGCATCCGATCCTCACCGATTCCGGCGGCTTTCAGGTGATGTCGCTATCCGGTCTGCGTAAACTCGACGAGCAGGGCGTCACCTTCAAATCGCATGTCGACGGCAGCCTGCATCACATGTCACCGGAGCGATCGATCGAGATCCAGGGACTGCTCGATTCCGATATCCAGATGCAGCTCGACGAGTGTGTTGCTCTGCCGGCAACGCCTAAGGAAATCGAGCGTGCAATGGAAATGTCGCTGCGCTGGGCAGAGCGCTGCAAGGTAGCGTTCGGCAACCAGCCCGGCAAGGCGATGTTCGGCATCGTCCAGGGAGGCGACGTGCCGGAGCTGCGCGTCCGCTCCGCACAGGCGCTGAGCGGTATGGACCTGAAGGGCTATGCGGTCGGCGGTCTTGCCGTCGGCGAGCCGCAAGAAGTCATGCTGCGCATGCTCGAGATCACGCTTCCGGAGCTGCCGACAGAGAAGCCGCGCTACCTGATGGGCGTCGGCACGCCGGACGATATCCTGAAATCAGTGGCTCGCGGCATCGACATGTTCGATTGCGTGATGCCGACCCGCTCGGGTCGTCATGGATTGGCCTTCACGCGCCGCGGCAAGGTGAATATCCGCAATGCCCGCCACGCCGAAGACATGCGTCCGCTGGACGAACAGTCCAATTGCCCGGCTTCTCGGGATTATTCCCGCGCCTATCTGCATCATCTCGTCCGCGCCAACGAAGCGCTCGGCGGTATGCTGCTCTCCTGGCACAATCTCGCCTACTATCAGGAACTGATGCAGGGCATTCGCCAGGCGATCGCCGAAGGCCGCTTTGCCGATTTCATGGCTGAGACGCAGGAAAATTGGGCGAGGGGTGATCTCGAGCCCGTTTGATTCAGCGACGACGAGGATGCGCCACGCGATCTTGCTCCAATGGCGGTTTCGCGCTAACAGAAGAGTGTCGAAAAAGGCAGGGTTGGTTTCGGTAGGCCCAACCCCTTCCGGTTTGGAAGTTCTGCTCCTAGCCATTGGCGATGAGAGCCCGCGACGCGGAACTTGACCATTGTGGTCGAGTGTCTCGCGTTGGCGTGGGCCGGGATCGACCGACATGTCTCCGCGGGAATGCCTTTTGGAGCTGTCATGAGACTGAACCACCTGGATCTGCATGTTCCCGATGTCGCCGCGACTCGGGAATTTTTTGTTTCCGTATTCGGCCTGACGGAGGTGGAAACGCGGGGCGCAAATGGCCTTGCCATCCTTCGCGACGATGCCGGGCTTGAACTTGTCATCAGCCGGCCTGTCGAGAAATTCGGTGGTGCTGATAGCGTCTCCATCGGTCGCAACACCTATCATATCGGCTTCATGCAGCCGTCTCGAGAGGCAGTCGATCTGCTGTTCGAGCGAGCGAAATCGAGCGGCTGCGAGATTTGGAAACCACCTTCGGCCATACGTGGCAATTGGTCGTTTTATTGCTTCGCACCGGGGCGAATCCTCATCGAAGTTGGCTGGCGCATGGACCTTGCGCTGTTGGTAAATCATTTATTATCGATTGATTGCTATCCTTAATAAACATCATTTTGAGCCGGCTGGAACGGGCTTGCCTTGGGCAATTTCCGCTTCCGGCCGTGTTTCAAAATGAGCTTGGCGACAATAAAGCATTGGGAAAAATAGCGAATCGGAATAAACGGTCCATCCGCCTTTGAAAAACGTCATTGGCAGATTTGATTGCGTGGCCGCTTGGAATTTTGAAAAAATCCAGCTAAAACGCATTCTCTTAATCGATAAGGGCTGTACTACCGAAAATAGGAGGCACTTGCCGTTGAGGGCGCAACGCAAATTCGGGGCATGTCTTTCGGGACTATTGGTTGTCGGTTTGGCCGCTACGAGCTGCACGACGACGCAGAAGACAACCCCCACCCCCAGCAATACCACCAAGCCCATTCGTGGCGCTAAAGTAACGTACAATTACACGACGAAGGACAAGGACTGTCTCGAACGTGCAATGTACTTCGAATCAGAGCGTTCCGACCCGAGCGGTTACATGGCTGTCGGTACGGTCGTAATGAACCGGCTGACCTCCGGTGCTTATCCGCCCACGATATGCGGCGTCGTTGCGCAGGAAAAGCAGTTCGCTCCGGGCGTGATGACCAGGGAAGTCAAGGATCAGGCGAAGCCCGATCTTGAAGTCGCTGCCTCGAAGATCCTGCGCGGCGAGCGGCATCCCCAGGTGAAGGACGCGATGTTCTTTCATACCGAAGGCCTGAGATTCCCATACGATAATATGCACTACGTCGCTTATGCCGGCGGCAACGCATTCTACGAGAAGCGTGGTCGCGATGGCGAACTGCAGACGCCCGCGCCGCTTCCGGCCTATGAGGTTGCGATGAATTACGTGCCCGCGCAGGGCGCGCCGCAATCTCCGTTCGTCCTGCCGGAAACGCAGCCTGCGTCCATGACGTCTGCCGTGGCTGCCTTCACGCCGGTTTCGAATCCGACGGTGACCATGCCGCAGAGTGCCGTCGTCATCCCGACTGCGGTTCCGATCCCGACGCCCGCACCTACGGACATGGCAATTTCAGGACCGCTCTCGAGCGGCGAGACCACATACACGAATACGCCTATGCCGGCTTCGACAGTTGTGATTCCGCAGCCGCGGCCGGAATTCGATGGCAATAGCGCTGTCGGAAGTGCAGCTAGAATTCGCGGTTAGAAACAGCTGGTCGCAGTTCATACAGCGCGTTTTTCCTAGGAAAGACGCGCTGTTTTGCTGTTTGGGCGTTGCCGCAGTTCAAATGCCTTCGCTTGCCGTTTTGGCAAGAATCTGCACGCCGTTGATCTTGTAACTGCCGTCCGGCTGACGAGTTATCTGGTAAATCGCCGTCCAGTCCCTATCATCGGTACCTGTGATCAACACCTCCTGATAGACGACTGCGCCGTTGTCGATCGCGCGGCTTTTGCCGAAGGCATAGTTGCCAGGATGATAGACCGGCAGGTAGTTCTTCCTCACCATGGCGAAGAAGCTGTCCTTGTCGGGAAAGAGGGCCTTGATGCCAGGTGCGGCGAAGGAATAGGCCGTCGCCGCATCATCGTGCAGAAAAGCTTCGATCTGCTGCTCAATAAGGCTCTGTGCCGTTTGCACCGGATCTTCCGCGTAAGCGACCGGTGCAAAGGCAACGCAGCAGAGAAAAACGGCGAAAGAAAAAGCGCGCATGTCCGTCCCCAGCCATATGGAGAAAGCTTAGCGCGCTTTGATCGCAAGCAGAAGCGATTACTGCCAGCGGCGGAAGAGGGCGCTGGCGTTGACGCCGCCGAAACCGAAACCATTGGAGATTGCGTAGTCCATGGCCATCGGTCGCGCCATGCCGCCGACGATGTCGATGCCTTCGGCAGCCGAATCCGGATCTTGCAGATTGCGCGTCGGCGGCGCGATCTGGTCCCGCAGCGCCATGATGGTGAAGATTGCTTCCATGCCGCCGGCCGCGCCCAGAAGGTGACCAGTCGCCGCCTTCGTGCCACTGACGGCAATCGCACCCTCGCGGCCGAAGACGCTCTTAATTGCTTCCATCTCGCCGCGGTCACCGACCTGTGTCGATGTCGCATGCGCATTCAGGTGTTTGACCTCGGCCGGCGAAATTCGTGCTTGGGCGAGGGCAGCGAGCATAGCCCGGCGTGCGCCATCGCCGTCTTCCGGCCCTGCCGTCATGTGATAGGCATCGGCGGCAGTGCCATAGCCGACAAGCTCGGCAAGCGGCATGGCACCACGCGCAAGGGCATGCTCCAACGTCTCGATGACAAGCATTCCCGCGCCTTCACCCATGACGAAACCGTCACGGCCGCTGTCGAAGGGACGGGAGGCTTCCTCGGGGCGGTTGCTGAAGCCTGTCGAAAGCGCACGCGCCGCAGCAAAGCCGCCAAGGCTGACCTTGTCGATGCAGGCTTCCGCTCCGCCGCAGATGGCAACATCGGCCTCTCCGGAGCGGATCAGCCGCGCCGCATCGCCGATTGCCTGCACGCTGGCCGCACAGGCGGTGACCGGCGCACCGAGCGGCCCCTTGAAGCCATAGCGGATACTCACCTGGCCGGCGGCAAGATTGACGAGGAAGGAGGGGATCGTGAAGGGCGAAAGGCGGCGCACTCCCTTCGTTTCGGCCGTGCGCACGGCATCGGCGATGGCGGGAAAGCCACCGACGCCCGACGCAATGATCGTGGCCGTCCGCTCCAGAGCGCCGATGTCAGTCGGTTGCCAGCCCGCCTGGAGGATCGCTTCCTCGGCGGCAGCCATGGCGAAGAGGATGAAGCGATCCATCTTCTTCTGGTCTTTGATGGGCACATAGCGATCGGCATCGAAGCCAGCCTCGGGATCTTGAGCGATATCGGGGACGACGCCGCCGATCTTCGCCCCGAGATCGCCCACCATTTCTTCGGGCAACAGCCTCAGGCCTGAGCGCCCCTCGACAAGCCTCTTCCAGCTTGCATTGACACCTACGCCGAGGGGCGAAACCAGCCCCATGCCGGTGACGACGATACGATCCATCTTTTGCTCCTATTATCTCAGGCGTCGAAGCCCAGAAACCATGCCTTCATCTGGGCGATGCGTTCATGAACGGTGTCGTCGGCTGCCGGTCCCGGCACGAGGATCGTGTCTTCGGGCTGAAAGGCGCGGCCGGTGACGCGGTCGATGAGAAGTGGGTCACGATCTTCGCCCGTATGGGCGTCGACAAGGCGCATTGCCACTTCTTCGGCAGGCAGATGCTGGTTACCCCATGTAAACAGCGCCATCAGCACGGGGAAAAAATTCCGACCCTTTTCGGTGAGCACATATTCGTAACGCGGCGGCCGCTCATTGTAGAGACGACGTTCGAACAGGCCTTCATCCGTCAGATGCTTGAGACGCCGCGCCAGTATATTCGGCGCTATACCGAGACTTTTCTGGAATTCGTCGAATCGGCTCAATCCCTGGAATGCATCGCGCAGGATTAAAATGCTCCACCAGTCGCCGACACTTTCGAGCGCACGGGCGGCTGGGCATTTGAAACTGCTGAAGCTGGTTCTCTGCATATTGGAGGCAGATAGCACGAGTAACTATCATGATGCAAGTTACTAAACTGGCGCAACATTTGTGGGAATTTGCATCAGGGCATCAGCAATAAAATGGAGCGAACCGGAATCCGCTTGCGATAATTTCAATCCAGATGTTCAGCTTCTTATAGGATTGATATTGAGAGAGAATCCCACTGGCGTAGCGATATGATAACAACCCCATATTTCATCACGGAGCGGTTACACCTACGCGAAATTCTTATCTCCGACGTCTCGTTCATCGGAGAGTTGATCAGCCATGCCGAGGTGCGGCGCTTTCTCGGCGGTCCTGTTCCGACTGTTCAGCGCGAAGCGGCGATATCTGATTACCTCTCGTTTGCCGAGGGGAAGTTGGTTTGGCTGGTGGAAACCAGGGGGGTGCGACATCCTGTTGGCTTGATTAGCATTTCACGCCACACAGACGGCGAGGATTATGAACTATCTTATCAGCTTCATCCTGATGCGTGGGGCTTCGGTTATGCAACCGAAGCAGCAATGCGTGTCATCGAATTTGCTCTGAATGATCTACAGCTTAAGCGGCTGATAGCGGAAACCCAGTCCGCCAACACTGCGTCCCGCCGTCTGCTCGAAAGGTTAGGAATGAAGGAGCTACGACGATTGCAGCGGTTTGCAGCAGAACAAGTCATCTATACGAGCTAGTTGTTCATCGCAAAGAGGTTTCAATAGGGAGGTGCCTTGCGGGCACGCTGCTGTTTTGCTGCCTCGGTCCACCAGGCGAGGTCCTCGGCAAAACGGGGGAACGCTTTTGCAAGGGCATCACCTCCACTCCCTGTCAGTTTGCCGTCAGCGTCCAAGGCGGCCGAGATATTGGCGACTGCGAGAGTGCTTGAGATGACGACCATTCCCATCTCGGAAAGGGTGCCGTGCCAGGCTGGCGCCGCATGTGCGCCGGAAAGGCGGCCGCCGGAATAGCTGGCGATGGCCGCCGGTCGCCAAAACCACTCCTCAAGGTAATGGTCGGTCAGGTTTTTCAGGGCCGGGTTGCATGCCCCAATTATATTCGCCGGTGACGAAGACGAAGGCATCGGCAGCCCGAATTTTCTCGGCAAGCTGCTCCATGGCCGAGGGAGC
Source organism: Rhizobium tropici CIAT 899 (assembly GCF_000330885.1). Classification (NCBI taxonomy): domain Bacteria; kingdom Pseudomonadati; phylum Pseudomonadota; class Alphaproteobacteria; order Hyphomicrobiales; family Rhizobiaceae; genus Martinezella; species Martinezella tropici. Next base: position 1,828,398 of record NC_020059.1, read on the forward strand.
GGAGCCGTTGGGATATTCCTTATACATCCGATCCAGCATCGGCAGGCCAACCGCCTTGGCGTCGATGAGCTCCACATCGTTTCCGCGCTGACGCAGGCTGGTTACGAGATAATTCGCGAGACGGATGCCGAGGCGATCCGAGCGGTAGGAACCGTAGAGAACCAAAATACTGTCGGTCATTGTTGCTTATGCCCCTACAGTTTTGTGTGACCTTACTCTAGGTCTGCGACTCCGTAGGCACTGAAGCAGACGCCTCTTCCTCCGGAATATCGTCGAAGGACGCATAATTGAGGTTATAGAGCTTCGAGTAAAGCTTGCCGTTTGCCATCAGCTGATTGTGGTTGCCGCTTTCAAGCAGTTGGCCGTTTTGCAGCACGATGATGCGGTCGGCTTCGCGGATGGTGGCCAGACGATGGGCGATGACGAGCCCGGTGCGGCCTTCGAGCAGCTTCACCAACGCTTTCTGAATCAGCATTTCGGTGTAGCTGTCGATATTCGCAGTGGCTTCGTCGAGCACAAGGATCTTGGCATCGGCCACGAGAGCGCGGGCGAAGCTGACCAGCTGGCGCTGGCCGAGCGAAAGACCGCCGCCGCGCTCGCCGAGAACGGCGTCGTAGCCATCCGGAAGACGCATGATGAACTCATGCGCACCGACTGCCTTGGCTGCTTCTATGACTTCCTCGCGCGTCGCCTCCGCCTTGTTGTAGCGGATATTCTCCAGCACCGTACCGGTGAAGAGGAACGGTTCCTGCAACACCATGGCGATCTGGCGGCCGAGCGAATCCTGGGTGAGGGAGCGCACGTCGTGACCGCCGACCAGTACCTGGCCCTGCTGCACATCATAGAAGCGATGGATAAGCGCCATCGAACTGGATTTGCCCGAGCCCGTCGGCCCGATCAGCGCCACCGTTTCTCCTGGATTGACCCTGAAGCTGACATTCTTCAGCACAGGGTGCTTTGGATCATAGCCGAAGATCACATCGCGAAATTCCACCGAGCCGTCCATGTCGGCCGACAGCTCGGTCGCATCCGGCGCATCCTTGATGTCGACCGGAACGTCGAGCACTTCGGTCAACCGCTGGCCGGAGGCCATGGCGCGCTGCATGACCGAATATTGCATGGTGAGCGAGCGGATCGGATCGAAGAAGCGCTGGATGTAGAACAGGAAGGCGACCATGATGCCGACATCGAGCCTGTGGTTCAGAACCATCGAGCCGCCGACAATGATGACGATCGCCATCGCCATGCCGGTCAGCGTATCGACGATCGGCACCATGATCTGCGCATAGCGTGCCGCCGTCAGATGCGACTGAAGATTCGCATGTGCCTTGTCGTCAAAAAGAGCGAAATTGACGGATTGCCTATGCATGCCCTGGACAGCGCGCACGCCATGGATCGCCTCCGCCAGCGCCCCGTTGGTGACGGAGTTGGTCTCATGCGCGTTCATGAAGGCGACACGCGCCTTCGGCAGCCAGAACAGCCGCACGATGAAGAGGATCGGCATGACGGAAAGCGTCAGCAGGCCGAGCCGGAAATCCAGCGACAGCATGACGATGACGATGCCGAAAAGCAGAGCTATATCGCCGACGGAAAGCACTGAGGTTTCAAGGAATTCCTGCATGGAGTTCACGTCGCCCTGCAGGCGCGACATCAAACGCCCGACTTCCGTCTTATCCATGAAGGACAGAGAGACGCGCTGCAGATGCGCAAACATCGCCCGACGGATGTCGAACAAGACCTCTTCGGCGACTTGGCCGACAAAGGTTTCCTGCACGTAGCTCGCGCCGTAATTGACGAGGATTGCCGCAGCAAAAATCGCCAGGGACAGCCAGAGCGCGGAGTAATCGATGGCACCGGGTGCCATCGCATTGTCGATCGCATGCCGGATCACGAGCGGGATGACGATCTGCGATCCCGTGAAAAGCAGAACGGCGACGACCGAAATATAGACCTGCCGGCGGTAGGGGCTGACGAAGGCCCAGATTCGGCTGATAATCTTGCTGTCGAAGACCTTGCCAAAGATCTCTTCTTCGACGCGGTGCGAGCCGACAACTGCGCGGGGAGGGCGGCGACCGTCGTCGCGCACATCGTTGCGCTCGGTTTCGGTGATTTCCGACATCGTCATACCTCCCTTTTTGCTCTTTCGAGCACGTCGCCCGACGTCCTGATGACATCGTCCTCCGGGCGAACCTGGAGATCGTAAAGCGCCTTGTAACGGCCAGCGGCGGCCAGAAGCTGCTCATGCGTGCCGCGCTCGACGATCCCGCCGTCCTCGATGAAAAGGATCTGGTCGGCATGCATCAGCGAGCTCAGTCGATGGGCGACGATCAGGGTCACGCGGTCGCGGGCAAAACGCTTCATGGCGCTGCGGATACGCTGCTCCGTCGCTGCATCGATCGCGGCGGTGGAATCGTCGAATACCATGACGGCCGGCTTCAGCATCAGGGTGCGGGCGATCGTCAGGCGCTGACGCTGGCCGCCGGATAGCGACACGCCGCGCTCGCCGACGACCGTGGTGTAGCCGGCGGGCAGGCCGAGAATGTAATTATGCAACTGCGCCGACTCTGCGGCGCGCTCGATGCGGGTTTCCTTCGCCCAAGGATCGCCATAGGCGATGTTGTTCTCGATGCTTGTGGTGAACAGGAAGGAATCCTGCTGCACGACGGCAACGTTCTGTCGCAGCGATTGCAGTGTCGTCTTGCGGATATCCTGACCGTCAAGGGTGATCCCTCCGGCCGTGACATCGTAGAAGCGTGGAATAAGGTGGGCGATGGTGGACTTGCCGCTGCCGGGCGGGCCGACAATGCCGATCGTTTCACCGCGTCTTGCTTCGAAACAGATATTCTTCAACACCGGGCGCTCCTCAGCGCCTGGATAGCTGAAGTCGACATTCTCGAACCGCAGTGTGCCACTGGTGACGACGAGCGGTTTGGCGTCCGGCGCATCCTTGATGGGGATATCAAGATCGAGGAGCGCAAACAGGCGTGAGCCACAGGTCGATGCGCGGGCGAAGGCATTCACCATCAGGCCAAGCTGGCGCACCGGCATCTGCAGGATGGTCATGAAGGTCAGGAACGAGGCCAGCGTGCCGACGCTGATTTCGCCATTGATGACCTTGAGGCCACCCAGCCAAAGCACTAGCCCCATAGACGCGAAAAAGGAGAAGTTCATGGCGCTGGTATTAACCACGCGGATGCCGACGCGCTTGTGCGCTAGCGAAAGCGCGTTGTGGGAGGCACGATCGAACTTCAGGATTTCATGCGCCTGTGCGGCAAAGGCACGGACGACACGGATGCCGCCGAGATTTTCCTCCATGACGCGCGTCAGCACCGAGAGCCGTTCCTGCAGCTCGAGCCATGTCGACCGCAGACGCAGCTGCGTCACGGAGGAGCGCCAGGCGACGAAGGGCACGAAGCTCAGGGCCAGGAGGCCGAGCACTACATCGGTCGTAAGCAGCATATAGGCGCCGACCCCGATCAGCATGGTGAGCAGCACCATGCGCACCAGCGCGGTGGAAAAATACATGCGCACGCCTTCGAGATCGAGCAGGCCGACGGTGATAAGGTCACCGGAATGGACTTTATCGTGGAAGCTGAAGGAGAGCTGTTGGATCTTCTCGTAGCAGGCAAGCCGGAGCTCATAGCCCATATGGTGGCCAACCGATTCGCTGTAATAATTCTGCACCATCGTGAACAGGCCGCGCAGAACGCTAACGACAAGCAGCAGCAAAGCGGTCGTCATCAAGGCATTTTCGGCGATCTGGCCAGCGGTACCGCCAGCGACCGCTGTCTGTGTCTGATCGACTGCGCGACCGAGCAGGCGCGGGATCGTCAGCTGCAACGTTGCAGCTACGAATGTTGCCCCTATGGCGAAGCTCGTCTGCCATGGGTGGCGCAGCGTCATATGGGTGATCCGGACGATCGTCGACAGGCCTTGGCCCCACCCGACCGCATTGATATGCGCACGCGAGGCCAATGGCTTCGCGGCGCTTCTTGATGAATCGCTGCTCACGCTTTTATCCAGGCATAATTGAACGAGGCGGGCCCGCTGACGGGTTCGTATCTCAGGGAAAGTATTGATAGGATGAATTTTGCCGATTCCATGGCGACGTTCAAGAGTCAATCGGTCACAAGTGCCACGCGAACGTTAGATTGCGTGTTCAAAAATTGCCGATGACATGTCGGGATGGGGCTCGATGAGGCGTCCTTTGGGCACCATGCCAGAAAAGGAGGGCATCATGCGCAAGATTATCGCAGCGACATTCATCAGCCTCGACAGCGTCATGCAGGCACCCGGTGGTCCGGACGAGGATCCGACCGGTGGCTTCAAGTATGGCGGCTGGGTCTTCCCGCACTCTGACGAAGAAACCGGCAAGACGCTCTTCGAACTGTTCGAAAAGCCGTTCGATCTGCTGCTCGGTCGTAAGACATATGAGATTTTCGCAGCCTATTGGCCCTATATCGACAACGACAATCCGATTGCCAATAAATTCAACAGCGTCACCAAATATGTCGCGACGCGCGGCGACGCCGAATTGAAATGGAACAAGAGCCGATCGCTCGGCGAGGATGTCGTTGCTGCAATCAAGGAACTGAAGGCGGGTGAGGGGCCGGATCTGCTGATCCAGGGCAGTGGCGATTTCATTCAGACCCTCCTCCGCCACGGGCTGATCGACGAATACCGTCTAGTGATCTTTCCGCTGGTTCTAGGCGCCGGCAAAAAGCTTTTTGCCGGCGGGGCAGTGCCTTGTGCAATGAAGCTGCTGCGCAGCATAACCTCTCCAACCGGCGTCATCTTCGCGACCTATCAGCCGGACGGTCCGGTGAAGACCGGTTCCTTCGTCGGGCCGGATCCGTCTGAAGAGGAGATCGAGCGCCGCAAGCGACTGGAATAGCTGATCCGACCATGGCAGGGGTTTAACGGACGCCCGCCGCGATTACGTAGTGAGCTCGGTCTTCGGGAATTCGCGAAGGGATTTAATGATTTCGCGAAGACCTTTCGTGAGATGTTTGTCCCGACGCAACACGATGCCGAGTTGCCGAACGAGCCTTGGCTTGAGCGGCGAGGTAACCAGCTGGTCCGACTTATCCCGTCTCAGAGCCATCTCAGGAAGGATGGACCATCCAAGCCCCGCGGCGACCAGCTCCTTGATGGCCTCGACACTACCGAACTCCATGGCCGGCTCGGGGTTAACTCCGCCAGCCTCGAACCATTCATTCGTGGCCCGACGCGTGTTGCCGCCTTCGTAAAGCAGCAGCGTCTTGGCTTTCATGAACTCCACATCCGGCCCGCCCTCCGGCATCACGCTTCCCTTGGGGGCCACGGCCAAAAGCTCGTCTTCATGGAATGGCTCGACTTCCAGCGAACGGCCGGAGGCGGGCAGGGCGACGACCGCGAGATCCAGCGCATTGGCTTCGAGATCACGCAGAATCTCGTCGATATTGCCGACACGGACGATGATCTCAAGATCCGGCATGCGCTTCTTTGCCACGGCGATGGCGCGCGGCAGCAGATGAATCGAAGCGGTGCCGCCGCTGCCGATCCGCACGCGTCCGACCGATCCCTCTCGAAAAGGCGTCATCGCCTCCTCTGCGATCGAGCAGACTTCGATGATGCGGCGGGCATGCGCAAGCAAATCAAGCCCGGCCGGCGAGGGCTGCGCCCGCCTGCCGACGCGCTCGATCAGCTTTACGCCGAGACGCTGCTCCAGCAGTTTCACCTGCAGGCTGACAGCCGGTTGTGTGAGCCCGACCTTATCGGCAGCGGCTGTAAAGCTTCCAAGATCGACAACACTGACAAAGGCGGCGAGCTGATCCAGGTTGAACAAGAAAAGAATTCCTTATGATTTGTATAAATATCATAAGCTTTATTCATTGTCAGCGCCAGTGCATCCTGAGCCCATGTTCATATGAGCCTGAGGAGCAGGAAAATGACGACCGATATCGACAGACCGATGCAAGCAGCGGCCACCGTTGCAGGTAGAGGTCGGCGAAAGCCGGGATTGTGGCGAAAAGCGCTGAAGAGATTCCTGACCTATCTTGAAAAGCGCGAGACGAGATGGAGCCTGCGCGAGCTGACCGATGACCAGCTTCTAGACATCGGCATGACGCGCGCCGAAGCCAGGACCGAAGTTAATAAGTCGTGGTTCTGGGGATAGGCCGCTTGAAAGCGTTCAAACCATCGGCGCGCGGGTTGGAATAGCGGTATCTTGCAGCGATTGCCGGCGGAAAGCGGTTGAAAGCTTGGCATTTGGGCGATGGCGGGAAAAATGGTCTGGGGAGTATTTTCCGATCGTCCTTTTTTCATCCCATTGTTCTTTTTTCCGCCACAGATTTGCCCGATCCATTCCGCTCGAAAGCTGGCAGCCGGTTTCCTCGGTGATCTGCCATTTCGCCCGGAACATTAAATTACGAGACCGCAAAATCCATGCTCAAGACAAAATCCCTGCTCCTCGCCGCGGCGATTTCGACCGTATCGCTTCTCGGCGCAGCTTCGACGGCGGAAGCCGGGCAGGCGAGTTATCTCGTGGATGCGCATAGTGGCCAGGTGCTGGAAGCGTCGAATGAGAACGAGTTGAATTATCCGGCCTCGCTCACGAAAATGATGACGCTTTATCTCGCCTTCGAAGCGCTGCATGACGGTCGCCTGAAATGGGATCAGAAGCTGACCATGTCGGAGAACGCCGAGAGCAAGGAGCCCTTCAAATTCGCGATCGGTGCAGGCCGCAAGGTCACGATGCGCGAAGCTGTCGAAGGCATCGTCGTCCTGTCGGCCAATGATGCGGCTGTCGCGATTGCCGAGCAGCTTGGCGGCTCGGAGGAGAACTTCGGCAAGATCATGACCGCGAAGGCGCATCAGCTTGGCATGAGCAAGACCGTCTTCAAGAATCCGTCAGGTTTGCCGGATCCGGAACAGGTCACGACCGCACACGACATGGCAACGCTGGGCGTTGCGCTCATGCGCGACTTTCCGGAAGAGTTCAAACTCTTCTCGCTGCGCGGCATGAAGTTCCGCGGCATGAAGCTGCGGGGCCATAACAATCTGATGTATCGCTACGCAGGCGCCGATGGCATCAAGACCGGCTATACCGATGCCTCCGGCTACAATCTCGTGACGTCAGCCTCGAAAAACGGCCGCCGCGTTGTCGGCGTCGTGATGGGCGAAAAGACGGCGCAAGTTCGCGACGACAAGATGGCGAGCCTTCTGGACACCTATCTGGCTCCCGTGGCATCAACCACCACTGTATCGACCGGCGCTCCCAAGCAAAGCTCGGCGAACTGATTTCCGCTTGATTTCAGCGTCCGGCCGACCATTGATCTTTGGGCGGCTGACGAGGGATGGCTCCGTTTCCGAAGTCGCTCCATGGAGAAGTTAACCTGCCGCATTACAGGGTGAGGCGGCGGGTTTCTTCGTGCAAAAGTGCGATGCCCCCGACTGCCGCCTTCATGCAAGGCTTTTCATGCTTGATCAGTGAGAGGGCTCTCTCATGATGAATAATCGAACAGCGATTGCCGAACTGGCGGATTGCCCTATGTCTACTGTTGCTCGTTCGCTGCGCTTATCGTGATTTGGTAGGAATCAGCGCCGAACTGCGAATTCGCGTAGGCGGAGATATCTGGTTTCAGTTTGTATTCTCCGAAATGAAGGATCCATCATTGGCCGCGACCGGTCTGATGCTCCTGTAAAATCTCGCAAAGCAAATATTTCAACGCATTAGGGTCAAGTTGGGAGGACCGGAATGACGTATGATGATGCACGTTTGACGCGTGAGCGCGACTTTCACAATGAACGCTTCGGTGCAGTGGAGGAGCGCAAGGAGGATTCGTTTTATTTCGCCGTCAGAGCCGCTGTGGACACCTATTGGCGGCTGGTGAGGGCGGGTTGTCCCGAAAAAGATGTGCTCGAATACGGATGCTCGAACGGCATGAGCAGCATTGGTCTTGCGCACTCCGCCAAGCGGATCACCGGTATCGACATTTCTGATGTCGCTATTCAACAGGCTACGGATACGGCGGCTGGCCGTGGAATCAACAACGTGGCCTTCCAGGTCGACAATGCGGAAGACATGACGTTGCCGTCGGCGGGTTTTGACGTCGTCTTCGGTAGCGGCATCCTGCACCATCTGGTTCTGGAGAAATCGCTTAGCGAGATCCGGCGTGTGCTCAGACCCGGTGGCAAGGCTTTCTTCTTCGAACCACTCGGCCACAACCCCGTGATCAATCTCTATCGCAACCGGACGCCGGAGGCCCGTACGGTCGATGAGCATCCGCTCTTGAAATCCGACTTCGAAATCGTGCGCAAATATTTCTCGAAGTGTGATCTGGAGTTTTTCGGGCTCGCTGCGCTTGCTTCCATTCCCTTTCGCAGGAGCCCGCTCGGCGCCGCGGTCCGGGGTACAGGCGAACGGATCGACAATCTGCTGCTCAAAATCCCAAGCATCAGATGGCATGCCTGGATCGTCGTCATGACATTGGAGGCATGAGGGGCAGGCGTGTTCAATCGCGCAAAAGAGCAGGCCGTCCGGTGCTCAAGAAATCATGGCGGATGCCGTGTGGCTGTCGCGCTTGGAAATAGAATGTACCCCGCTAAAACCAAAAATCAGATAAGATAGATTATGGAACTAAATCCATATAGATACCACGATAGGATCGACATTTTTCGCTTTTATTCCAGATGGTTGGCGAGATTTTCGAGAGTCGATTTCAGTCCTTCGTCATGATCTTCTCTGCGGATGCCGTAAGGCACGTTCTCGCAAACTACGGCGACCCTTGTGCCGGTCGGAACTTCTGTCAAGGACCAGCTTATGGTCATCGTCCCGCCGAATGCGTCGTCATCGGATTCGAAATCCACCGCCTGAACGATGCGTTCATCCGCCACGATCTCAATGAACCGACCAGAGATAATGTCGGTATGCTCCGAGGATTTCCCAGGCGTCGAATGATCCGGTGCGTCATAGAATAGCGCCATTCGATAACTGCCGCCTTTATGCGGCTCGAAGACCTGGATGCGGCACGTCATGCCTTTCGGCGGAAGCCATGAGGCCAGTGCTTCGGGATCGAGGAAAGCCCTGAAGATCGCGTGTGGTGTCGCACGAACTATCCGGGAAGCCGTATCGGTCCTTTTGCCGTCCGAAGCCTCGCTCATCGCATCCTCCCTGTAGCACCGCAGGGACCCCATGCAATCGCTGCCGGCGCCGGCTGCATTCGTTATTCTTAGAGCATTTCCGCTTTTCTTCGAATCGCGAAGCGCGCTATCTTCCTGTTTTTACGCAGTTCCAGACGCAAAACCGCGTCGCACTTTTGCTGGAACTGCTCTAGCTCGCTTTGATGCGGATCACCTTGGCGGCAATCTTCTCGGCCAGCGTCGTTGGATTGCAGGAGAAAATGCTGTCCGGACGCCCGGCCGCGCACCAGACCTGATCATAAGCCAAAAGGCTCTCGTCCATAAAGACAGGCAGATCGACCAAATGGCCGATGGGCGCGACGCCGCCGATGGCAAAGCCGGTTTGGTCGCGAACGCGATCGATATCCGCACGCTTCAGCCGAACGCCATAAGCCGCTGCAATATAAGCGGTGTCGGCATTGTGGGCGCCGGAAACAAGAAGTAGTGTCAGCGCCTGCGTATCGGCATTGACGAAAACCAGAGATTTCACGATCTGGCCGACGGCGCATCCTGCGGCCTTGGCAGCTTCTTCGGCGGTCCGTGTCGATTGCTCCATGCGCTTGATCGAGATGTCGAGCCCCAGCGTGCGCGCCGCAAGTTCGACGCGCTCCAGACTGGAAAGCTTCCTGATATCTTCGCTCATAGCTCATCATCCTCCACGTCGAGTTCGATCTGCATCTGATCGTAGGCCGGCTCGACATGATCGGGCGTTTCAGCCAGTACGGTTTCATAATCGAGCGGCGTATGCATGTGGGTCAAGATGGCGTGTTTCGGCGCTAAGCGTTCGACCCATTCGAGCGATTGCTGCAACGACAGATGGCTTGGATGCGGCCGATACTGCAACGCGTCGATGATCAGAACGTCGAGGTTTTGAACTCTTTCTATCGATTCCGGTGGGAAGTCGCTGATATCGCTGCAATAAGCGAGTTTGCCGATACGGAAGCCCAACGAATGGATATCGCCGTGTACCTGCTTGTGCGGCCAGAAGCGGATCGGACCGCCTGCCCCATCGATCACGAAACTTTTCTCGAGATTTTCGATCAGCACCGGCCTCACGATCGGCGGATAGTTGCTGCCGGCAGGCGTTTCCAGGCAGTAGCGAAAGCCTTCGCGAATGCGGTCCATCGTCGGCGGATCGGCATAGATCGGGATGCGCTCGTTCGAGATATGGAAATAGCCGCGCAGATCATCGATGCCGTGGATATGGTCGGCATGGGCGTGGGTATAGAGAACGGCGTCGATGAAGCTGACACCGGCATGGATCATCTGTTCTCGGAAATCCGGACCGGTATCGATGACGACGGTGGTAATGCCGCCATCCGGTGCGATCTGCTCGATGAGGAAGGCTGCGCGCGTGCGGCGGTTTTTAACGTTTTTCGGATCGCAGGCGCCCCAATCGCCGGTAATACGCGGAACCCCCGGCGACGATGAACAGCCCAAAATGGTGAAGCGCCGCCGGTATGTCACGACGTCAGACCCTCGTCATCTTGGAGAAGCAGCGGAAGGCGTTTTCGGTCGTGATGTCGGCGATCTCGTCCATGCTGACACCGATCGTATCGGCCAGCACTTCGGCCGTATTAACGACATAGGACGGCTCGTTGCGTTTTCCCCTCCAGCGTTTCGGCGCCAGATACGGCGCGTCGGTCTCGACCAGCAGCCGGTCATGCGGGATTGTCTTGGCGATGTCACGCAGCTCCTCCGACTTCGGGAAGGTCAGAATGCCGGAAAAGGAAATATAGCCGCCCAGTTCGACGCCCGTTCGGGCAAGGGCAGGGCCGGCAGAAAAGCAATGCAGGATGAAGGGGAAAGCCCCCTTCCCTGTTTCCTCTGTCAGGATCGCGGCCATGTCCTCGTCGGCGCTGCGGCTGTGTATGACGAGCGGCAGCTGCGTTTCGCGTGCGGCCGCTATATGGCGCAGGAAACCGGTCTTCTGATCTTCCGGCTTGACGGTGTCGTAGAAGTAATCGAGACCCGCCTCGCCGATCGCGACGATCTTCTCATGCTGGTTTGCCAGCCGCACAAGATCTTCCGTCTGGATATCCAGCTCCTGGTCGGCGCTGTTCGGATGGGTGCCGACCGAGCAGAAAACCGACGGATAACGCTCGGTAAGAGCAAGCAATCCGTCGAGCTTCCTGACCTTTGTCGAAATGGTGACCATCTGCTTGACGCCCATCTCGTGGGCGCGAGCGACGATCGCGTCGCGCTCCTCTTCGAAGTCGGCAAAATCCAGATGGCAATGCGTGTCGATCAGCATGGAAAACCTTATTCGGCAGTCGGCGCGACATAGCGCGGGAAGACCGGCTTTGGGGCCTCCAGCGGCGTTCCGGCAACGAGGCGACCGGCCTCGCCGAGGGCTGCGAAATCGCGCTTGTCGGCTGGGATGGCGATGAGATCCAAGAGTTTGCCCGAGGATTCCGGCATGAAGGGCTGCAGGAGAATGCCGATCTGACGCACGACATCGGCCGTGACATAGAGCACGGTTGCCATGCGCGCCGGATCGGTCTTCTTCAGCGCCCAGGGCTCCTGGCTCGCGAAATAGCGGTCGGTTTCGGAAACAACCGCGATGATGGAAGCGAGAGCGCGATGGATCAGCTGCTTGCCCATGTCTTCGCGGGTCGAGGCAAGCAACGCGTCGGCCTGAGCCAAAAGCGCCTGGTCTTCGTCGGTCAGCGGACCGCATTCCGGAATCTGGCCGTCGCAATTCTTGACGATCATCGACAGCGAGCGGCTGGCGAGATTGCCAATGCCATTGGCGAGGTCGGAGTTGATGCGCGTGCCGATCGCTTCTTCGCTGTAGCTGCCGTCCTGGCCGAAAGAGACTTCGCGCAGGAAGAAATAGCGCACCTGGTCCAGGCCGAAATGGTTCACGAGGTTGACCGGATCGACGACATTGCCGAGCGACTTCGACATCTTCTCGCCCTTGTTGAGCAGGAAGCCGTGGGCATAGACCCGTTTCGGCAGCGGCAGCTTCGCTGACATCAGGAAGGCCGGCCAGTAGACGGCGTGGAAGCGAATGATATCCTTGCCGATGATATGAAGATCGGCAGGCCAGTATTTCGCCCTCGGATTGTTCCTATCCTCGATGTAGCCGGTCGCCGTGATGTAGTTCGTCAGAGCGTCGACCCAGACATACATGACGTGCGACGGATCGTTGGGCACCTTGATACCCCAGTCGAAAGTCGTGCGGGAAATCGACAGATCCTTCAGGCCGGACTTGACGAAGGAAATGACTTCGTTGCGGCGTTCGGCCGGGCCAATGAAATCCGGGTTCTCTTCGTAAAGCTTCAGCAGCCGGTCCTGGTATTCGGAGAGCTTGAAGAAGTAGCTTGCCTCCTCCACCCACTCGACCGGCGTGCCCTGTGGGCCGTAGCGCACGCCATCGGCGCGCAGCTCTGTTTCGTTTTCCTGGTAATAGGCTTCGTCGCGCACCGAATACCAGCCGGCATAGGAATCCTTGTAGATGTCGCCGGCATCGGCCATCAGGTTCCAGATGTTCTGCGAGGTCTCGTGATGGCGCGCCTGCGTCGTGCGGATGAAATCGTCATTCGACGCATTCAGCAACTTGCCCATCGCCTGGAATTCATCGGAATTGCGATTGGCGAGCTGCTGCGGTTCCATGCCTTCGGCCCGCGCCGTCTGCTGCATCTTCTGGCCATGCTCGTCCGTACCCGTCAGAAAGAAGACATCGCGGCCATCGAGGCGCTGGAAACGTGCCAGCGCATCGGTGGCGATCAGCTCATAGGCATGGCCGATATGCGGCTTGCCGTTGGGATAGGCGATCGCGGTGGTGATGTAGAACGGAGTTTTTTCGGTCATGTGAGGCAGTGGCCCGCTTTTACTGTTACGTCGCTGTTATTCTTGCTCCGCTCGCTTTAGCGCATGTTTGCCATGAGCGAAACACCAAGTTTCGCGCGCGCGGCATTCGGACTTCAGGATGGCGCTTTGCTTGACTCGACTCCGCCTCGCCTTTACCCCTTCGGACAAGTAGAACGCAGGACAGACGTGGCCGTGGATTTCATCGTTTTATGTATTGGTCTGCCTAGCGGCTTCAAGAGGCCGTGAATTTGAGTTTGATTGAATCCTTTCAGCCGCTTTATTCCTTTTCCGGCTTTTTCGTCGGCATGCTCGTGGGCATTACAGGGGTTGGCGGCGGTTCGCTGATGACCCCTCTCCTCGTGCTTCTCTTCGGTGTCCATCCGGCAACGGCCGTCGGCACGGATCTGCTCTATGCCGCAATCACCAAGACCGCGGGAACGGCCGTGCACGGCATGCACGGACGCGTCAATTGGAAGGTTGTGAGCCTTTTGGCGTCAGGCAGCGTTCCGGCGGCGCTCGCCATGCTCTGGATCATGGCCGGCGTCAATCGCGAGAGCCCAGCCGTTGCTCATTCCATTACCCTGTCATTGGGCTGTCTTTTGCTTTTGACGGCGCTGATGCTGATTTTCCGTGGCCAGATCCTCGAGGCCATCCGCAAATGGCGCGGCGAGCGCGGAACGATATCGCCGCGCAACATTGCTCTGCTCACAGTCATCCTCGGCCTGCTGCTTGGGATTCTCGTTACGATGACCTCGGTCGGCGCCGGCGCGCTCGGTGTCACCGTCCTCCTGGTGCTCTATCCGCAGACGGATGTCCGCGAAATCGTCGGCTCCGATATCGTCCATGCCGTGCCGCTGACTTTGATCGGCGGCATGGGCTATTGGTTCATCGGCGAGATCAACTGGACGATGCTGTTCGCCCTGTTGGTGGGGTCAATTCCAGGTATCGTCGCCGGCAGCCTGCTCGCGCCTCGCCTGCATGAGCGGTCCGTACGCATCATTCTTGCCGTGACGCTCGCGATCGTTGCCTGGAAGCTGATCTTACCCTAGGTCGCCCTGAACACAATGCCGGATCGACAGCCGGTACGATCATGCAGCCGCCTTGGAAGGGTTGCCGTAGCCAAAGGCGATTGATCAGCTTATAAGAGGTAATGAACCTGATTTCGCCAAAAAATGGATGATCAAGGCCTTTCCCTGGATCGGATGCGGACCTTCGTCCGGGTCGTAGAACGTGGTAGTTTGTCGGCTGCCGCGCGCGAGCTTGGCCTTGGTCAATCGACGGTAACCCGCCATATCAATGAGTTGGAGGCGGCCGTCGGGGTCCCTCTTCTCGGAAGGACCACACGCCGCGTCACCCTCACCGAGGAAGGAAGCCGCTACTATGCAAACTGCCTGCAGATTCTGCGGCTTGTCGAGCAGGCTACCGAAGAAGCAAGAAATGCGCGGCGGTCGCCGGCAGGTGCCGTTCGCCTGTCCTGCACTGCCGCTCTCGGCGTCATGCACGTCACGCGGATGATTTTCGATTTTCAAGACCGATATCCGGACATCAGGATAGATCTTAATCTTACAGATGAGCGCATCGATCTTGCCCGGGAGGGGATTGATATCGCTTTGCGTCTGGGGCCGATCGCCGATGACGCCATGAAGCTCGTTTCCATCGGAAAAAGCCATCGAAGGCTCGTGGGTTCTCCCGATTATTTTCGCCGCAAGGGGCGGCCCACAAGTCCCGCCGACCTCGCGCAGCACGATAGCGTGGTAATGTCCAACATTTCCGGAAGCGATCAGCTTATTCTGTTTGCTCCGGATGGGATGCGTCTGGTGGTTCCGGTGAGCGGAATGCTGCGGGTCGATCACGGCCTCGCTGCTCGAGCTGCTTTGGCGGCCGGCCGCGGCATCGGTCCCGCTCACCTCTGGTTGGTTCAGGATCTGCTCGATGCCGGTACGCTCGAAGTCCTGTTTGACGAGTACGACCTTGAGGCGGTTCCCGTCAGCCTGCTCGTCGTACCCGAACGAGCAGGCGTCGCTCGCGTGCGGTTATTGGTCGATTTTCTCGTCACCGAGTTAAAGAAGCTGCCGGGCATCGCTGCTGACTGAGGGATAAGCAATCGGCCTTAAAGCCCGAACGCTCGCTTTTCGCCGCGCCAGCCGGTGGTTCGCAAAAATTGCTCCCAGTTCAATGTGTCTGGATCCAAGCGGCGACTCCAGCCGAGATCATGTTCTCCACTGAAATAGCCATATTCGACGGCATATTCGACCATCCCCAAAGTCTCGCGGACGAGCAGCTCGTTGGGGGCGAATTCCGGAAAATACCGCAGGAGGCCGTCCCTGGAAAAGGCGTTCCGATATTCGGCTTTCAGACCCGTTACGCGCCGGAAGGTATCGACTATCTCACGCGGTGAAATGATATCGCCGACGATCGGAAGTGTCTTTCCATTGTAGCGTTCGGGGTGGGAGAATATCTCCAGCACGACAGGACCGGTAGCCGTCAAGGGATCGACGAAAGGCGCGGCGAAGTCTTCCGGCAGATAGATCGGCAGCAGAAGCGTGTCGCCGTCATAACGAGGAACATAATATTCCATCAGATTGGTGTAGAAGAACGCGAGCATGACGAAGGAGTGCGAGACCGGAAGTCCGCGTATATAATCGGCAACCTCTGCCTTGTCGGTGAAATGTGGCGCATACTTCGTTCCGCCTGTGATCTTTTCGACATTCTCCAACGTGCTGAAGACCACATGGCCGACCCCGGCCTCCACGGCTGCGTCGGCCAATTGCCGGCCGAGCGGCGCCTCACTCGTGTCTGGCGGCGCGATGGGAGGCGTCATCAGGAAGGCGCCGGCAGCGCCCTCGAAAGCACCCACGAGTTCCTTTGTCCGGCCGAGTTCGAGCGGCACCGTCACGATTTCCGCCCCTAACGCCCGCAGCGCGCGCGCTGAGGGAGAATCCTTGCTCCGAGTAAGCGCACGGACGCGGAAGCGTTGACTTTGAAGCAGCGTCGCCGTCACGCTTCGCCCTTGCTTGCTCGTCGCACCGACAATCGCGATCAACGGTTTGTCATGTATTGTCACGGTTAATCTCCAATCCAATTCCACAGCCTAAGAGCTGCGGCAGCTTCGAATGAGACCGATCACTTCAGCTGGGATGCGGTCTGACCATGAAAGTAGGAGACCGCATCGCGCTGCACTACACGCTGGTAATGAATTACATCATGCCATTTTTTGGATATATCGCTGTGATGATCCGCATGCATCTCTTGCCGCAAAACTGAGGAATGCAGCGAGTTTTCATTCCCGGAAATTGCATGGGAAGCTAGGCCGAAAGCTGCTGTTTGAGCTCGCCGAGGATGGTAATCAGCGTCTGCTTACGATCGAGATTATAGGCTTGCGACACGTTCAGCCGCTCTGTCGTCTCGGAATGCAAGCGTGCCAGCCTTTCGGCCGTCGAAATCGAGCCGTCAAGCGCTGCAGCGCGAGCGCGCTCGATGATGTCGTCGCCGATATGCGACAGAAAGAAGCCGAAGATCGTGTCGCTGTCCTTGCCGGAAAGCGCGTCAGCGAGCCGATGCATTGCCTTGCGTGCAGCAGGTCCGTCTGCCGAAAGCACCTGGCGGTAAGCTTCGATGATCTCGCCGCCGCCATAGTTCAGGAGCTTGAGCGCCTCGCTGACGCTGCCTTTGGCTGCTGAAAGCACGTCGTTCCCCTGCCCCGCCGGCACGCCAAGATTTTCGAGCGCCCGGCGCAAAGGCTCGTTTTCGAGCGGCGCGAGCTTCAGAGGCAGACAGCGCGAGCGTATCGTCGGCAAAAGCCGGCCTGGCGCATGCGACAGCACGAGGAACAAAGCGCGCTTCGGTGGCTCCTCTAGGATTTTCAGGATGGCGTTGGCCGCGCTTCGGTTGAGATCGTCGGCGGGATCGATGATGACGATGCGCCAGTTGCCGGTGCCCGATGTCTGCGAGAAGAATTTTCCGGCACGGCGCACTTCGTCGACGGTGATCGCGGATTTCATCTTGCCGGTCTTGTCGTCGACCGGCCGGCTCAAATGCAGCAGATTATGCGATGCTCCGCCGGAAATCTGCCGGCTGACGACGGATACCGGGTCGGGATCGCCGATCGTCTCCGGCGCAGATGCCGGATCGGGATGAGAGAGGACGTGATTGGCGAAACGGAAGGCGAGCGTCGCCTTGCCGATACCCTCAGGGCCTTCGATCAGCATGGCATGATGGCCCTTGCCGGAGCGATAGGATTGAGCGAGGAAAGCTTCGGCTTCTTGATGGCCGAACAGCTTCGTATTGTCCTGCGGAGGAATGGCGCCGTCGAGGACACCCGGTCGCTCGTCGCTCATTGCGCGGCTTCCGATCTGGCGACGATATTGGCAGCGCCGAGCCGCTTATCGACGATCCCGGCGATTTCAGCGGCGATCTCATCTTCCGGCTTCAGGGCGTCGATGACGTGGCAACGCTCGGGCTCGCGGGCGGCGATATCGAGGAACGCCTCGCGGCGCTTCTCGTGGGTCTGCATCTCTTCCTTCTCGAAGCGATCGGGTGCGGTTACTGCGGAGGCGCGCTTGCGTGCGCGCTCCAGACCGACTTCGGCGGGAATGTCGAGAATCAGCGTGCAATGCGGAATGACGCCGTTGACGGCAACCCTCTGCAGAGCCTCGATATAGTCAGGCTCGAGATTGCCCGTCACACCCTGATAGACGCGCGAGGAATCCATGAACCGATCGCAAAGGACGATGGTGCCGCGCGAAAGTGCCGGACGAATGACGTCCTCGACATGATCGTTGCGGGCAGCAGCGAAGAGAATCGCCTCCATGCGCGTGCCGAACATTTCCGCAGCACCTGAAAGCAGGACGTGCCGTACCGCTTCCGCTCCCGGCGAGCCTCCGGGTTCGCGCGTTACCAGAACCTCATGGCCACGCTCGCGCAACAGTTCAGCCAGGCGGCGAATCTGAGTGGACTTGCCGGCCCCCTCGCCGCCTTCGAAGCTTACGAATAATCCGTTTGCATCAGCCAATGATCATGTCCTGCACTTTTCGCGTGCCATTCGTGCGGCGTGCGATACGCATCCTGTTTAACCCAAGACATGCCCAGGTGGAACCGTGCATGTCCCGGTCTCCGCCACTCTATATGGGGTGTGAACAGAGATTTCGCGAGCCTCGCGGCCCACTCAGGCCGGCCAAGGCTTGTCCCACAGCCAGGAGAACAGCAGTGATTCGGTCAGTTCCATGAGGGCGTCGAAGGCACGGCGACCCAATGTGCCCTGCCCGACCGATTCTTTCGTGTAGAGTGGCAGCTCCCGTACCAAACGCGCGCCCAGGAACACGCGAAGGGTGCCGGCTTCGTAACCCGCAGCCACCGGTGCCGTCAGCGGCCAGCGATAGACGATGCGCGCCGAGAGCCGATCCGGCGTCTCGATCGGAACATAGACGTCGACGGGTATTTTCGCCTGCAGGCCGACGGTAGAAGCAGCGCCGCCATAGACGCTGGCGT
Organism: Rhizobium tropici CIAT 899; assembly: GCF_000330885.1. Taxonomy (NCBI): domain Bacteria; kingdom Pseudomonadati; phylum Pseudomonadota; class Alphaproteobacteria; order Hyphomicrobiales; family Rhizobiaceae; genus Martinezella; species Martinezella tropici. The sequence continues at coordinate 1,846,863 of NC_020059.1, forward strand.
GGCCGATCACTTCGCCATCGGCGAAGATACGCTGGCTCTTGAAATTGCTGAGCCCCCATTCGAGGACGCGGCGCGTCTCCTCGATGCGTTCCTTGTCGCTCTTTAGGCCTCCCAGTGCCAGGAACAGCCGGCGTCCATCGCGCTGAATGGACGCTACGATCGAAAAGCCCTCGCCTTCGGCAAAGCCAAGCCCCAGACCATCCACGCCGATATTGAGCAGAAGCATCGGGTTCTTGTTGCGCTGATAGATCTTGTTCCAGGTAAAGTCGGCCTGCCCGAAATACTTGTAGAGATCCGGGTGCTTTACCTGCAGGTCCTGAGCCAGCATGACCATCTCTCGCGCGGAAACCTTGCCGCCGGCATTGGGATCGTTGGCATCCGGCAGGCCGGTGGAATTGGTGAAGGTGGACCGGGACATGCCGATCTCGCGGGCGCGCGCCGTCATGCGCCGCGCGAATTCGCGTTCGCTGATGGACATGCCTTCCGCCAGAACGATACAAGCGTCGTTCGCCTGCTGCACGGCAATACCCTGGATCAGATCACCGACGCGGATGCGCGATTTCAGAGCCGCGAACATCGTTGACGCACGCGAAGGAGCGCCACCCGTTCGCCAGGCATTTTCCGAGACGGGATATTCGGTATCCAGATTGATCTCACCTCGCCCGATCGCATCGAAAACGACATCCAGCGTCATCAACTTCGCAAGCGACGCAGGCGAAATCAGCTGATCCTCGTTTTTGGCAAGCAGGATAGTGCCAGTCGACGCCTCGATCATGAATGCCTGCGCGGCTTTCGTGTCGAAAGCGCCTGGTGCGGCCGGCTGCGCGAAGGCCGTGACATTCGCAAACCCGAGGAGAAAAAGGAACAAAAGAATCAAGCGCTTTGGCATATCGTCCCCTTCATCCGACCACCGGCTCGATTATTTTAGTGACCGGTTAAGATTCAGGCAATGACGCCGATCAATCGACCTGCGTCGTACCCTGATGCTGGCGGCGATAGGACGACAGGATCGATTCCTGCGTGAGCCCGTCATTGCGAACCATGACGGCATCGAAAGCGAGATCGACATAAACTGTTTTGACCGGCGCATTCTGATAGGCGGCGACAGCCGAACCCATCGATTGATCGTCAAGGCTTGCCAGTCGGGGCGTGAAATCCGGTCGCTCACGAGGAATCGGCCCGATTTGCGGCAGAACGATCATGACCGGTTCGGCGCTCTCGGCGGCAGGCATGGCGCCGCCGTTCCAGGTCATCGGCGGCGGATTGTTGCGCTTGTCGCCATTGTACGCAGGCTTCGGTGCATCGGCGAAGGCTGTTGCCGAATAGGGCGACTGGCGTGGGACGGGTGCGATCGCCGGTGCGGCTTCAAAGCTGCGCACCTGACGGCTGGGGCGCGTCGGTGTAGGGGTATACGAATCCGGCAGCTGATCCGCAGTCATGCGGCCGGCAGAAGCCACCATCACGCCTGTTGCGATCTGGCCACCCGGGTTGATGCCGGGTAGACGCGACCCCTTCGGGATGTAGGAGGCCATCAGATAAGGCTCGTCATGACCGTCCATGCGGGCGCGGCCGACATATTGCACGCGTACGTCGCCGGTGCCGCTGTGCTGAAGGTCAAGCAGCTGTGCCGTCTTGTTCGAAAGGTCGATGATGCGGCCGGGATGGTATGGGCCGCGATCGTTGACGCGAACGATGATGGAGGAGCCGGTCTCGACGTTGGTGACGCGCGCATAGCTCGGCAGCGGGAAGGTCGGATGGGCGGCGGTCAGCGACTGCTGGTCGTAGACTTCGCCGTTGGCGGTCAGGCGGCCGTGAAAGGCCGAACCGTACCAGGAAGCGAGGCCGACCTTGTTATAGCCGAAATCTTCCTTGGGGTAATACCACTTGCCCTTCACCTGATAGGGATTGCCGACCATGAAGCGGCCGCCGCCCTTCGGCACCGGGCCATTATTGACGACGCGAGGGCTCGCCTTCACGCCATATTCCTTCTCGGAGAAATATTCCTTGCCGTGCTGGCGCTTGCTGGGCACTTTCTGCGTCGTTCCGCAGGCCGTGATGGTTGCGCACATCAGTGAGAGAGCAAACCAACGCATGGCCGTTGTGTATGTCACCGCCCGATTTTCGAATGTCATCTGTCCCAAGCCGCTACTCATTACTTTGACGGAGGTCCACTACCGGTAGTCCCTCGTTCCGGTATCCTGCTACGCTCCAACCACCTAACGGTGCTTTAATCATGATTGCAGTTTGTCCATTTTGCGATGCAAATTGAGCGCACCGAAGAAATTCCGAAGATCATGGTTAATACTCAGTAAAGCAATGCCGGCTTCAAGTAGTCTCGATCAAAATCGTTTCGCTCCGGTAATGGACTGCTTTCTGATCGCCACCCGTCTGTCCGGATTGCAACAGTTGCTTTCGGTTTGTGATTGCGCTGGGATTTTGATGGACAGATTTGGAGCGGTTCTTTCAAGTGCTTGTATCAAGTCGCATCAGTAGTTCGTCGCGATAGATATCGCCGACTCTACCGCCCCGATAACGTGCTTCAGCTTGTCCGGGTTGCGGGTACAATAAATGGCGACGACTTTTTCCCGCTCGATCTGCAGCGCGGTGGTCTGCATGATGTTGCCGCCTTCTATCGTCACGAAGCCGGGTAAGCCATCAATGATCGCATAATGGATCAGTTGCGAGGGCTGTGCCCGGAAGATTTGTGCCAGCTGCTCATGAAGCCGTAGGGTGGCAGGAAGCCCGATATGTGGTCGCAGCGATGTCGGCACCTTGCCGCCGCCGTCGGCATAGACAACGACATCCTCCGAAAGCAGGGCCTGAAGAGAGGCCATGTCACCCGTTCTCGACGCAGTGAAGAAGGCAGTGGCAAACTTGAGCCCCTCTTCCTTGCCGATGGCGAAACGCGGCCGGGCCTCGGTGACATGCGCCCTCGCCCGACTTGCAAGCTTGCGGCAAGCGGCCGCTTCGCGACCGATCGCCAAGGAGACGTCGTCGAAATCCATGCCGAACACGTCATGCAGGAGAAAGGCGGCCCGCTCTAGCGGTGAAAGACGCTCCAGCGCCAGCATCAGCGGCATGGTTATATCGTCAGCGGCATCGCCGTCCTGCGGATCGAAAATCGGCTCGGGCAGCCAGGAACCCACATAGGATTCCCGGCGGCGGCGTGCCGATTTCAGCTCGTTCAGGCAAAGCCGGGTGACGATAGTCCGCAGGAACGCCGCCGGTTCGCGGACCGAGGCGCGATCGGTTGCCAGCCAGCGCAGCCAGCTATCCTGCACGATATCCTCGGCATCCGCGACCGATCCGAGCATTCTATAGGCAAGCCTGACAAGGCGCGGACGCAGTTCGGAGAAGATCGGGTCGGACGTCACCTCATTCATTGGCCGCAAACTCGCGTGCGAATGGATTGGCCTCGCGGCCACGGGCGTACTGCAACGCCGTCAGCGCCACCCGGCGGCCAAGATGGCGGGCCGTGGCGAGATCGGATGCGGGCGGCGCGGTCTCCGGACCTTCGTCCGTATTCGCCTGCGCTGCCGCGCCAAGCCAGAAGCCGAGGCGGTTCATGTCTTCTTCCGAGCCTGTCGAAGAGCAATTGGCCGGCGGCAGATCGAGACCGACCCAATGCATTCCATGCTGAGCTGCGAAGATTACCATCTGCATCAGCGTCGAAAGCTTGTCACCGGATCGTGACCCAGAGGTGGTGAAACCGGCCGCGATCTTGTCCCTCCACAAATAACCCCTCGCAAGAACGGTCTGCGACGTCGCCTCCTGGAATGCTTTGAATGATGCAGAAACTGCGCCCATGTAGGTCGGCGAGCCAAAGATGATCGCCTGCGCCGCATTGAGATCACCCCAATGGTGCTCCACCCTGTCCACGGTCACGACTATCGCCTCCGCGCCGTCAACCTCTTCGACCCCTGCCCTGACGGCCTCGGCCTGCCGGCCGGTATGTCCGTAGCCGCTATGATACACGATTGCGATGCCCTGGCGGATCATTGTCATCTCCTTCGAATTTAGTCTTGCGAAGGACATGACAAGGCATGAGTGCGGATTGTGACGTGCCTGGATTTCACGAGAACGTAAAAATTGGGAACTGCCCGGCCTGAGAGGTAGGTGACGTTTCGTACCGGAGACATGGGTAACACTTTTCGCTTTTTGGCGGGAGGTGTTGATGCCTTGGAAAGAGACTTCGGTGATGGAGGAACGTCTACGTTTTGTCGCCCGGCTGCTGGAGGGCGAAGGCATGAGCGATGTGTGTCGGGAGTTCGGCATCTCGCGCAAGACCGGTTACAAGATCTTCAATCGCTATAAGGATGACGGACTGGAGGCGCTGACGGACCGGTCTCGAAGGCCCGTGCGTTATGCCAATCAGTTGCCTGAGCCGGTCGAGGCGATGATCGTCTCGTGCAAGAAGAACAAACCCCACTGGGGTGCCAGGAAGATCAGGGAGCTTTTGGTGAAGCGCCTGGCCGGCGACGTGCGCGTACCCGCCAAGAGCACGGTGCATGCCGTTCTTGACCGGCACGGGTTAGTCGCTCATGCCCGCAAGCGGCAACGACACCGAGCCGAAGGAACCGTCTTATCTCAGGCCTTGCTGCCCAACGATCTGTGGTGTGCCGACTTCAAGGGCGAGTTCAAGCTTGGCAATGGTCAATACTGTTACCCGCTGACGGTCACCGACCAGACGTCACGTTATCTTCTTTGCTGTGAAGCCTTCGAGTCGACGCGCGAGCGAGGTGTTTTCGACGCCTTTCGGCGGTTGTTTGCCGAGCGTGGCCTGCCGGCGGCGATCCGCAGCGACAATGGACTACCCTTCGCCAGCCCCAACGGGCTCTACAATCTCTCGAAGCTGTCGGTCTGGTGGCTGAGGCTTGGCATTGCCCTCGAGCGCATCAGGCCGGGCCGTCCTCAACAAAACGGCCGGCATGAGCGCATGCACCTGACGCTGAAGCAGGAGGCCACCCGACCAGCTGGCAGAAATATCCTCCAGCAGCAGGCCCGCTTCGATGCATTCGTCAGCGAATTCAATGAGGAGCGGCCACACGAGGCGCTGGACATGAAGGTGCCGGCAGATCTCTACACCGCCTCGTCGCGCCCCTATCAAGGCCTGCCGCAGATCAACTACCCCTTCCATGACAGGAAGGCGCTGGTCACCAATTGCGGCCGCATCTGCATCTATCGCAAGAAGATCAACATCTCGACCGTCATGGCCGGCCAGAAGCTTGGAATCAAGGAAGTCGACGACGGTATTTGGCTCCTCAGCTTCATGCATTATGATCTGGGATATATCGATCTGGAGCAGAGAACTTTGCAAACCATCGACAAACCGTTCGGCACGAGGTTGTCACCCATGTCTTAGGGACGATCCGTTACCTATCTATCCGGGCTGGACAAAAGCCCTTTGGCGGAAGAGGTGGGATTCGAACCCACGGTACGGTTTCCCGCACGCCGGTTTTCAAGACCGGTTCCTTAAACCACTCGGACACTCTTCCAAGCAACTGAAAAGGCCTGAAAAATCTAAGCAGTGCCGATTTTTCGAAACCGGGTGTGGCTACCGGTTTTTTGCCCAATCACTCGACGGCTGGCTTTTTAGCAGCTTTGGTCGCCGCGTCAACTTGTTCCGCCTAGCTCCCTCGCATTCGAGAGGTCGGCTGGAATGGCGATTGAGGAATATCGGTCGGTTCAGGTGGCGCTGTGGTGAATTCATGTGTCAGCGCGCTAAAAATAAGGTGGCCCGGCCGCTGGAAAGGGCCGGCCACCTTCGCCAGGTCAGGGGTCAAATCTGACTGAAGCAAGCAATTAATAAGTCAAGCTTAGTTTTTGTCAATTGTCAGCGCGCCGCACCAAGCAATTGATGTTCGTCGTCCTGTTGATGGCTTCGGCTGTCCGGGATAGTTTCCTCCCATGACTTCGGACGATCATTCCCTCTCGCTCGGCACCAAGCCACTCGCTGGCCCTGCCCTCACCGCTTTTTTTAGTCGAGATGCCGTCGTGGTCGCGTCGGAGTTAATCGGAATGCGTTTCACGGTTGCGGAGATAGGCGGTCATATCGTCGAGACGGAAGCCTATAGGCCCGATGACGAGGCGTCCCATGCATATCGCGGGCCGACGCCGCGCAATGCGGCCATGTTCGGACCGGCCGGCCATGTCTATGTCTACCGCTCCTACGGCATTCACTGGTGTCTGAATTTCGTTTGCACCAAGGGGAGCGCCGTGCTCATCCGGGCGATCGAGCCGGAGAACGGGATCGAGGACATGATCCGGCGGCGGGGATTGGCTGACATCGTCTCGCTTTGCAACGGGCCGGGAAAGCTTTCGCAGGCGCTTGCTATCGATATAAGCCTCGACGGGCGCTCGCTGGATGCGGCACCATTTTCGTTGTCTCGGGCGGAACCGGTGCCGATCGTCTCGGGCAAGCGCATCGGCATCACGAAGAATATCGATCCGCTCTGGCGCTTCGGTGCTGCTGGCTCGCGCTTCGTCAGCCGCCGTTTCCCGTAATCCTGGTCAAGTCATGACCTCCACCAGAGGTGGAGGTTTGAAACGCTGCGCTTGAACCGCTAGAAGCGGTATTGTTAGCGCTTAGTAGCTACGATTGAAGAGGTCGGCAAAGTCGGAAGCTTTGTCGGCCTTTTCCTGATGACGGATATATTGTCTGACGACCTGCTCATTGTAGCCCGTCGTCGATACGAAATACCCGCGCGCCCAAAAGTGATAACCTTTGTAGCGGCGCTTGCGCGCATATTTGTTCGCTACGTAAAGGGCCGTCTTACCCTTCAAGAAGCCGACAATATGCGAAACCGAGTATTTCGGCGGGATCGATATCAACATATGCACATGGTCGGGCATCAGATGACCCTCCTCGATCTGGCAGCCTTTCTGCTGTGCCAGCCGACGTAAGAGTTCTCCCAACTCACGCCGCACGTCCCCGTAGAGTCTCTTCGTGCGGTATTTGCTGCCAAAAACAACGTGATACTTGCAGTCCCACGTCGCATGCGAGAGCGTTTGCTCATCCATATAACCTCCTTGTTCGAAGTCTGGGCCACGCCAGCGGTTCAAGCAGGAGGTCTCTTAACTACCGTGTAGAACTCGTCCAGTCCTCCACCGTAGGTGGAGGTTTATTTATGGATATAAAAAAGACCGCCGGGGTGGTGCCCGGCGGTCGTCTGGCCACGCAGTGAAACTGGAAAGACTGCGTGGCAAGCTTTTCCGCTCTCCATCGAATCGCGAAACGCTTGTCCTATGATTTCTCAACGCATTCCGGACGGAAAACCGCTTCGCACTTTTCCTGGAAATGCTCTATTCCATCGCGACACTGTGGTCGACCGCCGGTGGCGCTTTCGGCTTGCGCAAGAGCACCAGCAGCGGCATGGCGAAGATCGACATCAGCATCAGCAGCTTGAAGTCGTCGATATAGGCGATGATGGTCGCCTGCGTCGTGATCATGCCGTCAAGCGAGGCCCTGCCGACCGCTGTGAACGGGCTCACGCCCTGCGCGGCAGTGAGGTCGAAATAACGGTTGAATGGCGTGACATAGGCGGCAATGTTGGCATGGTTGACCTGTGTGTTCTCGGTAATCAGCATCGAGACGACCGAGATTCCAACGCTGGAGCCGATGTTGCGCGAGAGATTGTAGAGGCCTGTCCCCTCGCCGCGCATCTGCGCCGGCAGCGTCGCAAATGCGATCGTGGTCAGGGGCACGAAGAGGAAGCCGAGGCCGGCGCCCTGGACGAAGCCGACCGATATCAGCGTCCATTGTGAAACATCCGGCGTCCAGCCCGTCATGTCGTACATGGCCCAGGCGGTCAGTGCGAGACCGATGAACAGCAGCCAGCGCGTATCGATCTTGCCGATCAGGCGCCCCACAAGGAACATGCAGAACATCGTGCCGAGGCCGCGTGGCCCCATGACGATGCCGGCTGTGACGACCGGATAGCCCATCAGCGTCTGCAGATAGGGTGTCATCAGAGCCAGCGAAGCCAGATAGGTCACGCCGACGATGAAGATGAACAGGATGCTGACGGCAAAGTTCTGGTCCATGAACAGGCGTGGATTGACGAAACTTCGCTCGGCCGTGAACATGTGTACGAGGAAGAGGTAGAAGGCGCTGACGCAGACGAGTGCCTCGATGATGATTTCGCTCGAATAGAACCAGTCGAGCTGCTCGCCGCGGTCGAGAAACAGTTGCAGGCCGGCAATCCCGATCGACAGCATGCCGAAGCCGAACCAATCGAGCTTGGCGAGTGCATCGAGCTTCGTTTCCGTCACGTAGACGACGATTCCGAAGAAGGCGAGCGCGCCGATCGGCACGTTGATGTAGAACACCCAGCGCCAACTGATATTGTCGGTCAGCCAGCCGCCGATAACCGGGCCCAGCACCGGTCCGACCATGACAGAGACGCCGAACAGCGCCATGGCGCGACCGCGCTCCTCGACATTGTAGATATCGAGCAGAATGCCTTGCGACAACGGCACGAGCGACGCGCCGAACAGGCCCTGCAGCAGGCGGAATCCGACGATCTGTATCAGCGATTCCGACAGGCCGCATAGGACCGAGGCAACGACGAAGCCGGCGATCGCCACCAGCAAGACGCGCTTGCGGCCGAATTTCGCCGAGAGGAAGCCGGAGGGCGGAGTCATGATGGCAGCCGCGACGATATAGGACGTCAGCACCCAGTTGATCTGGTCGGCGCTGGCCGAGACGTCGCCCTGGATATGCGGCAGGGCGACGTTGGCGATGGTGGTATCCAGCGCCTGCATGATGACAGACAGGATGACACAGGCGGTGATCGCGCCGCGATTGGCGACGGGCGCTGATGGCGAGGCGGTGGTGGCGTTACTCATGATCCTGACCGCGGGAATGGCCCGACAGATTGGTAATGAAATCAGGCAGGCCGCGGGCGTGGCCAGTGTCGACATCGGCGACGACGCTCATCCCGACGCGCAGCGGCGACTTGCCTTCGGTGTCGTCGATATCGATGATCATCGGTATACGCTGGACGACCTTGACCCAGTTACCGGTCGTATTCTGCGCCGGCAGAAGCGAGAAACTGGAGCCGGATGCCGGCGCAATGCTGGCGACCGTGCCCTTCCAGCTCACACCCGGATAGGCGTCGACGGAGATATCGACCTTCTGGCCGGATCGCACATAGGTCAGCTCGGTTTCCTTCGGGCTGGCATTGATCCACATATGCGTGGTCGAAACCAGCGAAAAACCAGGCTGGGACGCGGTTAGATAAGCGCCGACCTGCAGGGAGGGAACGTTGGCAGTCACTCCGTCAAAGGGAGCCCTCACCACGGTATCGTCAAGCTCGCGCTGCGCATTGTCGACAGCGGCCTTGGCCTGCAGATAAAGCGGGTTCTGTTCCGCAGGCAGATCGGCAGCGCCTTCACCGCCCAACTGTGCAAGGGTCGCGGCGGCCGTGGCCTTTGCGACCAATACCTTCTGCTGTGCCGCTTCGAGATTGTGTCTGGCTTGGTCGAGAGCTGCCTTGGAAGCGACCGAATTGGTGATCAGGTTCTGCTGGCGGTCGAGTTCCGTCTGATAATACGGAATATCGGCCTGCGCCTGGGCGATTTCCGCCAGGGATTGCTTGTAGCTCGCCTGCAGGTTCAGGATCTGATTCCTGGCATTGCCGAGCTGCGCCTTCGCGCCGTCCAGTGCGATCCGGAATGAATCAGGTTTCAGGCGGAAGAGCACCTGTCCTTTCTTCACCGTTTCGTTTTCATGCACGTCGACCGATATCACCGTGCCGGAAACGTCGGTGGAAACACCAACCATATCGGCCTGGATATAGGCATTGTCCGTGGACATGATCTGCCCGCCGGTGACGTAGTAATAGCCGCCGATGACGAGCGCGACAGGCAGCAGTGCAAACAGCACGGGTCGCGTCAGCTTGCGGCGCTTGCGAGGCATTTCCGGGGGCGAGACCGGCGCCGCCGCTGCAGCCGCCGGCTGTGGCGAGGGATTGGAGGACGGGGCCTCGGCCACCGGGGCCTCAGTCTGTTCTGCGGAATTTGCGTTCGCGGGTACGCGGATTGAGGAAGAAGCTTCAGCCATGTTGTAACTCTTTGTCGACTGCCTTTGAACGGCAGGCGCTAATCAGGTTCGATTTCATAAGGATAAGCAATTCGTAGAGGCGCTCTTGATCCTCTTGCGAGGCTCCTTCGAGCGCTTCCCTGCGTGTCAGGTCGCCCATACCGCGCATCGTGTCCATCAATGGTCGGGCTTCGTCGCGCATGTAGAGCAGCCAGCTTCTTCGATCGTTTGGATGCTGCCGACGCTCCACCAGGCCGCGTTCGCTGAGCTTATCGAGGATGCGAACCAAGGTGATCGGCTCGATTTCCAGCATTTCGGCCAGGCCAGCCTGGTGAATGCCCTCGTTGTTTGCGAGGTAGGCGAGCGTCTGCCATTGCGAACGCGTCAGGCCCAGATCTTTTGCGCGCTGCTCGAATCGCTTCCGAAGAAGCCGGGCAACGTCATGGAGAAGAAAGCCGAGAGTAGGTGTCGAACTCATCTATAAGAAGCCTGCTATTCATAAGCAACCTTATAATGATTGCTACGTATAGTAAGCGCGCATGCGATACAAGGGGTATGTGATCAACAAATGGCGATGGCACAAGATGTCGCAGCCGCCGGCGGCGCTTTGGGCCAGGTATGAACGAAGCGCCTACAAAGGCCTTTAACGTTCAATCAAAAAAAGCGCAGCTCACTCGGCTGCGCCTTTGAACAGATTCGCAAATTGTGAGAGCCAGCCCCCACTAGCGGCGATTCAGCAGCCCGATGAGATAGCCGAGCCCGGCTGCTGCGGCGATCATGAAAATCGGCTCCTCGCGAACGCGCTCGCGCAATTGCTCAGTAAGTTCCTGGGCTTCTTCCGTGACGACAGACTTCGCTCCCTGCCCTATGGCTGCTACGCTCTGCGAAAGCTTTGCCAAATCTTCCCGCAATGCTGCGACCTGGGCGGCAAGATCTTCCATTGCCGTTTCCGTCTGCGCCCGCGCCGAAGATGAGGGAGTAGAAGCTGATTTCGTGTCTGCCATCATGTGCTCCTCATGTTTTCTCGTTGCTAAAACGCCGCTGCCTATCAAAGGTTCCGGCGTAGCTGCGCCTCATCGGGCGATTTCCCCACTGGCTCTTCAATTCCGGTTCGGATTGTTCTAAGGAACTCCGATTGTTTCGCCGTGTGCGAAGACTTGATGATGACGAGGTTTGCTTTCCGATGTTCGACGTGCTGAGAAAAATCGCCCAGACTTGGCTTGCCAAGGGCCTGTTGCTTCTTCTTGCGGCAGCTTTCGGTGTATGGGGCGTCGAGCGGTCCCTCATCAGCGGCGGCAGCAGCAATACGGTCGTCACCGTTGGCGATCAGCATATCGATACCAATGAATTCCGTCTCGCCTATCGTCGACAGATGCAGGCGATCAGCCAGCAGTTGCGCATGCAAATCACGCCGGAACAGGCGCGCGCCTTCGGTATCGGGCAGCAGACGGTGTCACAGTTGGTCGCCGGCGCTTCCCTCGATCAACTTGCCGCCGATATGGGGCTCGGTCTTTCGCAGGATCGGCTGGCCAAGCTGATCGGCGACGATCCGGCCTTCAAGGCTGCGAACGGCGCCTTTGACCGTCAAAAATTCGATACGCTTCTGCGCAACAGCAACATATCGCCCGATGATTACATCAAGGAGCGCAGCAAGGTCGCGATCCGTGGCCAGATTGTCGAGGCCGTATCGAACGGCTTTACCGCACCGACAATCCTTGTCGACGCCGTCAAGCAATACCACAACGAGACCCGCAGCATCGATTACCTGTTGTTGACCAACGCCAATATCGATCCCGTCAAGGCCCCGGCCGACGATGTCCTGCAGAAGTGGTTCGATGGCGTGAAGTCGAAATACCGCGCGCCCGAATATCGCAAGTTCGCCTTTGTAAAGTTGCAGGCCGAGGATATCGCCGACACCGCGAGTGTTACGGATGACGAAGTGCGTGCGCAGTTCGATAAGCGCAAGGACAGCTTCACCACGCCCGCAACCCGCACGATCGAGCAGCTGACCTTCGCCAACAAGGATCTCGCCAATGCCGCAGCCGATGCGCTGAAGACGGGGACCACCTTCGATCAGCTTGTCTCCGACCAGGGCAAGAAGCCTTCCGACGTGCTGCTCGGTACCTTCACCAAGGATCAGGTTCCGGATAAGATCGTTGCCGAAGCAGCCTTCGCCGTTTCCAAGGAAGGCGGCACCACTCCCGTTGTCGAAGGTTCGTTCGGCCCGGTGATCCTGCGCGTGACCAATGTGAAGAACGAAACGGCGAAGAATTTCGACGAGGTCAAGGAAGATATTCGCAAGCAGATTGCGCTCGGCAACGCCGCAAACGAGATCACCAGCGTTCACGACAAGTTCGAAGACCTGCGCGGCTCCGGCGCATCGCTGCAGGATGCAGCATCGCAGCTCAAGCTTAAACTCGTCACCGTCGATTCGATCGATCAGACCGGCCTTGATCAGAATGGCAACGAGATAAAGGACCTTCCGGCCCGCCAGCAGCTGCTTTCTGAAGTCTTCAAGGCCGATCAGGGCGGCAACCCCGCTCCTCTGACGGTCGGCAATGATGGCTATATCTGGTATGACGTGACGAACATCATGCCCGATCACGATCGTCCGCTTGCGGAAGTGCGCGAAAAAGCCGTTGCCGACTGGACTGCCGAACAGCAGAAGATTGCGCTCGCTGCCAAGGCGGTCGAACTGAAGCAGGAAGCGCAGAAGGGCAAGTCGCTTGCCGATATCGCCGCGCCGCTTGGTATCGCTGTTGAAAGCAAGAGCGGCATTACCCGCTCGACGGACGATCCGGTTTTGGGTCGCGGCGGTATCGCTGCAGCTTTCTCCGGTCCCGTCGATACGGCCGGAAGCGCCACCGGCGCCGATGACACCACGCAGATCCTGCTCAAGGTCACCGATGTCAACGACAATCCGACGACCGATGCGCTGAGCAACGACGATCAGCAGGTTGCCCAGATCGCCAACGCCGCCGGCGACGACATTCTCGATCAGATGGTCAGCCAGCTGCAGGGCAAATATACCGTCACGGTCAACCAGAGCCTCGCCGAACAGGCGATGTCCCGCTAGACCCGGTCGGGAGGATGGATAGTCGATGAGCGAATTGAAACCTTTTCTCGCCAAGGTCGCCAATCGCGAGGCATTGACGCGGGATGAAGCCCGGCAGGCATTCGAAATCCTGATGTCGGGTGAGGCCACGCCGTCTCAGATCGGCGCATTCCTGATGGCTCTGCGCGTGCGCGGCGAAACTGTCGACGAAATCGTCGGCGCCGTGACCACGATGCGTGCCAAGATGCTGCCGGTGAAAGCCCCGGCCGATGCCATCGATATCGTCGGAACAGGCGGCGACGGTGTCGGAACCTATAATATCTCGACGCTGGCAGCATTCATCGTTGCCGGCGCCGGCGTGCCCGTCGCCAAGCACGGCAACCGCGCCCAGAGCTCCAAGGCCGGCACCGCCGATACGCAATCCGTGTTGGGCATCAAGCTCGATATCGGGCCGGAGACGATCGCCCGCTGCATTCGGGAAGCCGGCATCGGCTTCATGTTCGCGCAGCTGCATCATTCCTCCATGCGCCATGTCGGTCCCTCGCGCGTCGAACTCGGCACGCGGACGATCTTCAATCTTCTTGGTCCGCTTTCGAACCCTGCTGGCGCCCGTCGCCAGCTGCTGGGCGTCTTCGCGCCGCAATGGGTGCTGCCGTTGGCCGAGGTGCTGAAGGATCTCAATGCGGAAAGCGTCTGGGTCGTGCACGGCGACGGTCTGGACGAAATCACCACGACCGGCAAGACCTCCGTCGCAGCACTTGAGAATGGCAAGATCCGCACTTTTGAGCTGACACCAGCCGACTTCGGCCTGCAGCATGCCGACCTTGCCGACCTCAAGGGTGGCGATGGCGTTGCCAATGCTGCAGCCCTTCGTGCCGTGCTCGCCGGCGAAAAGAACGCCTATCGCGATATCGCCCTTGCCAATGCGGCGGCCTCGCTGGTCATTGCCGGCAAGGCGGAAACGCTGCATGATGGCATGAAGCTCGCGGCCCATTCGCTCGATAGCGGCGCCACCGCCGTTGCGTTGGAAAAGCTTATCGCCGTTTCCAACGAGGAAGAACAGGACTAGGACGTCATGACCGATATCCTTCAAAAGATCGAGGCCTACAAGCGCGAGGAAATCGCCGCTGCCAAGGCCAGGCTTTCCCTTGCTGACCTCAAGGCGATGCAGGCCGGACAGTCCGCGCCGCGCGGTTTCCATAAGGCGCTGCTCGCCAAAAAGGATGCCGGCGCTTTCGGCCTGATTGCCGAGATCAAGAAGGCAAGCCCATCCAAGGGCCTGATCCGCCCCGACTTTGACCCGCCTGCCCTCGCCAAGGCCTATGAAGCCGGCGGTGCCGCCTGCCTTTCGGTGTTGACCGATACGCCAAGTTTCCAGGGTGCTCCGGAATTCCTGACGGCTGCCCGCGCGGCCTGCTCTCTGCCGGCACTGCGCAAGGACTTCATGTTCGACACCTATCAGGTGCAGGAAGCTCGTGCCTGGGGTGCCGATTGCATCCTCCTCATCATGGCCTCGCTTTCGGATGATGATGCCGAGCGTCTTCAGGACGAGGCATTCAGCCTCGGCATGGACGTGCTGGTTGAGGTGCACGACGCCGAAGAGATGGAGCGTGCGCTAAAACTCTCCTCCCCGCTGATCGGCATCAACAACCGCAATCTGCGCACTTTCGAGGTCAGCTTGACGGTTAGCGAGAACCTGGCACCCATGGTGCCGGAGGATCGGCTGCTGGTCGGTGAAAGCGGTGTCTTTACCCATGCCGATTGCAAGCGCCTCGAGGCCGTGGGTATCAGCACCTTCCTCGTCGGTGAGAGCCTGATGCGCAAGGACGATGTGACGGCGGCAACCAAACTGCTTCTGAACGGCGAAACCGATATTCTGGCGGCTGAATGAAATGAGCACCGAGAAGGCCGGTCTTACGCATATCGACGCTTCGGGCGAAGCTCATATGGTCGATGTCGGCGACAAGGCCGAGACGGCACGCAGCGCCACCGCGACCGGCTACGTCAGGATGAAGCCGGAGACCCTGATGCTGATCCGAGAGGGCAACGCCAAGAAGGGCGACGTCATCGGCACGGCGCGGCTTGCCGGCATCATGGCGGCGAAGCAGACCAGCAATCTCATTCCGCTCTGCCATCCCCTCATGTTGACGAAGGTTGCCGTCGACATCGTAGAGGATGCCGCCCTGCCCGGCCTGCGTGTCACCGCGACGGCAAAACTGACCGGCCGCACCGGCGTCGAGATGGAAGCACTGACGGCGGTTTCCGTCGCCTGCCTGACGATCTACGACATGGCCAAGGCCGCCGATCGCAGCATGGAAATCGGCGGTATCACTCTATTGGAGAAATCCGGCGGCAAATCGGGGGATTTCCGCCATCCGGGGGCCTGACACATGAGCCTATTGCCCGTTGCCGAAGCGCAGGCGCGCCTATTGGACAGTGCAGCGCCGATCCATCGTGTTGAAAGCGTTCCACTCGATATGGCCGAAGGCCGGGTTCTCGCCAAAGATCTGACGGCCCGTCTGACACAGCCGCCTTTCGACGCTTCGGCGATGGATGGTTACGCGCTGCGCTTCGATGATGCGGCAATGCCGGGTTCGGAGCTGCAGGTCATCGGTGCCTCTGCCGCTGGCCACGCCTTCGATGGTAGCGTCGGCAAAGGCGAAGCGGTGCGCATTTTCACCGGTGCTCCCGTTCCCACGGGCGCCGATTCGGTTCTCCTGCAGGAAGACGCCGTACGGCTAGACGGCGATCGTATCAAAACCAGCTACCCCTTGCGCAAGGGGCAGCACATACGCCCGCGCGGACAGGATTTCCTGGAAGGCGAAGCCGTGCTTCCGGCCGCTACTGTCATGGATTTTTCGCGCCTTACGGTCGCCGCGGCCATGAATCATCCTGCATTGGATGTCTATCGCCGGCCGCTTGTGGCGATTCTTGCAACCGGCGACGAGCTAGTGGCGCCGGGCAATGAACCAGGGCCATCGCAAATCATTGCCTCGAATACCTTTGGCATTGCCGCACTCGCGCGCAATGCCGGCGCGCATGTGCTCGATCTCGGCATCGTCGCCGACGACAGCGACGAGATCACCGCTGCTATCGGTCGGGCGCAGGTGGCCAAGGCCGACATCATCGTCACGCTCGGCGGCGCCTCTGTCGGTGATCATGATCTGGTACAGGCAACGATGATAGCAGCCGGCATGAAGCTGGATTTCTGGCGCATCGCCATGCGCCCTGGCAAGCCGCTGATGGTCGGCAGCCTTGGCGATATGCACGTCCTCGGCCTTCCCGGCAATCCCGTTTCCAGCCTCGTCTGTGGCCTGCTCTTTCTCGAGCCGTTGATAAGAAAGCTCGCATCCCTACCCCCGGTGAGGCGCGAAGGCATTGCGCGCGCCGCCGTGCCCTTTGCCGTCAACGATCAGCGACAGGATTACATCCGCGCAACACTGACGAAAGCTGCCGATGGCAGCTGGCTCGCCGAGCCCTTCTCTAAGCAGGATTCGTCGATGATGAAAGTCTTTTCGCGCGCCGACTGCCTGGTCGTCCGCCCGCCGCATGCACCGCAATTGGAAGCGGGTTCGCCCACTCCAGTCATAGTCCTGCGGCCCGATCTGCTGGGCTGAAGTTACCCGGGGAAGTGCTTAGCGCGGCTTTCCCGCTAGAAGCATTAAGACAATAAAAGGGGGCACGAAAAAGCCGGGGGGTTTGACCCACCCGGCTCGCAATCATCAGATCGATACGCCGATCAATTACTTTACCGGCTTCTCATGGTGGCCGCCGAAGCCGGCGCGCATGGCGGAGAGAACTTTGTTGGCGTAATCGTCATTGCCACGCGAAGCAAAACGGCCGTAAAGCGCAGCGCTCAGCACCGGCGTCGGAACGCCTTCGTCGATCGCAGCCGAGATCGTCCAGCGGCCTTCGCCGGAGTCGGAAACGCGGCCGGCATATTGCGAAAGAGCTGCGTCGCCATGCAGCGCGTCGGCCGTGAGGTCGAGCAGCCACGAGGTGATCACGCTGCCGCGGCGCCAGACTTCGGAAATTTCAGCAATGTCGAGATCATACTGATAGTATTGCGGATGCGAGAGCGGCGCGGTTTCAGCGTCCTTCTCGGCGTCCTGCTTGCCGATATTGGCATGGCGCAGCACGTTCAGGCCTTCGGCATAGGCGGCCATCAGGCCATATTCGATGCCGTTATGGACCATCTTGACGAAGTGGCCGGCGCCGGAGGGGCCGCAATGCAGATAGCCCTGTTCTGCCGTGCTGTTCTTGGCAGCCTCTTCCGAGCGCATTGCCGACGGAGCGACGTCACCGACGCCGGGGGCCAGCGTTGCGAAGATCGGCGACAGATGCTGGACGGTTTCCTTTTCGCCGCCGATCATGAGGCAATAGCCACGCTCGAGGCCGAAAACGCCGCCGCTGGTGCCGACGTCGACATAGTGAATGCCCTTCGGCTTCAGCTCTTCGGCACGGCGGATATCGTCGTGATAATAGGAATTGCCGCCATCGATGACGATGTCGCCCTCTTCCAGCAGCGGGACGATCGCCGCCAGTTCCTGATCGACGATTGCCGCCGGCAACATCAGCCAGACGACGCGTGGCTTTGCAAGCTTCGATACGAAATCCGCGAGAGACTTGCTGCCGGTGGCGCCGAGCTGCTCAAGCCCGGCGATGCTTTCCGGGCGCGCATCGAAAACAACGGCGCTGTGACCGCCTCGCATCAGGCGCTGCACCATGTTGTTGCCCATACGGCCAAGGCCAATCATTCCGATTTGCATGTTTCAGTCTCCTAGGACGGTTTCAATCGTTTGAATACTGCATAGAGATATTTCGCAATATTTTCCAATGAACAAATGACGGGAGAGCTATGCAGGAGCCATGGAGCGGAGAAAAATGCGCGCGTTCACGCATCCGTGATGTCGCATGCCGAAGCCTCCCGCTTTTCTCCATGATCGCGCTTTGCCGGCTTGGAGGAAAGCTGTATTTTGCTTCCCGTTCGCGTTGATAGATTTAGCATCGATCTCGAATTCCTTGCACAATTCTCTTTCAGGTGGGCCTCACATAGGGCGAAAAAGGGGGCATATGACTGCGTCTTTGAAACTGCCGCTGGTTCCAGCTTCGTTTTTCGGTATGGTTCTTGGCCTTTCCGGTCTCGCCAATGCGTGGCGCGTGGGTGGACGCATCTGGCACCTGCCGGCCCTTATCGGTGAAGTGCTGACCTTTGTTGCGCTAGCCGTCTGGCTGGTGCTGATCGTGCTCTACGCTTTAAAATGGATGGTTGCGCGCGAGGAGGCCTTCAAGGAAGTGGTGCACCCTGTCCAGTGCTGCTTCATCGGCCTCGTCGGTGTCGCAACCATGCTGGTGGCTGGTGGCCTGCTGCCTTATTCGCGCATCGGTGCCGAAACCATATTCCTGATCGGCGCCGTCTTTACCCTGGCATTCTCCGTCTGGCGCACGGGAGGGCTCTGGCAGGGCGAACGCGATATTGCCGCGACGACCGCCGTGCTCTATCTGCCAAGTGTCGCCGGCAGCTTCGTGACCGCTATCGTCGGCGCCGCCCTCGGCTTTCCGCAATGGGCGCAGCTTTTCTTCGGCGCCAGCTTCTTCGCCTGGCTTGCGATCGAATCCGCGCTGCTGCATCGCCTACTGACAGGACCGGCGTTGGCCGCGCCGCTGCGGCCGACCCTTGGAATTCAGCTGGCTCCGCCGGCCGTTGGTGCGCTAGCCTATATCAGCGTCACCCAAGGCCCTCCCGATATGCTCGTCCACGCAATGATCGGCTATGGCTTGCTGCAGGCACTGATCATGTTGCGCCTCCTGCCCTGGATCATGAAAGAAGGTTTCAGCCCCGCCTATTGGGCCTTCACCTTCGGCGCGACCGCACTGGCGACTGCCCCTATGCGCCTTGTTGAGCGTGGCGATGTCGGCGCAGTCACGCAACTTGCCCCCATTCTCTTCGCCGCCGCCAATATCGTCGTCGGTTTGATCGCGCTGGCGACGATCCGGCTGATTGCCAACCGCAAACTCGTCATCGGCTGGGTCGCGCTTGCCGACCGCGACGCTGGCACCGTTGGCCAGCGGTAGAGCTCAATCTCACTTTTGGAGGGTGATTTGCTTGATCATGTGACGATCGGGGTTCGCGATCTCGAGCGATCGAAGATCTTCTATGACACGGTGCTGCGCGCTATCGGCATAGAGCGTCTTTATGCTGAAGGCGAAAGATTTGCGGGTTACGGCGTTGGACAGAAGGCTTTCTTCTGGATCGGTCAGCGCGATGCGCCACAAACAAGTGCACATATAGCCTTCACGGTCGAAAGCAGGAAAATCGTTGACGAATTTCACCGGGCGGCGCTTGCAGCCCGCGGCATCGACAACGGCCCTCCCGGGCTTCGTCCTCACTATCATGCGAACTATTATGGCGCTTTCGTTCTCGATCCGGATGGCCACAACATCGAAGCGGTTTGTCACTTGCCGATGACTTGAGTGGTGGGAGCTGCATTTCCTGTGAAGTCACTGTACGGGTGGCCGTACAAAGCGCATACGCCAAATCGGTGCGAAGGCAATGCGGCTATCGAAACGATAAAAAATGGTCTGAGTATGTGCCGTTCAAGAACGCAAGACTCGTTGGTCGTTAGCGATATCCATGGCTTTCCGGAAACTTTTGTCGAACTATTGGGTGCCGGAGGCTTTAGGCACCGCGGTTTACAACTTGCCAGCCTCAGCGGGCGCCCTGACCTGAGTGGAGAAAATCTTCACGACCACCTTTTCAATAAAGGTGGTTTGCAACAAGCGCTTCGAGGACTTCTCGAACTTGATGGACGCATGTGTGTCGGCATCGGCTTCAGCGCAGGTGGAACTGTTTTATGGAATGCGGTCAAGGAGGGGCTGGAGCTCAAGGCTTTGATCTGCGTGTCATCAACGAGACTGCGCTTGGAAACTTCCCCTTTGAATATACCGACTATGGTACTTTGGGGAGAGGCCGACCCATATCGGCCAACCGAAAGTTGGAACAACACTCTTCCACGTTGTTGGAAAGCCTACGCAGGAAAGCAGCACGATTTCTATCGGATTGACGCCGCTACGCCGAACTCTCCTTTGCACATGGATATTGCAGCCTTCATCGAAAGCCTCTTTCCATAGCGCGTATCTGTGCTCGTTTGGGACCATATGGCCTTCACCGCAGCCAGCCGCCAAATCACTCTACCGGCGGACCGACATAGCGCGCACGCGGCCGAATGAGCCTGCCGCTGGTGGCCTGCTCCATGGCATGCGCAAGCCAGCCGACCGTCCGCGCCAGCGCGAAAATGATCAACGGTGCATCCTCCGGGAGATGATAGGCGTGGGTCATCGCCGTCAGTGCGAAATCAACATTGACGCGCTCACCGACCAATTGCTCGCCGACATCGCGAACCCTGGCGAAGAGCGGAGGCAGTGTGAAGCAGCCAAGCAGCGCCTCGCCACGGATATCGACGTCAGGATAAAGCTGATGGCCGAAAGCCGGCAATGGCCGTCCTTCCGCCAGATAGCTGCGCACCGCTTCGTCCACTCCCGTCGTGGCCGCTCGCGCGATCAGCGTGCGCGCGCTCTGCCATGCGCCGCCATGCAGCGGACCCGTCAGCGTCGAAAGACCGGATAGGGTGGCCGCAGATAATGTTGCGCCTGACGATGCCGTGATCCGCGCGGTGAAGGTCGAAGCGTTCAGCTCATGATCTGCAAGCAGGACGAAGCTACGGCGGATCACATCCTCGGCATCCGGACGGTTCCAGGCAGTCGCGAGACGTCGATGCAGCGGCTGATCCCACGGGCCCGGAGCCAATGCTTCAGCCACCGTACCGAATACGCTTTCAGCTTCGTTTTGGAGGGCCGGAAGTGAGCGTCCGAGCGACGGCAGGTCGCCTGTTATGCGCTCGGCAAGCATGGAGAAAGCGCTATCCAGGGAGGGCGGCTTCCGCCGCGCGGCGTTTGGCTCGAATCGCAATGGCCGCTTCATGTCCCAAAGCAGCAGCGCGACATCTTCGAGGCTTGCGCTTTCGGCAAGCATCGCCGCATCCTGGCCGCGATAGAAAAGCCTGCCGTTCGAAACCGTGGACAGCGCCGATGGCAATACCGGATCGCCCCATTGAATGGCCTCGGCGGCCACCGCCTCCGTCTTGCGCCTTCCGGCATGGCGGGCGGCCAATCGCTTGACGTCATCGGCGAAATAAAGGCTGCGCCGCGTATCTGCGGGATCGGCTTTCGCACGAATGCGCCCGCGGCTGACATTGGCGTAGAGCGTCTGTGATTTCGTTCCCAGCAGGTTCAGCGCCTGCTCTGCCGTCAGCCAGCTCATCGGTTCTCATATTGATCAATTGCATCAAGATTGACGTCAATAGGAATAGATCCGATCTAATCGGATAGTCAAAGGAGAACCGTAATGAAAAGTGGTCTTGAAGATGTCATTGCCGCAGAAACCAAGCTGTCCGACGTCGACGGCGCTGCCGGTCGCCTGATTATCCGCGGCGTGTCGCTCGATGATCTGGTGGCAACCAGCCGCTTCGAGGATGTTGCGGCACTGCTGCTGGATGGCCTGTTTGACGAACATATCGATGCAGCTTCCATCCGAACTCAACTCGGCGCGGCTCGCGTTGCGCTTTTCCCGCATGTTGAGGCTGCCGATGCCGCTCTGCTCGCACTGCCGCCGGTGGATGCCGTGCGTGCCTTGCTGGCACGCGTGGCCGACGGCGAGGATTTCGCCACCGCGATCCGCCTGATGGCGGCACCGGCCGTTTTCCTGCCGGCCATCTTGCGATTGCAGAAAGGCGAAGCACCGATAAGGCCGAATGCATCCTTGTCCCAATCCGGTGATATCCTGCGCATGTTGACGGGCCGGTTACCGACGGCAGAGCAGACGGCAGGTCTCGATGCCTATTTGGTGACGATTTCCGATCACGGCTTGAATGCGTCGACCTTCGCCTCCCGCGTCATCGCCTCGACCCAGGCCGGCCTGACCTCCTCCGTGCTTGCAGCAATCAGCGCCCTCAAGGGACCGCTGCATGGCGGCGCGCCCGGCCCTGTCCTTAATATGTTTGACGGTGTCGGAAAGCCCGAAAATGCACGTGCCTGGCTGTCGCAGGCGCTCGATCGTGGCGAGCGACTGATGGGCTTCGGCCATCGCATTTACCGCGTCCGCGACCCGCGCGCGGATGCGCTGAAGACGGCATTAAAGCCGATCTTTGCCAGCGGACAGGCAGATGCCGGACGTATCGCCTTGGCGGAAGCGATCGAGACGGCGGCACTGGCGCTGTTGAAAGAGCGCAAGCCGGATCGGCCCTTGGACGTCAATGTCGAATATTACACCGCCCTGCTGCTCGATGCCCTTGGCTTCCCCCGCAGCTCCTTCACCGGCGTCTTCGCGATCGGCCGCACGGTCGGCTGGATCGCCCACGCCCGCGAGCAGACGCTTGACGGACGTTTGATCCGCCCGCAATCGCGCTATGTCGGTCCACTGCCGAAGGCGGCATAAGTCAGTCTATCGGAAGACGGAACTTAGGCGGCCGCGGATTGGCGCGGCCGCATCATGCCCTCGCGGATATGGCGGGCAAGCTCTAACGCTTGCGGTGTCGCGCCACTTTTCGGCAAATGCAGATTGATCGAAAAGACCGGCAATTCGGGCAGACCCTGCTCGACGGGGAGAATATCGAGATCAGCCGGAACGGTCGAAGCGAGCCAGGCGGTGATAGCCAGATCCGTGCGCACCGTCGCCGTGGTCGCCTCGATATTGCCGTTCTCAAAGACCGTCCGCCAGCGCAACCCATCCTTGCTGAGTGCGGCAAAGACCGACGATCGGAAGGCACAGGTATCGGCAACCATCGAGATCGGCAGCGGCACCTTGCGATAAGCGTTGCCGCCCTTCGCTCCGACCCAGACGAGCCGCTCCACAGCAAGGCATTCGGCTTGCGACGTGCCATATGGTTCCTCCGCCACACAGAGGTCGACGGTTCCCTTCCCCAGCTCTTCCAGCAGTTCCGGCGACGATGCGCAGACCAGCGAAATCTCCACCTGCGGATGGCGCTCGGCATAGGATTTCAGCACGGGCGCCAGCGTCGCTCCAACAAGGTCATAGGGAACGCCGAGCCGGACGCCGCCGCGAACCGTGCTTTCCGTCATGTCGTCCCAGATCTCGTCGTTCAACGCCAATAGGCGGCGGGCATTGCCGCGCAGGCGTTCACCGGCCTCCGTCAGCCGCAATCCGCGTCTGTCCCGTTCGAACAGAGCGCAGCCGAGCATGTCCTCCAACCGCTTGATCTGCTGGCTGACGGCGCCCTGGGTCATATGCAGCATATTGGCTGCAATCGTCATGCTCCCTTGGTCGGCAACCGTGGCGAAGGTTCTGATGAGGGCAATATCAAAGTTTCGGATCATGCAGGCATTATAATTGCTAATGCATCGATCCTTCAATATTCGATTTCATGATGCTGGAGCCGCGTCTAAGCCTTTTTCAATTAGAGAAAGGCCGGATATGACGATCGAACCCTTGCTGCCGCTGGTACTCTTCGCATTGGTTTCCACCATAACGCCGGGCGGTGCGACCACGCTCGCGACTGCGTCCGGTGCGCATTTCGGTTTCCGCCGCTCGATACCTGTCATGGGCGGCTTTGCCTTCGGCCTGGGCTCCATGGCCGGTGCGGCGGCGGCTGGGCTGGGTGGCGTTTTGATGGCCTTGCCAATATTGCAAATTGCCATGAAGACGCTGGGCTCGCTCTATTTGATCTGGCTTGCTATTCGAATCGGCAGAAGCGGCCAGCCGCACGAGGCGGCGCAGATGGTGAGGCCGACAGGCTTCCTTGCCGGCGTCTGGATGCTCTGGCACAATCCCAAGGGTTGGGCGATGACAATGGGCGCTGCCGCCTCCTTTGCCGCGCTGGCGGATAGTCCGGCCAGACTTGCATTCCTACTTGGCGTGACCTTCTGCCTTATCGCCGCTTTCTCTTTGGCGGTTTGGTGCGCTCTGGGGCAAATGCTCGGACATCTCTTGAAAACGGCCTGGCAATGGCGAGCACTCAACATTTCTCTCGCTTGCCTCCTCGTGATTTCAATCGTTCCCATGTGGTACGAATAAGACCCGCTGAGATCTCGGATCACGGCCGACCGCGCCAAAGCCATATTGTCAAAGAACCGGCGCGGCCACGCAGGCTTGTTTCGATCGGGCCGTTGAGGTGCCCCTCTTTGAAGGGAGTGCTGTCGCGACCCGCCGCAAGCAAGAGGTCGGCGCTGATGGCAGCCTCCGCATGGTGACCTGCGGCAACCTCCATCAAGCGACTGGCAACGTTGACCGTATCACCCGTCGCAGTGATCTGTTGACGATCGCCGCCGCCGAGCCGCGAGGCGACGATGGTGCCGAAATGAGCGCCGATCTTGAAACCGATTCGCGAGGTTATTCCCTGCGGCAGTGCCGAGAGCCAGTCTCTCATGCGGTGCGCCAGGCGAATGCAACAATGCGCTGCATTGGCAGGATCGGCAGGCTTGGGATGCGGCAGGCCGAAAAGGATCATGGCGCCGTCACCCATGAAGCTGGTAATGGCACCGCCGGATGCAGTGACTTCTTCGTCGACGAGATTGTAGAAGCCGTTCAGCAGTTCACGCACGGCGGTCGGGCCGATCGATTCGCTAAGGCCGGTGAAGCCATTGATATCGATGAAGACGACGGCCGCCTCCTGATGTACCGGCTCTGCGAGAAGGCCGGGATCGCGCGCAAGATGCTCGGCCAGACCAGGCGCCTGGATGCGCTGCAGCAGCTGGCTTTGCTCGGCGAAGCGGGTGGCACGTCTGCGGTCGAGCCAAAGCTGGATCGCGCCAAACAGCAGCGCCGGCGGGACAGTTGCCGCAATCGGAAGGGCGGCGCTTAGCCAAATTCCGTGCTTGAAGGTGCTGACGTTGACGGCAAACCAAAGGAGGACGACGCCCAGCACCGTGATCAGGCCTATGGTGCTGCGCCGCCATGAAAGAAGGCTGACAACGGCAATCGGCAGGCCGACGGCGAAATAAAGGTCGATAAAACGGACGTTGCGGTCGCGTACCAGGCCATCCCCCGCAATCAGATGCGTGATCGAGGTCGCGATAACCTCGACACCGGGCAGAACAGGATCGAACGGCGTCGGAAAGACATCTCCTCCCCCCGTAACGGTCGCGCCGATAACGACGACATGGTCCCTGATCGCGGCTTCAGGCAACTGGCCGCTCAGCGCCGCGCTGGCGCTGATGGTGCGGATCGTTCCGCGCGGACCGTAGAACGAGAGCGGCATGAGATAGCCGGCGTCGGTATGGATGGAGCGGTCGCCGATCTTGATATGGTCGGAAAGAACAGTCGTCTGCTCGCCGCTTGCGGCGGAAACCACGCGCAGCGAAAAGGATGGCTCGATCCGTTCGCCGCTGCGAAACAGCATCGGAACGAAACGCGGCGTGCCCGCCTTGTCGGTCTGCAGATTGACGATCCCATAGCTTGCGGCATCGGCGAACCGCTGCTGCGGCTCGAGGAATTGCAACGCGCTGGGCACGCGGGCGAGAGGCTCGTTGCTGTTGTCGACAACGCGCTGGCGGCTTTCGGGAAAGATGCTGGCTGCGGCCAGCACGACCTTGGTTCGCTTGAGTGATTGCTCCAACGCCGCATCGCCGGCTTCGTCACCGGGATCGACCAGAAGCACGTCGAGGGCGATGGCTTTGGGTCCCTGGGCGGCGATGGCATCAACGATCCTGGCAAGCGTGGCGCGCGGCAAGGGATAGCGCCCGGCCACTCGCGAGGTCTCATCGTCGATGGCGACGATCGTGACGAGATCGGGCGGTTGGCTATGGCCCCCGAGCGTATTGCGGAGATTTGTAAGCGTTGCTTCCGCGCCGTCGATGAAGGGAATGTCGCCGCGCAGGTGCGCAATGCCAAGACCCAGGCTCCAGGCGACAGTCAAGAGAAGCGCAATCAGCGTTTGCAGCGATGGTCTGCGCATGGCGTCGGGATCTCACTGGCCGAGGCGTGCCATCAAGGCGTTTATGCGCGGCTGTCCCCACGGATTGACACGCAAGGCAGAGCGGGTGCGATCCACATCGACGCCTTGCCCTTGCCCGAGCGTCACCCCCTGCTCGGTCGATACCTTGTTAACCGCAACACGGCCGCGCAACACGAGCACGGATGTCTTGCCACGTTGCGCGTCGACGGCCCATCGCGTGCCGCGGACGGCAGCGATCGCCTGCGGCGTTACAACTTCGAATCCACCCTGAACACGGCTACTGTCCACATCGACCAAGGCCGCCTTGCTATCGAGCACGATAGCATCCACCCGGCCATCCCGATTTCGATCAGCAAGGTGGAAATGCGCCCCGCGCTCGACGGTGATGCTAAGCCCAGGCTGACAATTCAAAGTTCGGCGTTCGGTGCTGACGGTCGGCTGCAGCGGGCAATTCGTGACACCTTGCGCGAAAGCTGTGCCGGCGCCGATGACGAACAGGATGCCTGCCGTCAGTCCTAGGCTGCGAATACTGCTTGCATGGATCATGGTGGTGGCCCCTCATCGCATATAACTGGAGCCGCGGACGACGATGTCCAGTCAAAACATGCTCGATCCCCGGGCGCAATGATGCGTCATGAGCGATTGATCTGCAAGTTGTCGTAGCCTCCGGCTTTATAGAGCACCGTCGAAACCAGCCAGCTCAAAAGGAAAATGCCGACGACGGCGAAGCCGAAATTGGCGAGATTGTCATTAAGTTCGCCGATGAAGCTCCAGAAGCCGCCTTCGAGGCCGAGTTTGTCGGCGATGAGCCCCAAAGCCTCGATGCCGCCGATGAAGACGGCGACGACGACCGAAGCCGCGGTAATGGTCAGATTGTACCAGAGCTTGCGCACCGGCTTGACGAAGGCCCAGCCATAGGCGCCTGTCATCAGCGTGCTGTCGAGAGTGTCCATCAGCGACATGCCGGCGGTAAATAGCGCCGGAAAGACGAGTATGGTCCAGAAGGACATGCCCTGCGCGGCTTGAGCGGCGGAAATCCCTAGGAGCCCGATTTCCGTTGCGGTATCGAAGCCGAGGCCGAAAAGGAAGCCGATCGGATACATGTGCCAGGAGCGGGTTACGACCTTGAACATGGGCCGGAAGATGCGCGCCAGGAAGCCGCCGCCGGCAAGCAGCGTATCGAGATCTTCCTCGGCGATCCGCTCACCCCTCTGCGCTCTTCTGAAGGCCGACCACACGCCCTTCAGGACGAGGAGATTGGCCATACCGATCAGCAGCAGAAAAACAGCCGAAACCGTCGTACCGATGACGCCGCCGATATCATGGAACGAATCGAGCTGGCTCTGCATGGCAGCTGCCGTCGCGGCAATCAGGATCGAGGCGATTACGACGATAGAGGAATGACCGAGCGAGAAGAAAAAGCCGACGGCATAGGGCTGCTTCTTTTCCTGAATGAGCTTGCGCACGACATTGTCGATGGCGGCGATGTGATCGGCATCGAAAGCGTGGCGTAGGCCGAACATATAGGCAAGAAGCGCAATGCCAAGCAAAGACGGGCGGTCTGCAAAGGCGACCCAGGCCCAGATCCAAGCGGCAATATTGAAAGCGATCAGCAGCGCGAAGGTGAAGGCGATCTTCGCTCTCGGCTTTTCCGCGCGATCGTCAAATGGATTGAGAATCATACTTTTGTTCCCGTTATGCTTACTCGCAGATTGCCACGGAAACGAATGCGGCGCGACAGTCAAATGACGTAGATGCCGAAGTTTTTCGCAGTGTCGTAAAAATGGGCAGACCCGGCATATGCCAGCCTGCCCTCGCGTTCAGCCCTTCTCGAACGGATAACCTTCATCGGCCCAGCCGGTCATGCCGCCGATCATGACCTTCACGCGCTTGCCGAGCGTGCCCAGGCGCCAAGCAGCCTTGTCAGTGCCATTGCAATGCGGCCCGGCGCAATAGACGACGAACAGGGTATCGTCTGGCCATTCCGCCATCTTCCTCGCGGTCATCTTGCCATGCGGCAGATTGATCGCAGCCGGGATATGCTTCTCCTGGAACATGGCAGGGCCGCGGACATCGAGCAGGACGAAGTCGACATTGCCTGACTTCATGGACTGGTGGACGTCGGAGCAATCGGTTTCGAAGCCAAGCCTCTTGGCATAGTGCTCGGCGACGAGACTGGGATCTGCGGTTGGGATTTCACTGACTAGCGACATGGAACGCTCCTTCTTTGCTTCGGTGCATTCATGCCTGAGGGATCCCGTGGTTGAAATTGGCCGAAATGCCATATAACGTTAATATCATGCCAAACTCAGATAACCCCAATCTTCACGGCCCACATGTCGTCACCCTCGTCTATGACGGGCTCTGCACCTTCGAATTCGGTGTCGCCTACGAAATTTTCGGCCTGCCGCGACCGGAGATGGGTGAGAATTGGTATCGCTTTTCCGCCTGCGCGATCGAGGAAGGCCTACTGCGTGCCGCGGGTGGGCTGACGGCGCAGGTCGATCATGGCCTCGAGGTCATTGCTGATGCCGATCTGATCGTCGTGCCCGGCTGGCGCGGCATAGGCACGCCGGTCCCTGCTCCGCTGATTGCCCAGCTCCAAGCGGCGAGCCGCCGCGGCGTCCGCGTCATGTCTCTCTGCTCTGGCGTCGCGGTCCTCGCCGCCGCCGGCTTGCTTGCCGGCCGCAAGGCGACGACGCATTGGCGCTATGTCGATTCTATTGCCGCGCGCTATCCGGATATATCGGTCGATGCCGATGTTCTCTATGTCGATGAGGATAAGGTGCTCACGGCCGCCGGCAGTGCCGCTGCGATCGATCTCTGCCTGCATGTTGTCCGTCGGGACTTCGGACCTGACGCCGCCAATAGCGTCGCCCGCCGTCTGGTGGTGCCCCCGCATCGCGAAGGCGGGCAGGCACAGTATATCGAGACGCCGGTTTTAAGGCAGCGCGAGGGCGCGCGTTTAGGCCCCCTGCTAGAATGGATGCGCGAGCGTTTGCAGGAAGATCAGCCCATTTCGGCACTTGCCGCGCGAGCGGATATGAGCGTGCGAACCTTCCAGCGCCGTTTCGAGGCGACCACCGGCATGGCGCCGGGCGAATGGCTGCTCAGCGAGCGGCTGCGGCGCGCCCGCGATCTCCTGGAGAAACAGACCGCTATTTCGCTTGACGATGTGGCGGTGGCAAGCGGGTTTGGATCGCTCGCCACCATGCGCCATCATTTTCGGGAGAGGCTTGCGGTAAGCCCAAGCGACTACCGCAAGCGATTTGCAGTCCTCAAAGCAGTTCCAGGAAAAGCGCGTAGCGGTTTTCCATCCGGAACTGCGTAAAACAAAGATGTAGAGCGCTTCGGTGAAGTGCTCTATACCAGCCGGCTCTGTTCCGTCGCCGCTTCGATAAAGCTGGAGAACAGCGGATGCGGTTCCAGTGGACGGGATTTCAGTTCCGGGTGATACTGGACGCCGATGAACCAGGGATGATCCGCATATTCGATCGTCTCAGGCAGCACGCCATCCGGTGACATGCCGGAGAAGGTCAGGCCGCAATCTTCCAGCTTATCCTTGTAGTCGATGTTGACTTCATAGCGGTGGCGATGGCGCTCCGAAATATCGGTGGAGCCGTAGATTTCCGAAATCTTCGTGCCCTTCTTCAGGGCCGCCTTATAGGCACCGAGACGCATGGTGCCGCCGAGATCGCCTGATGCGGTGCGCTTCTGCAGTTCGTTGCCCTTCAGCCATTCCGTCATCAGACCGACGACCGGCTCTTTGGTCGGGCCGAACTCGGTCGACGAGGCATGTTCGACACCCGCCAGATTGCGGGCCGCTTCGATGACGGCCATCTGCATGCCGAAGCAGATGCCAAAATATGGCACCTTGCGTTCGCGCGCGAAACGGGCAGCCAGGATCTTGCCTTCGGAGCCGCGCTCGCCAAAGCCGCCGGGAACGAGAATGCCATGCACCTTCTCGAGATAAGGTGCTGGATCTTCCTTTTCGAAGACCTCGGACTCGATCCATTCCAGCTTGACCTTGACCCGGTTGGCAATGCCGCCGTGGTGCAGCGCTTCGATCAGCGACTTATAGGCATCCTTGAGGCCGGTATATTTGCCGACGATGGCGATGGTCACCTCGCCTTCCGGCGTGCGGATGCGATTGCAGACCTCTTCCCACTGTTCCAGACGCGGCTTCGGAGCCGGCTCGATGCCGAAGGCGGCCAGCACCTCGTTATCCAGGCCTTCCCTGTGGTAAGCCATCGGCACGTCATAGATGTTCGCAACATCGAGCGCTTGAATGACGGCAGATTCCCGCACGTTGCAGAACAGCGAGAGCTTGCGGCGTTCGGCTTCGGGGATTTCCCGGTCGGCACGCACGAGCAAGATATCGGGATGGATGCCGAGGGCCTGCAGTTCCTTGACGGAATGCTGCGTCGGCTTGGTCTTTAATTCGCCAGCAGCCGGAATATACGGCATCAGCGTCAGATGAACGTAAACAGCCGTGCCGCGTGGCAGGTCGTTGCCGAGCTGGCGGATCGCTTCCATGAAAGGCATGGCTTCGATATCGCCGACCGTGCCGCCGATCTCGCAGATGACGAAATCATACTCGTCATTGCCTTCGGTGACGAAATCCTTGATCTCGTTGGTAACGTGCGGAATGACCTGAACGGTCGCGCCGAGATAGTCGCCACGGCGTTCCTTGTCGATGATGTTCTTGTAGATGCGACCGGTGGTGATGTTGTCGGTCTTGGTGGCCGAGCGGCCGGTGAAGCGCTCGTAGTGGCCGAGATCGAGGTCGGTTTCCGCTCCGTCGTCGGTGACGAAGACCTCACCGTGCTGGGTCGGGCTCATGGTGCCCGGATCCACGTTCAGATAGGGGTCGAGTTTGCGCAGGCGGACTCGATAACCACGAGCCTGCAACAACGCTCCGAGAGCCGCAGCCGCAATTCCTTTTCCGAGGGAAGAAACCACGCCGCCAGTGATGAATACATATCGCGCCATGGGAGTCACCGGATACCTTTTCACAAATGATTCCGCTAGCCCTAAAATTCGTTTCCGGAATTTTGGCTACAGAACGCGGAATATGGACAAAACAAAACCGGCAGATCCGAGGACCTGCCGGGGATGATCTTTGGCGACCGGAATTACTTACCGGTCGGAACGCCGCCGTTGTCGGCTGGCGCGGGAGTGGTCGTCGCCGGCGCGGTCTGTTGACCCGTCGCGGCCGGAGCCTGCTGCGCAGGTGCTGCCTGATTCGTTGCGGCCGGCGGGGTCGCCTGCGATTGCGGAGCAACGGCGCCACTGTTCGGCACGCCGCTATTGTCGGCCGGCTTCGGCTGGGTGGTTGCCGGAGCAGCACCCTTCTGGCCACCAAGCGAATCGAGGATACCGTTGCCCTGACCCGCCGTGCTCGGAATACGATTGAGAACGTCGGTCGGACGTGCCTCGAAGCGGGATAGCACGTTCATGCCGAGCGCAAGTGCGAAGAACAGCGCCGCAAGAATGGCCGTGGTGCGCGTCAGCGCATTGGCCGTACCGCGCGCAGACATGAAGCCCGATCCGCCGCCAATGCCAAGGCCGCCACCTTCGGAGCGCTGAATCAGCACCACGCCGATAAGGGCGACGACGATCATGAGATAGATGACAAGCAGTACGGTTTGCATAGATCCAGTCCTGCCCGGTGCGGGCATCAAAAATAAAAGCTCGCGGCTCTTTACATGAGGCTCTCGCCTATTCCAAGCCCTTTTAAGGCCGGAACTCCGGGCAAGTTGTTGCTTCAGGCGAACTGCCGTTCGAATGCGGCATAAATGGCAAGGAAGTCGGCGGCTTTCAAGCTCTGTCCGCCGACAAGCACGCCGTTGACATGCGGAATGTCGAGAAGATTGCGCGCATTCGCGCCGCTGACGGATCCGCCGTAAAGAATTCGCATGTTTGCGCCCTCCTTGCCGAAGCGTTCGATAAGCTCTGCGCGCATGAAGGCATGGGCTTCCTCGACATCTTCGCTGGTCGGAACCACGCCGGTGCCGATTGCCCAGACTGGCTCGTAAGCAATTACGGTCGTTGCCGCGGTCGCACCATCGGGAACCGAGCCGATCAACTCCCGCTTCAAAACGTCGAGCGTCTGGCCGCTATTGCGTTCATAGGCAGTCTCGCCGATGCAGATGATGGCAATCAGGCCGGCATCGTGCGCGGCCTGCGCCTTGGCGCGCACAAGCATGTCGCTTTCCGCGTGATTTCTGCGGCGCTCGGAATGGCCAACGATGACATGCGTGCCGAAGCAATCGGCAATCATTTCGGCCGAGATGTCACCCGTATGAGCGCCGCTGACCTGCTGATGGCAATCCTGGGCGCCGATGGCGAGCGGGCTGTCGTCGCAAAGCGCCGTTGCCACATAGAGCAGCGTCGCCGGGGGGCAGAGCAGCGTGTCGATTTTCTCCGACAGTGGCGTCTTGACGCCATCCGCGATCGCCTTGATCTGATCCAGGCTCGCGCGTGTGCCGTTCATCTTCCAGTTTCCGGCCAAAAGCGGCCGTATCGTCTTCGTCATTCCGTTTCTCCCCCTATTTCATCCATCGGACTAACAAAAAGGCGGAGCAAAGGAAAGTTAGCGAACAAGGCCGAAACCTGTTCAAATCGTTTGAAAAAATGCTTATCCGGAAAATAAATCGAATTGTGCGATGTGTTTCACGACGCCTGTGGATCGACGAGCCAGTTTAGGACGTTGCGCCAATCGGTCATGCGCACCGGCGTTCCGTGGTTTCCGGTTTCGAAAAGCGTAAAACGCGTGGGATAATGCGCCTTGTAAAGTTTCTCGAACAAGGCTTGCTGGTCGGCGGCGGCGTAGACTGGATCCTTGCTGCCATGGGTAAACCAGAGCGGCAGCTTTGCCTTGTAGAATGCGCTCTTCGTGAAATCCGGATCGGTAACGCCACTCAGGATCGCCATGCCCTTCAGCCGTTTGACGCTTTCGGCATCGCGCGTGATGCCCCAGCAGATGAAGCTCCCCATGGAAGCACAGGTGAGGATGACGGGCTTGCCGCCGGATTGCTCGTAGGAATAGCGGATGAGCGCCGCGATATCGGCAACGCCATTGCTGTCGAAACCTCTGACGCTCGGCGCATAATAGGTGCCGCCGTTCTTGTAAGCCAGGTTCTTCAGCCGGTTGAAATTGCCGCCGAACGTATAGTCGTTGGAGCCAAGCCGGCGGTCGCCGCCTCGGCCGTGAATGAAGATCACGGTAAAGGCCTGTTTGGATGCGGGGCCTATGCGGGTGACATCGACCCTGCGATCGCCGATCTCGAGCGTTTCGTCTTCCTGCGCCTTCCAGCGCACGCCGGTATCGACATAAGCCGGTTTGACGCGCTTTTCCGGAATCTGATCGCGGCCGTTAATGTCACGCATTTCCTGATAATCGATCGTCTGGAAGGCGCCGTTGTCGTGACTCTCAATGACCGTCTGGCTGGAAAACAGTTCGTCCTTGAACGGCTTGAGCATCTCGGCAGAGGTTCCCGAGGCGGTCGCGAGCAACAAAATGCCCGAGATTGCGGACAGAACGGGCAAATGAGCTGTGGACATTGGCATGCGGATACTTCCTCCGATCGGCCATCGGGCTTGCCATTCTTCACCCGGCAACGCAAATCTCTTTCATGAATCTGCCCCGTCGTGGGGCGCCATCGCTCTTGTGCGCTGTTTCTGGCAGAATCACGGTGATTCGCGAATAGCGGCGACAAATGCGATAATGAAGGGGTCTGGCCCCACCAGAACAAATCTGAGCAGCTTGAAATTCTATGGACAATAGCAACGATCTCTTCTCCGGACTCCCCCACTCCCCGAAGCCGGAGGCAGCGGAAAAGCCGGCGGTAAAGGCAGAAAAGCCTGCTCCTGCGCCCGCACAGCGCGCGGCGCCGACGACCCAGTCGTCGGAGGAATATGGCGCGAGTTCGATTCGTGTTCTCGAAGGGCTCGAGCCGGTCCGCATGCGCCCCGGCATGTATATTGGTGGCACAGACGAGAAGGCGCTGCACCACCTTTTCGCCGAAGTGATCGACAACTCGATGGACGAGGCTGTGGCCGGTCACGCCAATTTCATCGAAGTCTATCTCGATCGTGAAGGTTACCTCACCGTCACGGATAACGGCCGTGGCATTCCGGTGGAAAACCATCCGCAGGTGCCCGGCAAATCGACGCTCGAAGTCATCATGACCAAGCTGCATGCCGGCGGTAAGTTCGACGGCAAGGCCTATGAGACCTCCGGCGGTCTGCACGGTGTCGGCGTGTCCGTCGTCAATGCGCTGTCCGACGACCTGGAAGTCGAAGTTGCCCGCAATCGCAAGCTCTATCGCCAGCGCTTCTCGCGGGGCCTGCCGGTGGGCGGCTTGGAAGAGCTGGGCGATGTGCATAACCGGCGCGGCACCCGCGTCCGCTTCCATCCCGATCCACAGATCTTCGGCGATCATGCCCGCTTCGATCCGGCCCGCGTTTTCCGCATGGCCCGTTCCAAGGCCTATCTGTTCGGCGGCGTCGAGATCCGTTGGAGCTGTGATCCCGAGCTGGCGCCGGAAGGCGCCGATGTTCCGGAAAAGGCGGTCTTTCACTTCCCAGGCGGCCTGAAGGATTATCTCAAGGCGACGATGGGCAACGAATTCACCGTCACCCGCGAAATCTTTGCAGGCAAGTCTGAGAAGGAAAGCGGCCACGGCTCGCTCGAATGGGCCATCACCTGGTATGGCGGCGACCCGCAGATCCATTCCTATTGCAATACGATTCCGACCCCAGAAGGCGGCACGCACGAGGCGGGCCTCCGCATCGCATTGACGAAGGGCCTGAAAAACTACGCCGATCTCACCCAGAACAAGCGTGCGGCCAATATCACGACCGATGACGTGATGATTTCCGGCGTCGGCATGCTGTCGATCTTCATCCGCGAGCCGGAATTTGTCGGCCAGACCAAGGACAGGCTTGCGACGGTCGAAGCCCAGCGCATCGTCGAAAACGCCCTGCGTGACCCTTTCGACCACTATCTTACCGATAATCCGGCCGAAGCCGAGAAGCTGCTGGAATGGGTGATCGAGCGCTCCGAAGAGCGCATGCGCCGCCGCAAGGAGAAGGAAGTCAATCGCAAGACGGCTGTGCGCAAGCTGCGCTTGCCCGGCAAGTTGGCGGACTGCTCGCAGAACTCCGCCGCTGGCGCTGAACTTTTCCTGGTCGAAGGTGACTCGGCTGGTGGCTCTGCCAAGCAGGCGCGCAACCGCTTGAATCAGGCGATCCTGCCGCTGCGCGGCAAGATCCTCAACGTCGCCAGCGCCGGTCGCGAGAAGCTTTCCGCCAACCAACAGATTGCCGATCTGGTGCAGGCGCTCGGTTGCGGCACGCGCTCGAAATATCGCGAGGAAGATCTTCGCTATCAGCGCATCGTCGTCATGACCGATGCCGACGTCGATGGCGCTCACATCGCCTCCCTGCTGATCACCTTCTTCTATCAGGAGATGCCCGAGCTGATCCGCCAGGGCCATCTCTTTCTGGCCGTACCGCCGCTCTACAAGATCACGCAGGGCTCGAAATCCATCTATGCCCGCGACGACGCCCACCGCCTGGAACTCATGCAGACGGAATTCAAGGGCAAAGGCAAGCTCGAGATCAGCCGCTTCAAAGGTCTGGGCGAAATGCTGCCGGCCCAGCTCAAGGAAACGACGATGGACCCGGCCAAGCGCACATTGCTGCGCGTCGAGATCGACGAAGTGGATTTCGAAGGCACCCGCGACGCGGTCGACAATCTGATGGGCACCAAGGCCGACGCACGCTTCCGCTTCATTCAGGAGCGCGCTGCCTTTGCAGAGGATCTGGATATCTGACGGCGAACCCACCGCCGAACGGATTTGCTGATCCTGCTTACCAAAACAGTTTCAATTGGACGCAGAAACTCAGTCTTTTACGTTCAAGATGCTTTGTGGCCTTGATTATGGCGCGCAGGGCAGTCGTGCTATTGTCATGACGGCTGAATAAGAAGCTTGAAGCCGTTGCTCTTGAAACGGCCTAGATCATACCCCATAACCGGGTGATCTGGTAAATAGGGGCGAAGTAAGACCGGTGGGTGTATTTGAACGTCATAAGCCAAAGGAACACCGGTGGCTGGGGCCGAGCGCGCATGCGCGCATGCCTTTGATCCCATCCATTTCCGCGGCACGCTGGCTGCTGATTCTGATTGCCA
This sequence comes from Rhizobium tropici CIAT 899, assembly GCF_000330885.1. Lineage (NCBI taxonomy): Bacteria > Pseudomonadati > Pseudomonadota > Alphaproteobacteria > Hyphomicrobiales > Rhizobiaceae > Martinezella > Martinezella tropici. The sequence continues at coordinate 1,883,126 of NC_020059.1, forward strand.
TTGCCGGCATTTATTTCTTCTACGGCTTTCTCGTTCCGGTTCTGGCCGCCGCGGTGATCGGCTTTGCCACTTGGCCGCTTTACAGCGATATCGTCCGGCGAACGGGCGGGAACACCACAGTTGCCGCCACCATCGCCATCGCATTCATCGTGACCTTTCTGGTTCTGCCGATCGTTCTTTCCGCCCTCTACATGGCAGGAGAAGTACGCGACTGGTTCGGCTGGGCAATCCATGTGAATCGTGAGGGGGCGCCGCCGCCGCAATGGATTCTGGCTTTGCCGGTCGTCGGCTCCTGGCTCGGCGAGCAGTGGACGCAATATGTCGGCAGCCCTGGCTCACTCGGTGAGTTGGCGCAGCTCGTAAGCGGCGCCCATATCGGCAATATCTACAGGGCAGTACTTGCAGCAGGCGGTGGCGCCTTTCACGTCGTCTTGACCCTGCTCTTCATGCTGATCGCGCTGTTTTTCATCTATCGCGATGGCTCGACCTTCGTTCGTCAGGTCGATCTGCTCGGCGAGAAGATTCTCCCAAATCGCTGGGAACGCATTTCCCGCGTCGTGCCGGCGACGATCAGCTCTACCGTCATGGGCATGACGCTGATCGCTATCGGTGAAGGCATCGTTCTCGGGGTGGCCTATTGGATTGCCGGCGCTCCATCGGCCATCACGCTCGGCGTCCTCACGGGCGTCATGGCTCTTGTCCCGGGTGGCGCCCCGCTCTCGATGTCGCTCGTTTCGATCTATCTCGTCGCCAGCGGCTCGCTTTGGGCCGGTATTGGCCTCTTCCTCTGGGGTACGATCGAGCTTTTCATTGTCGACAAGACGCTTCGCCCCAAACTCGTTGGCGGGCCGATCAAGCTGCCGTTCCTCCCCACCTTTTTCGGCCTGGTGGGCGGCGTGAAGACCATGGGCTTCCTCGGGCTCTTCATCGGCCCGGTGCTGATGGCCATCATCGTTGCCATTTGGCGCGAGTGGATTCGCGAAGCCGAATTGACTGAGGAGCAGCACGCGCAGGAGCCAGAACTGCAGTTGCACGTCCGGGACGCTGCCGAGGGTTGATTGCTCAGCTGGTTTGTTTCAGCCGTTTTTCCATGAAAAGGCTCAGTGGATCCGGCTGATAGCTGCCGAAAGGCGGAATTTCGAGATAACCGAATTTCCGGTAGAGTCCGATCGCTTCCGGTTGATATATGCCGGTTTCAAGCCGCACCGCGGAAAGGTCTTTTTCGAGCGCCGCCGCTTCGAGCGTTTCCATGAGGCTGCGTGCGACGCTTCGGCCCCTGGCGGCCGGATCGACGAACATGCGCTTGATCTCCGCCGTGCCGTCACCGGCTTCCACCAGTGCGCAACATCCGACGATCATCTCCTCCACCCTGGCGACCCAGAAGGTCACCTCAGCCTTCTCCAGCGAAGACAGATCAAGCATATGGTTGCTTTCCGCCGGATAGAGCGATTCCGCATAGGCGCTCGACATGTCGAGAAGGCGAATGACGCCTTCCTGACGCGGGGATTCGATAGCGATCGTCAGTGACAAGATGAACCTCGGAACCTAGAGCATGTCGCGCAAAAATGTGCAGCGGTTTTGCGATAACGACATGCGCGAAATCAAAGACCTAAAGCGCCGGAAGCGAATCTGAAAGATCGCGACGCGCTTTAGAACGCCGGCTGGATATCACGCGGCGGCGAGCGTCGCCAGTGCGGCAAAGCTGCGCGCAGTTTGCCGCTTTTCGGCATTGGCAAGCTTCTCGACCATGTCGAGGAGCTGCGTTGCAGCAACCGGGCTTTGCTCCGCAAGGCGGAACTTTCGCATCAGCCGCGAAGAAACATCTTCCAGCATCGCCGTACCGTTCCTGCGGGAGGATTCGCGCCAGATCATCGTCGCCTCGACGAAGATCGTGCTGATATCCCGAGGCAGCCCTGCGCTTTCGTAGAGCGCCCGCAAGGCATGGACGCGTCCTCTGGAAACGATCGAGCGCACGCGCCGTTCGTCGCATCCGGAAAGATTGGTGATCGCGCTGGCAAAGAAATCGACCTTGCCGGAGCAAAGCGCATGCATCAGGAATGCCGGCGTCAGCCAGCCGCTGCGCCTCAGATGCTCGACCAGATCGGGCAATTGCTCGTGCTGCGCCGTTCCTGCAATGGCAACAGTTGCGGATTCCGTCGCCTCACGCGTGACTTGTTGCAGTCTGGAGCTGCCGACAAAACTCTGCACGAGAGGTGAATCGGAAAGCGCCACGCTGACCTTGCGCATCAGTAGGTGTGTGATGTCCGAGGCGAGCATATCGCGTGAAAGAAGCAGTCCGCGTATGTCGGCGCAGTCGCCCATGCGCTCGGCGATGCGCTTGAGCGAGGCCTGCGAAAGCAAGGCACCGTCGTTCTCAAGCAGACACAGAATTTCGGCCTCTCCGCCCATCTCGGCAAGCGCAGCACAAACGGCACGCGGCACCTCCCCGCGTGACGCGATCAGTACCCGCGTCACGTCGCTACCCCGCAATGCGAGATCGACGAGATCGGCATCGGTGAACACGGGCGAAAACAGGATGATCTGCCCGGCGATTTCAGGCTGATCCTCGGCTAGAGACAAAATGACGTTCCGCGGGGCGCCGGCCGAATGCGCGACCGCCTCTGCGAGCGCCAGCCGCACGCGAGGAGACGGATCGTCGAGCAGATAGGTCATCGCCATCTCGGCGGCTGCGCGCTCTTCCTCCGGCATCTCCGACTGCAGATAGGCCCTGCCGAGCGCATTGGCCGCCCGGGTTCTGCTTTCTGCCTTGGCGGTTTCAGCCCAGCGAAGGAATGCTTCTATGATCACGTAACGCCCCGATATCGGCGAGGCGATTCTTGCCCCGCAAATTCCTAGGCTTCACCTTATCGAGCAAAGGTTTACGGGACGTTTACCTTGCTTGTTAACCTTTCGTCTGCAGGCGTGAGTGGCGCCTTCAGGGCGCCTTTGGCCTCATCATCTCGAAGACCTCGCTGCCCTCGCTATAATCCATATAGCCCATGCGTGCGATGGGACGCGCTAGCGCCATGTCCAGCCGACCTTCGCGAATGATCGTCTCGTCAATATGGATACCGACGACCTGGCCGATGACCATGATATTTTCAGATGTCTCGCCATTCAGACCCTTGGGCTGGAGGACTTCAGTCACCCGGCATTCGAGCACGGCAAAGGCTTCGGCAACATAGGGCGCATCGACCAGCTCGCCCGGCTTCGCTGTCAGTCCGGCAAGTTCGAATTCGTTGACCCCATAGGGAACGGCAATCGAAGAGTGGTTCATCTTCTCCACGATATGGCGACTGACGAGGTTGGCGGTAAAGACGCCGGTTTCCTCGACATTGCGCACGCTGTCCTTTCGACCAGCGGAAGAAAACATTACCAGCTTCGGCCGATCGCTGACGGCATTGAAAAAGGAATAGGGCGAGAGGTTCAGCGAACCGTCCCTGCCCTTGCTGCCGATCCAGCCGATCGGCCGCGGCGCGACGATCGCCTTGAACGGATCATGCGCCAGACCGTGGCGATTGGTGTCTGTCGTATAGAACATCACGCGTCCTCGCCGCCGATCCAGGTCACCGTTTCCGATAGCTCCGGGCGCGGGCGTTCGACCGGCGGGAAGCTTGTGGAGCCGATATGGATGAAGCCGGCGACCTTCTCGCCAGGCTTTACGCCGAGCAGCGGATAGGCGCGTTCGTCGAAGGCGAACCATTCCGTCAGCCAGTTGGAGACCCAGCCATGGGCATTGGCCGCCATTAACAAGTTCAAGCAAAGCGCGCCCGCCGACATCAACTGCTCCCACTCCGGGATCTTGAAATGCGGCGCCGCCTTGCTGACGACTGCGATGACTACGGGTGCACGAGTGAACCGGGTGCGCTCGACCTGGATCATTTCCTCCGACAGGTCCGGCTTGGCTTCCAGCGCGAGCTTCAGCAACCCTTCACTGATGCGGGCGCGTTCTCCGCCGCGATAGACGATGAAGCGCCAGGGCGCGAGCTTGCCATGATCCGGCACGCGCGAGGCCAACCGGAGAATCTCCTCGATTTCAGCCTTGTCCGGACCCGGTTCAGACATTTGAAACGCGGGAATAGATCGGCGCACCGCGAGATAGTCGACCAGCTTGATATCGGTTTTCATTAAGGAACTGCCTTCATTTGGGCTTTATGGGATGTAGGTCTTGAATTTGCCACCGCATTGGTTTTGAAGTGGCGTGTGTTTTATCGGAAGTCAATCGGTTGGGTATTCATGTCAGGCATTTCATCCGCTCGCCGATTGAGCGCGGCTTTCGCGATGCTTGTGAGCATGAACACTGCCGTCCCGGCGCAGGATGCCTTTAAGGAATTCAAGCAGCTCGACGGCAGCGCCAAGATGCCGAAGCTCAATGCTTTCGTGGCACCGAATGGCGAGAATTCGCCTGCGCGCACATTGCGCGACGTTTCCCTCGAAGCCAAGCTCACGCCCCAGAGCGGCCCGCAGCAGCAGGGCCTTGCCTGGTACGTCTTCAGCCCGATTGCGGGCGCTGATGGCAAACTGCCGCTGGTCGCCAGTTCGCGCGGAGGCTCGGCCTCCTTTCACCTTTTGCCCGGCGACTATTTCGTCAATGTCTCTTTCGGCCGCGCCGGCGTCACCAAACGGCTGAGCGTGCCTGAAAGCGGCGATACCCAGAAGCAGACGATGGTTCTCGATGCTGGTGGCATGGTTCTGAACGCCGTATCCGGACCCGATGTCCGCATCCCTCCGAACGAGCTGAGCTTCTCGATCTATTCGAGCGAAACCAAAGAAGACGGCGAACGCGGTCTTGTCATGGACGACGTCAAACCAAACACGCTGGTCGGCCTCAGTGCCGGCACCTATCATGTCGTCTCCGAATATGGCGAGGTCAATGCCGTCATCCGCGCCGATATCCAGGTGGAAGCCGGCAAGGTAACGGAAGCGACCATTCAGCACAGGGCGGCGAAGATCACCTTCAAGCTGGTTTCGGATGCCGGCGGCGAGGCAATCGCCGATACCGCTTGGTCGATCCTGACGGCTGCAGGCGATATCGTCGGGGAGAGCGTCAGCGCGTTTCCGACCATGGTGCTTGCGGAAGGCCGCTACACGGCCGTCGCCCGCAACAAGAACAAGATCTATCAGCGCGATTTCACGGTCGCCGCCGGCATGAATACGGATGTGGAAGTGTTGATGAAGCAGCAGCAGCCGCAGGAGGTCGATACCGAGCAATCGGCCCGACAGCTGCCGATCCAGATGCCGCCAATGCGCCAGAGCCAGACACCGCCGGCCACCACCAACCAGCAGCCGCTGCCCACCTATGAACAATTGGCGCCGGCCGCTGGCGGCGACGACGGCGATAGCATGGATTGACGACTGCGACGGCGCCATTTGGTCGCTGGCGCGAACCATCCAGACAGTTGTCATTCGGCGACAAAAGTCTCGCGATTCATTCCGCCCGGCGCCGCAGCAGCTTTCTCGGTGGGGCCATGGAGAAGACTGCGCCATAGAGCTTCGCCAGCAGATCCTTGCGGTCACTGCCCTCGCTAAGGGCCTCCCAGCTGCGAGGAGCGCCGATATGGGCAGTGATGGTGCTGCCGGAGAGACGCCGGAATTCGCGGATTAGCAGTGAGATGCGCAGGGTCATCGAAATGCGGCTTGCCAGATGGAACAGCCGGCCGTTCTGCCCCTCGAAATAGATGGGAATGACGCTGGCACGGGCCGCCTGAATGAGTTTTGCCGGGAATATTTTCCAGGGCAGATCTTCTGCCCGGCCGAAACCCTTCTTGGCGGTTGCGACACCGCCGGCTGGAAAGACGATGATCGTCGTGCCTTCCTTGAGCAGGCGAACCGCCTCATGCCGGGTCTTCATGTTGATTGCCATCGCTTCCTTGGTTTCCTCGAAGGAAACCGGCAGCGAATAATCGTTCATTTCAGGCACTTTCAACAATTCGTTGTTGATGAGGACCTTGAAGGGGCGCCCCAGTTGCTCGGCAAGCGCCAGCACCGCGATCCCGTCGCCGATGCCGTAGGGGTGATTGGCGACGATGACGATCGGCGCCTCTGGAATCTGGTTCGGCGGCCACTCGCCCTTGATGAGCAGGCGCACATCGATGAGATCGAGCATCTTGCCGAAGACCCGCTCGCTCTTGCCGACGATATCGGTGCGCCAGATATCGTAGAGCCGGGCGTAACGGTCCCGGCCGGAAAGACCTTCGATGGAGCGGATGAACCAGCGCTTGATCCGCGTGTCCCGTTCGTTGGCGTAGGATAATTCTTTGAATTCCAAGTGCGCGACGGGGCTGCCCCGCTCCTATGGTCTCAGTTGCGTCACATGCTGCAGCCACAGCAACGCGTTGATTCATCAACTATATGAAAGCTGTATGTCAGTTCTCTGACGGCACCCTGAAGGTGCCGCCAGGTATGAGGGCGTCAAGCGGCCTTGACGCGCCGTGCTTCGCGCTTGCGCAGAATGTCCGGCGGCGTCGCTTCGAGAGCAAGCGAGGTGATCGCCTCGTCGAGCGACATCGACGTTTGCGACTGGCTGCCGAGGCGGCGGATGTTGACCGAACGCTCTTCGGCTTCCTTCTTGCCGCAAACGATGATCACCGGAACCTTCGTCACCGAGTGCTCGCGGATCTTGTAGTTGATCTTCTCGTTGCGGAAGTCGGTCTCGACATCGAGGCCGGCATCGCGCAGTGCTTCCGCCACCTCTTCGCCATAGGCATCGGCTTCCGAGGTGATGGTGGCGACGACGACCTGCAGCGGCGAGACCCACAGCGGCATGTGGCCTGCGAAGTTCTCGATCAGGATGCCGAGGAAGCGTTCCATCGAACCGCAGATGGCGCGGTGGATCATGACCGGCTGCGTCTTTTCCGAGTGCTGGTCGATGTAGAAGGCACCGAAGCGCTCCGGCAGGTTGAAATCGACCTGCGTCGTACCGCACTGCCATTCACGGCCGATGGCATCCTTGAGCGTATATTCGAACTTCGGACCGTAGAAAGCGCCCTCGCCCGGCAGAATGCCGGTCTTGATGCGCCCTTCGGACTGCGCCTCGATCGTCTTCAGCACGTCCATCATCACGCTTTCGGCGCGGTCCCAGAGCTGGTCCGAACCGACGCGCTTATCGGGGCGGGTCGAGAGCTTGACGACGATCTCCTTGAAGCCGAAATCCTCATAGACCGAGAGGATGAGATCGTTGATCTTCAGGCACTCGGCCGCCATCTGCTCGTCGGTGCAGAAGATGTGCGCATCGTCCTGCGTGAAGCCGCGCACACGCATCAGACCATGCAGCGCGCCCGAGGGCTCGTAGCGATGGACCGCACCGAATTCCGCAAGGCGGATCGGCAGTTCGCGGTAGGACTTCAAGCCATGCTTGAAGATCTGGATATGGCCCGGGCAGTTCATCGGCTTCAGCGCGAAGACGCGATCGTCGTCGGTATCGTCGCCGGCGACGGTGACCTTGAACATGTTGTCACGGTACCAGCCCCAGTGACCCGAGGTCTCCCAAAGCGACTTGTCGAGCACCTGCGGTGCGTTGACTTCCTGATAGTCGCCCTGCAGCCGCCGGCGCATATAGGACACCAACGTCTGGAACATGCGCCAGCCCTTGCCGTGCCAGAAGACGACGCCGGGACCTTCTTCCTGGAAATGGAACAGGTCCATTTCGCGGCCGAGACGGCGGTGATCGCGCTTTTCGGCCTCGGCAAGAATGTGCAGATAGTTGTCGAGATCCGACTGTTCGGCAAACGCCGTGCCATAGATGCGGGTTAGCATGGGATTGTTGCTGTCCCCACGCCAATAGGCGCCGGCGACCTTCATCAGCTTGAAGGCATTGCCGATCTGACCCGTCGAAGCCATGTGCGGACCTCGGCAGAGATCGAACCAGTCACCCTGGTAATAGATCTTCAGATCCTGACCTTCCGGAATCGCATCGACCAGCTCCACCTTGTAGTTTTCGCCCTTGGCGGCAAAGACTTCCTTTGCCTTCTCGCGCGACCAGATTTCCTTGGTGAATGGCTTGTTGCGCTGAATGATCTCGCGCATCCGCTTCTCGATCACAGGCAGATCATCGGGAGTAAACGGCTCGTTCTTGGCGAAATCGTAATAGAAGCCGTTTTCGATGACCGGGCCGATCGTCACCTGCGTTCCCGGCCAAAGCTCCTGTACGGCTTCGGCGAGAACGTGGGCGGTGTCATGACGGATCAGTTCCAGCGCACGGTCGTCCGACCGGGTAATGATTTCGATCTTACCATCGGTCACCGGATCGGAAAGGTCGCGCACGGTGCCGTCGATAGCAATGGCGACAGCCTTCTTGGCCAGCGACTTGGAAATGGATTCGGCGACATCGCGACCGGTCGTGCCGGCAGCGAAGCTGCGCACGGAATCATCGGGAAATGTCAGGGAAATGGGTTGGGACATCGATATGCTCCTTGTCCAGTCCCGCCAACGAATGCGGGTGGTTTTGAAAGATATGGACTAAGTAAATGCGTACCTAAGTCCGCGCGCCTGATAGCGGTATTTCGTATTCTAGTAAAGGAAAAGCGGCGCTAGGCCCGGATCATCTCGGCCAAACCGCGCACGGTGTTCCAGTTTCGCATCGTTCCGACGCCGAGCCGCTTTGTCGTCAGGGCCGGCAGCATTTTCGACTCGCTGGCTTTGAGGCCGAAATCGATCCAGAGATCGCCGTTGACAACGGCCATGCGCTCATCTCGCCTGTATCTCGCGAGCATATCAAGAACGTCCGGTTCGAGCGGCTGTCGCATCACCCGCACGATGACCTCGCTAGCGATCCCGTCGAGGAAGGGATTGCCCTCGGCAAGTTTCAGCCATGCGTCGGCATCACGCGCGATGATATCGACATGCTTGCCGAAAGCCGCGGCAAAACCCGCTTCGAGTTGTGCCTCGATCGACGCAATCGGCTGCGGCTCGGCTTCGAAAACGAGATTGCCGGTTGCGACAAGCGTTCGGGCATTGCGAAAGCCCAAACTCTCCGCCATGGCCTTGAGATCGGCCATAACAACTCTGCGGCCCGAGTCGAGGCCAATGCTGTAGAGCAGCGCGACATAGACCGCCAACGGTCAGGCAGCCTTTTGCCCAAGGCGGAAATAGCGCCAGGGCGTCCACCAATGATAGCGGCGCTCCAGCTCGCCGGGCACCGGATCGAGCCCACTTGTCCCTCCCGGGCCGCAGCGCGCCACGCGAAACAGTGTCATCCAGCCTCCGGCCCAAAGCCCATGGCGGGCAACGGACTCATAGCCATATTCCGAGCAGGTCGGGATATGGCGGCAGGAATTGCCAATGAAGCCGGAAAGCGTCAGCTGATAGAGGCGAATGAGGCCCATGCCGAAAAGCCGGTCGGGTGTTTTACGGAAGGGACCGGAATAGTTGCGGCCAACCTGCCGTGCCCCATACCCCCCTCTGTCACTTCGTGACATCTCCCCCACAAGGGGGGAGATCGGCTTGGAGCCGGCCGCAGCTCCGCCTTCATCCTCGTCATCCTGTACGGAACAGAGATAGCACATGAGCGGCTACCCCTCGAGACCTAGTGGCAATATCGGAAGGGTGCGGCTTTCTCCCCACAATCTCCCCCCTTGTGGGGGAGATGTCACGAAGTGACAGAGGGGGGTACGCGCTCTCGGCACAAAGATACTCACGATACGGCCTCAACAACCTCGGCCCGCGCCGCCTCGACCTGCCCGATGGCATCCACGACCGCATCGAATGTCAGCATCGTCGAGGCATGACGCGCCTTGTAATCCCTGACGGGCTTCAGGTAACGCATATCCTCAAAACGGCCCTCCGGCCCCTCGCCGTCAGCCTTGAGCATGGCAAGCATGTCTTCCCTGGCCTTGCGGACTTCTTCCGCCGAAGCACCGACAACATGGCGGGCCATGATCGACGACGATGCCTGACCGAGCGCACAGGCCTTGACGTCATGGGCAAAATCGGTCACCACATCGCCGTCCATTTTCAGCCAGATTTTTACGCGAGAACCGCACAGTCTGGAATGGGCCTGGGCGCTGGCATCGGCGTCGGAAAGGCTGCCGATGCGGCCGATATTGCCGGCAAACTCCAGGATTTTGCTGTTGTAGATGTCGTCCATCACAGATTTCGCTCCGATGCACCTGTTTTGCGTTTCAAAACAAAAAACACAGCGTGTCCGTTTAGGACACTTTCACAGGGACAATGCCATACTATATGTATGTCGTTCGAAGACCATCGAAATGCAATGGTCTTCTGTAAGTTTGATGGGAAACCGTGCAGGACGGCAGCTTGTTCGCCAGCCAGAACGCCCCGGAGCCCGCCAAAGGTACACAATCTCCGTACCTCGGGGAATGCCAGTGGCGAGTCCGACAAGATGATATCCGCTTGGCGGATCAGGAGAACCACAGGTAATGGACGCCATTGTAAAGAACTTTCCGCAATCCGTTGATTCCGAACGCCCGTCGCAGAAGGAAGCCGAAGACGCAGTTCGCGTTCTGCTTCGCTGGGCCGGCGATGATCCGCTGCGCGAAGGACTACTCGATACGCCTGCGCGTGTCGCCAAGGCGTACCGCGAGCTTTTCGCCGGATACGACATGAATCCCGAAGACGTGCTCGGCCGAACCTTCGAAGAAGTTTCGGGCTACGACGACATCGTCCTCGTCCGCGATATTCCGTTTTTCTCCCATTGCGAACACCATATGGTGCCGATCATCGGCAAGGCGCATGTCGCCTATCTGCCGAATGGCCGCGTGCTTGGCCTCTCCAAGATCGCTCGCGTCGTCGAGATCTTCGGTCGTCGCCTGCAGACGCAGGAAGCCATGACGGCGCAGATCGCCAATGCCATCGACGATACGCTGCGTCCGCGCGGTGTCGCGGTCATGATCGATGCCGAGCATATGTGCATGGCCATGCGCGGCGTGCAGAAGCAGGGGTCCTCGACGCTGACGATGACCTTCACGGGCGCCTTCAAGGCCGATCCGGCTGAGCAGGCCCGCTTCATGTCTTTGGTCCGAGGTCGCTGACCGGGCTTCAACGAAAGAGCCGGAGATGAATCTGATTTTCAATGCACCTTCCGAAGATAAATCCGAACTCGAAGATGCCGGCGATTTCACCCCTCGCTTCGACGACCGCGGCCTGATCACCGCGATCGTGACCGATGCGCAGGATGGCGAGCTGCTGATGGTTGCGCATATGAATGCCGAAGCGCTCGCCCTGACGATCAAGACAGGCACGGCGCATTATTTTAGCCGTTCACGCGGTAAAATCTGGAAAAAGGGCGAAACCTCCGGAAACCTGCAATCGGTCAAGGAGATCCGCACGGATTGCGATCAGGATGCAATCTGGCTGAAAGTGGAGGTGGCCGGACATGACGCGACATGCCATACTGGCCGTCGTTCCTGCTTCTACCGAACGGTCGAGCTTGAAAATGGCAAGCCGGTGCTGAGCGTGACCGACGATCACCTGCATTTCAATCCGGAAGAAGTTTACAAGCAGTAGATCTATCGGGGATGGTGTTTCAACCAGCCACAACCAGTATACGATTTCGAAACGAAAAAGGGACAGTATTTTAGCCGAGGCACACGGAGCCTTGGAGGAGGCGTTTAAATGCTGAATTGGGGCTTGAATCGTCATAACGGCGGACAGAACTTGACGGGTTCAGGCCTCTCGCAGGATACCTCCAATCCGCTTCTCCCTCCCTCTCCCCCCAGGAAAGTCAAAATCGCTCTGGCGCTCGGCGGCGGTGCGGCGCGCGGTTGGGCGCATATCGGCGTTCTGCGCGCGCTCGACGAGGCAGGCATCGAAGTCGGCATGATCGCCGGCACATCGATCGGCGCCCTGGTTGGCGGCTGCTATCTTGCAGGTAAGCTCGACGAACTCGAAGCCTTTGCCCGTTCGCTGACTATGCGTCGCATCGCCAGTCTTCTTGACCTGACCATCGGCGGCAGCGGCCTGTTCGGCGGCATGCGGTTGACCAAGCGCATGCAGGAGCACCTGGAAGGCTTTTCGATCGAGGATCTGGACCGCCCCTTTGTCGCTGTCGCATCGGAATTGAATACCGGGCATGAGGTCTGGATTGCCAACGGCTCGCTGATCACGGCGCTGAGGGCTTCTTATGCCCTGCCCGGCATTTTCGAGCCGGTACGAAGCAATGGCCGTACCTTGGTCGACGGCGCGCTCGTCAATCCCGTTCCGGTTTCGGTATGCCGTTCATATGAGCAGCCACTCGTGGCGGCGGTCAATCTAAACTATGATCTTTTCGGTCGCTCGGCTGTCGTCAAACACAATGTGGGCCAGCCGAACGGAGATTTGCTGCGGCGGGATGAGACGCCGCCCATGAAGCTCGGCATGACCGGCGTCATGGTGCAGGCTTTCAATATCATCCAGGACAGGATTGCTCGCGCCCGTCTGGCCGGAGACCCGCCGGATCTTGCGATGCATCCCCGCCTTAGCGATATCGGTCTGTCGGAATTCCATCGCGCCGGCGAAGCTATTGAACGCGGCTATGAGGAAGCTTTGACGCGGTTGCCGGAAATCCGCCGTATGCAGGAAACCTACGCGCGCTAGCGCAATTTCAGGAAAAGTGCGTAGCGGTTTTCCGTCCGGAACTGCGAGACAATAAAGAGATAGAGCGGCTCAGAGATTCCGTGAAAAATGAACCGCTCCAGCGGGTCATCCGAAATCTGTAATAAAACGAGCCTTGCCCTCGCTTTCGGCGTGAGACGCTAATCGCTGCAATCGACCCAGTGGGTCGATTGCTTCGGCCGGGCCGCACTTCGCCTCACCCGGCGATATAGGCCTTGATCTGTTCGGCCTCGAGTTCGATCTCACGGATACGCCATTTGACGACGTCGCCGATGGAGATGATGCCGGAAAGCTTGCCTTTCTCCTCGACGGGAACATGACGGAAGCGGCGCATCGTCATCAGTTCCATCAATTCGTCGGTTGTCGTGTCTTCCTTGCAGCGGTGTACTTTGGCCGTCATCATTGATGCAATCGGCTTGTCGAGGCATTCCTGCCCCTGCTTGGCAACGGCATTGACCACGTCCCGCTCGGTGAAGATGCCGGAAATCTTGCCGCCAGGTCCGACAACGACGATAGCGCCGATCCGATTCTCGTTCAGAATTTTCGCGGCCTCTGCAACGGTCGTATTGCCGCCCGTCGTCACGACGTCGCGGCCCTTGGCTTCAAGTATGGCCTTTACGGAAACTGACATTCGATCCTCCCATCTCGAAAGCATGATGAACACCTGAAGCGTCCGATATGTTCCGAAATTACCCCCGGAGCTCAAACCGGCGCTTTGCCCGTCGGTCGGTCGATCTCCTCATCCCACGATCGACGGATGCCAATGGTGCGCCTGTGTCAGTAAGAAAGCAACAGCTCATTCATCGAGTGGTAAAGGTTCCCGAATTTCCTCAGGCGGCTGCCGGTCGAAGGGGGCGAAAAGCAGGAATCCGAACAGGAAGCCGCCGATATGGGCATCCCAGGCCACCGGCTGTGAGCTGTCGCCCGCGAGGTTGATGCCGAAAGCAACAAGCGCATTGCCGGCGACCCACATGACGATATAGGCGACGACTGTCCGGCTTCGAAGCGACTGCAAAATGCCGAGGCGCGGGTTGAGATGCGCCTGCCGCATGGACACTCTGCGACCGTCCATGGCCGGAAAGGCAAAGCGGCAAGCCGCCCCCATCAGCGCCGAGACGACACCGGACGCACCGATCAACAGCGTCTGGTCCCCCCAATAGAGTGCCGCATGCAGGAAGGCGGAGGCCGCCGATGAGAAAATCCAGAAAATCACATAGCGCAGCGCGCCGATGCGTCGTGCCACGGGTGCCGCAAAGACCATCAGCCAAAGGCTGTTGAACACGATATGCTCGATCCCGCCATGCAGCAGCGAATAGGTGACAGGCGTCCAAAGCCATTCCAGCCCCTGCTGTGACAAGGGAAAGGCATAGCGGGCCGGGATGAAGCTGAAGGCGAAATAAATCCAGTTCAGCGTATCGTCCGACCACCAGGGAAGGTTCATGACCGCAAAAATGACAATCAGGACGGCAAGGCTCGCCAGAATGGCAGGAGGCAAGTTGAAGGCCGGGGCTCGCTGCCGCGGATTTTCCGGCTCTGGGCGCGGCAGCTGTTCGTCATCCATGTCTTGCTCTGCTTGTCGATAGAGCAACTCCAGGAAAAGTGCGAAGCGGTTTTCCGTCCGGAATTGCGTAAAACAAAGGGATGGAGCGTTTTCGCGATTCGAAGAAAAGCGGAAAGACTCCGGAAGTCATCGACACATAACGCAGCGAAAATCAAAAAAAAAGCCGCCCGTAGTGTCGGGCGGCATACCGCGGCGCTCCTCTCCGGATCTGACCTCAATGGTTCGTCCGGCGCCCGGGAAATTCGTGCTGAAGGTCACTTGGTGAAGTGATGAACAAAGTTTTACATCGACCGCTCGACAAGGCAACCGAAACCCTTCGTTAACCCTAACGGGCCGGTTCTGGCATGGAATTCGCAACGTCAGTTTCGAGGGCAATGAATGCCCTTGTAGTTGAAGTGAAATGGGACACGGACGCATTATGCGCCATAAGACGAGCACCGATATATTTACCTATTGGGAGCGTATACGCGGCAACGCGGACGCTCCCCTGCGCAGCTTGATACAGCCATCGGCAATCGGCCACATTCTTCCCGAGCTGTTTATCCTGGAAAATACGGTAGACGATAATCCCCGCTTCCGTCTGGCCGGTACGGCGATCTGCAACCTCATGGGGCGCGAACTCCGTGGCGAGAATTTCGCAGCGCTCTGGGCTGGCAGTCAGCACGATGACCCGGTACGCATAGCCGCCGGCGTGATGAAACACGTGGTTCCCGCATTGGTCCACGCGACGGGCTACTGTATCAGCGGCCGCAGCATGACCTTCGAGATGATATTGCTGCCGGTTCGCACATCGAGCGACACTTGCGACAGACTGCTTGGCTGTCTGACGCCAACCGTTTATGCGCCTTGGCTCGGCAACGAACGCCTTGAATTTCTGGCACTGGATCGCAGCCGGTTGCTTCGCGAGCGCCGCGTGCGGCTCGTGGATGCGCCTCCCCATCCAGACCCCGCAAATCTTCTGCCGCATCAGGAAAGCACGAGCCTTGGTGAATGGGTGCGGAGAAAGTTGATTCAAGCAAAAAATGGGGCGCGACAGGGTTAGAACTGACCCAGTGCGGAACAAGATAGGTGATCGTCTCCTATTTATGCCTCTGAAAAGACAACCTTACTTTAAGGAGTTGCGGCTATTAGTTGGATGAGACGCAATAGGATTCAAGACGCCTCCATGCACTCGTTTCAGCCGACCCAGGCGACGCGGCCCAATCAAATGACAGGCAATGCTGCTCGTAATGATCAGCGGACCTTTCAACGGGTCCCGATCAATATGCAGGGTCGTCTGATGCTGGCAAATTATGAGGAATTCGAATGCGTTGTCACGGAAATGTCGCCGGGCGACCTTCACGTGACCTGTTTGGGACGGCCGCGCGCTGATGAGCGGGTCGTGGCCTACATCGACCACCTTGGCCGAGTCGAGGGCTACGTCGTTGCGGTCGACGGCCGTGGTTTCACCATGTCGATCAATGCAACCGAGCGGAAGCGTGAAAAGCTTGCAGCGCAACTGACCTGGCTTGCCAACAAGCACGAACTCGGCCTGCCGGAAGATCGCCGCCACGATCGTCTGACGCCGCGCAATACCCGCAGCGAACTCACGCTCGACGACGGTACGCAATATGTCTGCCGCATCATGGACCTCTCGCTCTCCGGCGCAGCGGTCGATGTCGAAATACGCCCCACCATCGGAACGCCGGTGCGTCTCGGCAATATGCGCGGCCGCGTCGTGCGTCATTTCATAGAGGGCGTTGCGATCGAATTCCTTTCGCTACAGTCTCGCGAAACCTTGCGCGAATTTCTCTGATACCGTCATCTTCCCGTCACGCAGCGTCGCGAAATAGCGATCTCTGTCTTCTCATCGATGCGTGACCACGACATGCCCTACCCGGACATAATCCCTTTTGACGATGGCCTGCTTGAGGTCGGCGACGGCCAGCGGATCTGCTGGATGCAATCGGGCAATCCCGAGGGTAGACCCGTCCTCATCCTGCACGGAGGTCCGGGATCGGGCAGTTCGGCTGGAACGCGGCGCTATTTCGACCCGCAATATTATCGGATCATTCAATTCGATCAGCGCGGCTGCGGCGGCAGTCTTCCGCATGCGTCGGAACCGCTGATCGATCTCTCGGCCAACACGACATGGCACACGATTGCCGATATCGAGCAATTGCGGCTGCTCCTCGGAATCGAACGCTGGATCATATTCGGCAATTCCTGGGGCTGCACGCTTGCGCTTGCCTATGCCGAAACCCATCCGCAGCGGGTGGAAAGCTTGCTTCTCGTCGGTGTTACCATGACGAGGCAATCGGAAATCGATTGGCTCTATCTAGGTCTCGGCCGTTTCTTTCCTGCGGAATGGGCGCGCTTTCGGGCCGCGGTGCCTGAGACGGGTCGTGATAGTGATCTGGTCGCCGCCTACTATCACCTTCTGCGAGATCCCGATCCGGTAATCCATGTGAAGGCAGCCAGGGATTGGCACCAATGGGAAGCCGCCTCTATCCTGATCGATCCGCGCGCGACCCTGTCGCCGCGCTGGTCCGATCCACGTTATCTGACGGCGCGCGCCCGGATCATCACCCATTATTTCCACCATCTGGCTTGGCTCGAGGAGCGGCAGATCCTGCGCGACATCCATCGGCTCGCCGGTATCCCCTGCACGATGATCCATGGTCGTATGGACCTCGAAGCACCGCTCGTCACCGCCTGGGAATTGTCACAGGCATGGCCAGAGGCGGAACTGGTGGTCGTCGCGAACGCGGCACACTCGCCGGCGGTCGCGGAGATGGCGGCTGCGATCACCCGCGCGACCGATGGGCTTCGCCGGCACACTCGGCAATAAAAATCAAAAATATTTTTTGAGCCGGCTTTCCCGAAATGGGACAGGTTCAGGCTCTTGCAGCCATTTTCAACACCAAATCCGACCTGTCGCCACACGAGCTTTGTATCAATACACACGTCTACAGCCTTAATCGGCACGGGGGCGTTAACGATCCCCATTGCTGAAAGCCGTTTGGAAACAGCGGATGTCAGACTCTTGCACTGCTGTAATCCATACCGAAATCCCTCAAATTTTAATCGAATTCGCCGCGAACTTGAATCAAGTTTTCTGCGTATTTTATGAGAATTTTCGCCAGATTTGATTTAACTAAGCCATTAATTTGACTGTGCAATTTTGCGTCAGATAAAATCACGCGTGTCATTCTGATCCCAATAAAACAGGGACAGGGACATGAACTTTCAAATCGCACTTCGCGGCCTTGCCGCTCTGGCGTTTTCCACTTTAGGCTTCTTCGGCGTTGCTCAGGCAGCACCCGCCAACATGACGATAACAGGCGACGCTGCTCCCCCTATCGGTCATTACGAATTCTGCAAGGAAAACCCGCGTGAATGCGCTTATTCCGGTGGCGATGCAGGGCCGATGATCCTCAATGAGGATAGCTGGAAGACGATCCTGAAGGTCAACTACACGGTCAATACGACCATCAAGCCGATGACGGATATGGAACTTTACGGTGTTGAGGAAAAGTGGGCGATCCCGACCACCGCCGGCGACTGCGAGGATTTCGCGCTGCTGAAGCGCAAGCAGCTCATCGATGCCGGCGTCTCGCCTTCCGATCTGCTCATGACCGTCGTGCTGCAGCCGAACGGCGAAGGCCATGCCGTTCTGACTGTCCGCACGGATCGTGGCGATTTCATTCTCGATAACATGCGCAACAAGGTGAAGCTCTGGTCGGAGACCGAATACACCTTCCTGAAGCGCCAGTCCGCAGATCATCCGGCTCGCTGGGTCAAGATCCAGGACGGTCGCGCTGTTGCGGTCGGCAGCTTGAAGTAAGCCCCCTCATACCAAATCGCCGGCGGCGTAGCGTCGGCGGTAAAGTCAGAGGCCCGGTCTCGTCCCCTGATTTCTGTCCAGGCCGGTGCCTCCGAGCCGTTCCCGCTGTCCCCGGGAACGGCTCTTTTCATTTCGCGGCCGCTCGAGAGATAAGCACTGAACATTCCGGCGAATTAACTGTGCCGTTAGCACGGGTTGCGACCTATATTTAACCGTCAATTAACCATCGCCGCGCCAATCATATCTTCAATGAGACTCGAAAGTTGGACGCCCTCGGTACTCGTCATCGAAGATGGCGGGCGCAAGGAGATGAAGGCAAGAACATGGCTCCTCTGTCATCCGCCACAATGGTCGAAGAAAGCCCGCTGATATCGAGCGGCTTTGTCTATCGGCTCATGGCGGGTGTTGCCGTCCTGGCTGCGCTGACCGTAGCCATATCCGTCGGCGGAAACTGGTTCGGCGAGAAAATTTCGCTCGCGGGCCATACGACCGATACCAAACCTATCTCCACCACGATCGGCGATGACACGCTACGCCTCGCCGCAAACACCATCCGCTTTCCGAGCGAGCGCCTCAATGGCCCGGCCGAGCGCGTCGATCTCTATCTGACCTGGCCGCAGATGCAGGGCTATAGTGAAGCCGACCGGTTGCGCTTCGACGATATCTCGCAATCGTCTTCGCTGATCTTTCTTCAGATCAGCCAGAGCACGATGTCTCGTGATATGTCCGGCCGGCTTGGTCCGATCTATTCGCAATTGATGGACGGCGCTTCCTATGCCGGCCCCTTTGGCCTGACGGCACATCGGCTTCGCGCCGATGCCGGCTACAATGGTGAAATTCTTTTAACCGCTTCGCGATCCGGTGAAACCGACTATGTCGTGCGCTGCCTCCTGCCCTCTTCGCCAGCCTTGGCAACGAGCGGTGATTGTCAGAGGGATGTCAAGGTTGGCAAGGATCTGAGTGTTCTCTACCGCTTTTCCAGCAATCAGCTCGGGGATTGGCGCACGATGGATGCCGCCATCCAGGACTTCGTCAAGACGCGCCTTGTGGATGATGCCGCGCCCGCGGCAATGGCTGTTGATGGCCGCTAAAATGGCGCAAAAACCTGAAACCAACTGTTCATCATAAACCGATTGGTAACGCTAAGCCTCTACTGTCGAGCGGAACGGCCGTTCATGGAGGCGGCGGCCGGATAATCGAGAATGTAAATGCAAGCAGAGAGTGATTTAGTGTCCAGATCCATTCTACCCGTTTCGTCGTCTCAAACCGGTAAAATTCTGGCGAGAGCGCTTCTTGGTTTTTCGATCGCGACGGCGACGATCACTGTGACTGTCGTTGACGCAAGCGCGGCCGGTCCGAAATATGCCGGCATCGTCATCGACGCCAATACAGGCAATGTTCTCTATAGCGAAAATGCCGACACGCTCCACTATCCCGCCTCGCTGACCAAGATGATGACGGTCTACCTGACCTTCGAAGCGCTTGAGGCCGGGCGCATCACCCTGGATACTCCCGTCGTATTTTCAAAGAATGCTGCCGCTCAGGCGCCGACCAAGCTCGGTATCGGCCCCGGTCGCTCCGTGACCGTGCGCGAGGCGATCCTCGGCATCGTCACGAAGTCCGCCAACGACGCCGCGATGGCGCTTGGCGAGATGCTCGGCGGTTCGGAGGAAGGTTTTGCCCGGATGATGAACGATAAGGCGCGAGCGCTTGGCATGACGCGCACGACCTATCGCAACCCGAACGGCCTGCCGAACACAGCGCAGATGACCACGGCACGCGACCAGGCTCGCCTTGGTATTGCCCTTCGCGAACATTTTCCGGAGTATTACGGCTTCTTTTCCGAAACGAGCTTTCGGCTCGGCAATCGCACGATCCTCGGCCACAATCGCCTGGTCGGCTCCGTGCGCGGCGTTGACGGCATCAAGACCGGTTACACGCGCGCCGCCGGGTACAATCTGGCGACCTCTGTCAAAGTCGACGGTCGTTCCATAGTCGGTGTGGTCCTTGGCGGCGCTTCGACGCCGGCTCGCGACAATCAGATGCGCAAGCTGATCGCTGACTATCTGCCAAAGGCATCGACAAAGCATATTGATTCCAATGTGATCGCGCAGGTGCCAGCCGCATCACCCAACGTGCAGGCAGCCAGCGCACGCATGGCGGATATCAGCCGCGCAAAGATCAAGAATACCGGAGCGACTGAAGTCGCCGATTCCAGCCCTTCCAGCGCGGCCGCCTTCGCAGCGGTAACGCCACAATCTTCCTCCTCCAATCCACTGCTTTCGGCAAAGCCCGAGCCCGTTAAGCGGCCCGCCTATGACGAGACAGCCTCCGCCGGATCTTCGGACGATGCTGATGAGGATGAAGTCGATACCGTAACGACGGCATCGACCTCCAGAAGCGATACGAAGCTAGTAAAGCTGCAGCGCACCGAAAAGGCCGAGAAGGTTGCAAAGACAACCAAAGCTGAACGCGGGCCTACCGGCTGGATCGTTCAGATTGGTGTTTCCTCCAGTAAGGATGGCGCGACCGACCTCCTTGGTACGGCGAAGAACAAAGCCGGCAAGGCATTGCATTCGGCCAAGCCCTATGCGGTCGCCTTTGACGGCGGTTACCGCGCCCGCTTCGGCGGCTTTGAAGATCAGAGCGAAGCAGTAAATGCCTGCAAGGCGCTCAAGCGTGCCGGCGTGAAGTGCTGGGCGAGTATGGAATAGGCATGTGGCGGGTGTTTTCGCGCCGCATGATTTGAAAATTGGTCGGGCCTTCTATGGCTTCGATCTTCCGGTTCCGAACGTCAAGCGGGCCGGCCCTGAGTTTGTAACGTGTACGGGGTTTTGAGATGGCAATGAACGAGAACTTTCCCGGTTTCTCGCTCGATAGCGGGGGCAAGATGAAACAGAAGAGCTTTGCTCTTCATCCGCTGCATGAAGCGGCGATGCGGCTGGCGGACCTCGGTCTCAGCCGTTCGCGCTCGCGCAACAAGACGAAAGATCTGATCGGCATCCTGCTCTGCCACGGCGCGCGCGCCTGGCGTTATTCACAGCCGGACGCGCATATTCATCTGCATATCACCGCCCCGACCGGCCGTGCGCCGATCATGATGCGGCTGCGCTAAAGCAAACCAAGTTCGGAAAGTTCCCGCCGCAGATCGGCGGGCAATTCGGCTGCCGCGCCAAGACTGTCGAGATCGCGCGGCACGTCGTCCTGCGGCAGATACCTCCAGCCCTGAAATGGACGCTTTGGCTGCCCTGTCGTCTCGACGACGCTCGGGTCGAGAACAAGCCGGCAACGCTGAATACCATCAGCGTCGGTAAAGGTCTCGACACCTAGCAATTTCTGCCGTGCCTGCACCTGCCCCTTGATCACCCAATAGAGCGAGCCGCCGTCCAGCAGTTCCTCGATCCGCTTGGGCACCATGCGTGTCGTGTGGGTCGTGTGCGGCTCGAGCCCGGCAGCGATGGCGTTCATCGCCCGCTCGGAGACCCATTCGCGCAGATCATCAAGCGAATCCGCGCCGACGCACAATTTGATGAGATGCAAAGCCATAGTGCCGTTGAAATCCTTTTGACCGGCAGCGTCAAGCTTTTAGATCAAGCGTCCACATTCAGCATTCCACGACGTTGACCGCGAGGCCACCGGTAGAGGTTTCCTTGTATTTCTCGCTCATGTCGTGACCGGTCTGACGCATTGTTTCGATACAGGCGTCGAGCGGTACGAAATGTTGGCCGTCACCCTTTATGGCGAGCGAGGCAGCCGTGACCGCCTTGACCGCGCCGAGTGCGTTTCGTTCGATGCACGGCACCTGCACCAATCCGGCCACTGGATCGCAGGTCATGCCAAGATGATGTTCCAGCGCGATTTCCGCCGCATTTTCGATCTGTTCCGGCGTCGCGCCCATCACGGCGGCAAGTCCCGCCGCCGCCATCGCAGCCGCCGAACCCACCTCGCCCTGACAGCCGACTTCGGCGCCGGAAATCGAGGCATTATGCTTGATGATGCCGCCGACGGCGGCAGCCGTCAGAAGATAGTTGCGAATGCCGTCCTGATCCCAATCCTCATGGAAATGCTGATAGTAGCGGATCGTTGCGGGGATGACCCCCGCCGCGCCATTGGTCGGTGCGGTGACGACGCGGCCGCCGGCAGCATTCTCTTCATTGACGGCCATGGCGTAAACACTCAGCCAGTCATTGGCGAGGAGCGGATTGATGCGGTTGCTGCGCCATTCCTGCTGCAGCTTGTCGTGAATGGCGCGTGCACGCCGGCGGACCTTCAGGCCCCCCGGCATGATGCCGTCGACCTTGAGGCCGCGATCGATACAGCTGCTCATGGCCGCCCAGATGCGGTCAAGCCCGGCATCCAGCTCCTCGGCGCTCATGCGCGTCTCTTCGTTGGCGCGCTTCATCTGCGCGATGGAAAGGCCGGAGCGCTCGGACATTTCAAGCATCTGCTTCGCGGTGGCAAAGGGGAAAGGAACGCGTTCGCCCGCTGCAGCCGGCTTCTTCCGATCGGCCTTCATCTGCTCCAATTCGGTATCGGTGACAACGAATCCGCCGCCGACGGAATAATAGATGCGCTTCAGGAGCAGGCGGTCATCCCGATCGAAAGCAGAAAAACTCATACCGTTGGCATGGCCTGGGAGAGGCACCTTCTTGTCGAAGATCAGATCGGTCTTGGGCTGGAATTGATAGGTCGGATGACCTGGCGGCGCAATGCGCCCGCTGCGCTCGACCTCGTCGATAATGGCATCCATATGGTCGGGATCGACGCTGTCAGGCTTTTCGCCCATCAGGCCGAGGATGACGGCTCTGCCCGTGCCGTGGCCGATACCCGTATGCGCCAGCGAACCATGCAGGCTAACCTTGATCGACTCGACATGTACATTCGAAGACGGCCGAGGCCACTCGTTCGACAGCAAGAGGTCGAGGAAGCGATTCGCGGCCGACATCGGCCCCATCGTATGCGAACTGGACGGTCCCACACCGATCTTGAACACATCAAAAACTGAGAGAAACATGGACCTTTGGTGCCTCCAGGCAAATCGATTTCCGGCAAGGCTACGCTATCGCGGCAAGCTTGCACGGTGATTGGCCGACATCGGATTTCATGGCAGCGACATTACATATAGGCATTCGAGAAGCAAACAGAAGGCCATTGCACGCGGCTCGCGCTGAGCTACAGTCCACATGGTATTGATCTGGAGAACCTGCCTTTATGACGACTGCCGACTATGTCGCCCTCGCCCTTTTCATCTTTCTCTGGGTCGCACTGAACTGGATCACCAGCAGCGCCAGCTTCTTCAATCGCACCAGCCTGACTCGGGCAATGAACGAGCGCCGCCGCGAATGGATATACAACTCGCTGCGCCGCGACCTGAAGATGATCGACACGCAGATCCTCTCCGGCCTGCAGAACGGCACCGGCTTCTTTGCCTCCACATCGATTTTCGCCATCGGCAGCTGTTTTGCGCTTCTCGGCGCCACCGACAAGATCAACGCCTTCTTCTCGGACATGCCCTTCATTCTCAACGGTGGTCGCACGGCCTTCGAAATCAAGGTGGCCGGGCTTGCCTGCCTTTTCGGCTATGCCTTCTTCAAATTCGGCTGGGCTTACCGCCTGTTCAACTATTGCACCATTCTCTTCGGCTCCCTGCCGATGCGCGAGGATGCCATTCTCGATCCGTTGGCCGCGGAAAGAGCCGCCGAGCGCGTGGTGCGCATGAACATCATTGCAGCGCGCAATTTCAATGCCGGCCTCAGGGCAATCTTCCTGTCCATCGGTTATCTCGGCTGGTTCCTGAGCCCCTATGTCTTCATGGCGACGACGATTTTCATCATCGTGGTGCTGATCCGCCGTCAGTTTTTTTCCGACGCCCGTCTGGCCATCATGGATGGCGATATGCCATGACAAGGCCGCGTTGGCCGATGCCGACGCAAATACTTGAATTCATGCCTGGAAGGACTCCGTAATGGCCGCCATCGCCGCGAGCGCCGACGTTCCGCAAAAGACGCCTCGCATCGGCATTCTGGATACGGCGCGCGGTGCTGCCCTGCTCGCCATGGCGAGCTATCATGGCACCTGGGATTTCGAATTCTTCGGCTATCTTGATTCTGGTACGGCGGAAACCGGCTGGCTGAAGCTCTATGCCCGCGCCATTGCCAGCACCTTCCTGTTCCTGGCTGGCTTCAGTCTCGTGCTTGCCAATACGCCGGAAATTCGCTGGCGGTCCTACTGGCGACGGCTGGGCATGATTGTTGCTGCAGCTGCCGCAATCTCACTCGTCACCTTCATTGGTATGCAAGACGAATGGATCTTCTTCGGCATCCTCCACAGCATCGCGGCGGCGAGCCTTATCGGCCTCTTGTTCCTGCGCCTGCCCGCATTCCTCACGCTTCTGGTCGCGGCATTGCTCACCATCGGTATCGTGATCGACAACGTCATCGCGCCGTTGTCGCTGCATTCAACGTTCTTCGACACGCCGTGGCTATGGTGGGTAGGGCTTTCGGAAAATATCCAGCGCTCGAACGACTATGTGCCGCTCTTCCCGTGGCTAACGCCATTTCTGTTCGGTCTCGGCATCGCGCAATTGGCAATTTCTCTCGGCTGGCTGAAACATCTCGCAAAATTCGGGCCTGGCCGCAATCTCGTCGCGCGCGCCGGACGTCATAGCCTGATCTTCTATCTAGTCCATCAGCCCGTGCTATTCGGCCTGGTCTATCTGCTGTCCCTTGTCGCTCCTGCCCCGCCGCAGGACCCGACGGTCGGCTATATCAGGCAATGCGTGGCCTCCTGCACGCGATCGGGCAGCGAAGCCATGTGCCGCAGCTTCTGCCAATGCACGCTCGACAAGTTGCAGGCTCAGAATCTCTTCAAACCACTGCAATCCGGAGCGATCAAAGCAGATAGCGATGAACGCGTAAGCCGAATCGCGATACAATGCACGGATGAAGCGCAATGACAGGGTTATTCTATGAATGCCTATCGTTCGAAGTCGCTGAGTTTTCCGTGGCCGCCGCTGCTCTATAGCCTCGCCGTCATAGCAGCGCTGTCCCTGCAGCGATGGTATCCCTTGCCTTTGCCCTTCATCTGGGCGCTGGTTGCATGGGTGGTTGGAGCGCTCCTGACCGCCATCGCGGTGACATTGAATGTCTGGGCCGTCAAGACGCTCCTTGACCGCCGCACAACCGTTCTGACGCAGCGTTGCACAGCGCATTTGGTGACGTCAGGCCCCTTTCGTTTCACCCGCAACCCAACCTATCTCGGCTATACCTTGCTGACCGCAAGCTTCGGCCTTCTGATCGGCAATCTCTGGTTCCTGGTCATGGCAGCAGTGGCGGCCGCCTTGACGACCTTGCTCGTCATCCGCTGCGAGGAGATGCATCTCCTCTCGCGATTCGGCTGCGAATTCGAGTTTTATTGCAAACGGACACGCCGCTGGTTTTGAAAACGAAGGGAGGCGAAAGATAGCCCAACAAAATGGCTAGTTATTTTTACTGGTTTCCGAAACCAAAAAGAATCTGACCGATCTTCATCCTCTTGCGGTAAACCAGATGCGTCTCGACTGAGTCACCCTCGCCAGCATAGAGATCGAATTGGCGAAGTGATCTCGTGCCAGATGCTGCTTCCAGTCGAGCGAATTTTTTCGAGGTTGAGAAAGAGCAGCCGGTATTACCGCAATCCACGCGGACCTCGCCTGCCAAATATTGCTTTGATTCAATGGTTGCGCTCAGTCGAACGCTAGTTTCCGGGTTATCGATGAGCTGACAACGAATCCCAATTTCGCAAGTCGCCTGGCCATAGACTGGATCCTCGCCATCCAGTAAAAGCGCGTAAGCTATTGAAATACCCGGTTGTGTGACCTCGGTTGCAGTGCTGCTACCCACGCTCGGAAAAATGGCTGCGACGAACACAGCAAGAGCTGCCCCGATTCCCGCAATCATGCTACATCTCCTTGCGAACGCCTTCCGTTTAGAAAGCATTCTCGCCGGAACTATGGCAGCGAAATTGTTTGCTTAAATGACAACGAGCGCGATCACGTCCCAACGCCGATTTCGGCCAGGCGCCCGAGGCACGCTTCTTCGACATTGTCGAGTTCGCTCAGCGTGTCATCGATATCCTTACGCTTCTGACGCAGCTCGTCACGCTTCTCATCGACGCGCTTCATCAGCAGCTTCAGCTGGCCGATCTCGCCCGGAGGCTCCTTGTAGACCTGTATGATCTCGCGAATTTCGGCAATAGTGAAACCGATGCGGCGGCCGCGCAGAATTTCCATGATCAGACGCCGGTCGGCCGGGCGAAATAGGCGCGTGCGGCCTCTCCGCTCAGGTTGAATGAGGCCCTCGTCCTCATAGAACCTCAACGTTCGGGTCGAAACCCCGAATTCCCGAGTGAGCTCCGTTATGCTATAGTATCCGTCGACCAAGAATCCGCCCCTAATCTGCTGGCCATCATAATATTGACTTTTACGTAATAGTCAATTTTGACGGGTTGCGGTCAGCTCTTAATCCGCCAGTGCGGCACCAAATCATAGGCCCACAGGGTCTGAGAGGGCGAAATTTCCCGTAAATTCGATGGGAATAGTCATAGAGACAGCGGACACCTCGGCGATTCGAACGCCCGAATCAATGCGATGGGAAGTACGAAACGGTGGAATGCGGCGATTGTATCTTGAACAATGGCAGACGTCATTTAGCTGGAAGGCCTCCGGCTCGTCCGACGCCTCTAATTGGGTTCGCTTGAAATCTATATAAAAACAATTGGATGATGGAAAAGAGCTCATAGGGAAGCGCAGCCACCGAGGCGGTAGCATTGCCATCATCTTCCCCTTATCCTGACGGCCTCCTACCCATCTCCTCATTTCCGCTAGAGAGTGCCGTGTCTGTCCGCCCCATCATCCGCTTTCCCGATCCGCTATTGCGAACCCCCTCCGCTGCCGTGGCCGCTTTCGGCGACGATCTGCGGATGCTCGTCGATGATCTGCTGGACACCATGCGGGCCGCGCCTGGCGTCGGCATCACCGGCCCGCATATCGGCGTCCTCAAGCGGGTCGTCGTGATCGAACTCAGCCGCGAGGATGGCGTGCGCATCTATATCAATCCGGAAGTTCTGTGGTCATCGGCGGAAACCGTGCGGCATACGGAGGGTAGCGTTTCCATGCCCGGAGCGACAGAGGAGATCGTCAGACCGAAATCGATCCGCTTTCGTTATCGGGATATCGCCGGCGAAACCCATGAAGCGGAGGCGCATGACTTTCTGGCCATCTGCATTCAGCACGAGATCGACCAGCTTGACGGCATTTTCTGGCTGCAGCGGCTTTCCAAGCTCAAGCGCGACCGACTGGTGAAGAAATGGGAGAAGATGCAGGATTGATATAAGCAAACGGAAACGGGCGCCCGAGGGCGCCCGCTCTGCAAGAGGTTGGATCCGCGATCAGCCCTTGAGCTTGGTATTGCAGAGGCTGTAATAGCCGCCGCCCTTCTGGATCCACTTCAGGCCGCCGAGCGAATTGCTGGCCTTGGCGGCGTTGTAGGCGTCGACACAGGTGTGGAAGCGGCCCTTGCCGGGCGTCTCGGTAGCATATTTCGGGTCGACCTTTGCGGGGAAGGTTACGCCGGCCGGGGCAGCCGTGGTCGGCTTTGCCGGTTCTGCTGCCGGCGGCTTGGTAGCGTCGGGCTCATTGGCGTCGACCTTGGCTGCCGCGGTGGTCTTCGCCGGCTTGGCAGGCGTCGTAGCCGCCGGTGCAGTGGTTGCGGGAGCGGTGGTGGTGGTGGCGCTGGCGTCCGCGCTGCACTGCGTTGTGCGGAAGTCATTCCACTTCTGGCCGTTCAAGGTACCAGCAGTTTTGGCAGCCTGATATTTGGCGCTGCACTCTTTCATGGTTAGCGCAGAAGCCGAAGAAGCGAGGCCCATCGAGCCTACAACTGTGAGAGACGCAAAAGACATCAACAGAATGGCACGACTTGTCATTGGCATTTCCTCCGCTCTATGACGAATGTCGAAACTATTAATCGTATCGTCCCCATCGATTGTCAATCGACACGCGATCTGGAGGCGACGGAAGACACCATATGCGGACGAACATGAACGCAAACTGTACAAAAATAGCTATCGAAAAGAGTGACTTGACTGAAGCAGCAATCCTGGATGGCGGTTCATCCCTGTGCTGAGTTCAGCCGGAAACGGAAGAATCGATGGGCCGATTCACATTGCAATTTTACTTCCGTCATTCGCGGCCAGCGATACGCCTGGGCAAGGGCGATCCCAGATCAAATACAACCTATCATGAGCTTCGGTCTTGAAGTGCGGGCACCTCGCCCTAGTTTCCGTTATGCAGTTCCCCTCTCTATGCCCTGGATGCTCTCCCTTCCAGGGCATTTTTCTTTCAGACGTTTTTTCTGGAAGATAAGGCTGTCGAGAGACAATGCGCCAAAAGATTCGCCACAGCACTCAAATGAGTATAGGCTTATATCACCGTTGGCTACCGAACCCGTAGGCGCTAGCGGCTGAGAGAGGTGATTACTCTCGCCTGCGGAGGTCAAGGAGTTACCCGCATGACCTCGCATGATACTAGCGACAATATCCTAAGCGATCAGAAACTGCATGATCTTCTCAAGGCAGAAGACAGGATCGATCTTTTGGAGAAATCAAAACGCTTCGTTCCGAATGAATCGGAAGTACCGTTGGCAGAGGACGCTGAAGAGCGCTCCTGCGAGCTATAGCAGTTTTCGCCATCAAATCGGACAGGTCGTTTGACCTGTCCTGCCTAGCACTAAAATTCATCGCAACATCCAGCATCGTCTTCGGACGATCGCCGATCACCTTCACGCGTCATTGACAGTTTCGCCGAAGACCTGTTCAAACGCCTCACGCAGGCGGATATCGACATCCGCCATCATGACCGGCAAGCCGAGATCGACGAGGCTGGTGACACCATAGGCCGAAATTCCGCAAGGAATGATGCCGGTGAAATGCCCGAGATCGGGGTCGACGTTCAGCGAAAGGCCGTGAAACGTCACCCATTTGCGCACGCGGATGCCGAGCGCCGCAATCTTGTCTTCAGACACGGTGCCGTCAGCTAGAGTGGGCTTCTCCGGGCGCCTGACCCAAACGCCAACTCGATCCTCTCGCCGCTCGCCACGCACATTCATCGAATCAAGCGTGCGAATGATGACCTCCTCGAGCGCGCCGACGAAGGCGCGGATATCCTGCCGGCGACACTTGAGGTCCAGCATGACATAGGCGACGCGCTGACCTGGCCCGTGATAGGTATATTCGCCGCCGCGTCCGGTCGCAAAGACCGGGAATCGATCCGGCTCGATCAGATCGGCGGCATCGGCGCTGGTGCCCGCCGTATAGAGCGGAGGATGTTCGACCAGCCAGACGAGCTCCGGCGCTTGCCCTTCGGCAATCGCGGCCACCTCTGCCTCCATGGTGGCAACCGCCTCCTCATAAGGCACGAGACCGTCGCTGATCCGCCAGCGGACGGGCGGCGTACCTTGAACGGGAAACATCTGGTGAGAAAGTTCGGTGCGAAGCATATGGCAGTCCTTTGCGCGCCGCAGGCCGCATGTGTGGAAATCCTGCGCGCCGACGGGTTGTCCACATATGGCGCCATTCGGGCGGGAATTCAAACATGTAAGGCGTTTCGGCAGTATTCGCACATGTCAGATCGGAGGAGCTGTGAAGGAATTTAAAAAAACTGACATATCGCTCTTGTGCCCCCCGAATGCTTTTGCTACATGCAGCCGCGCCGGAGCAATCCGGCCTACCACGATGCGGTCGTGGCGGAATTGGTAGACGCGCAGCGTTGAGGTCGCTGTGGGGCAACCCGTGGAAGTTCGAGTCTTCTCGACCGCACCAAGAACCCGGCTTTGGCCGGGTTTTTTGTTTTTAAATCAATGCGTACCTAACGCTTTCTTCAGCACCACATTATCCCGCACGCCATCCCCCGCCCGCTGACGACACGCGAACCGATCAAAGCGTCGGGAATATTGCGATGCGGCCCCCGTTACCCACACAAGTTCCTCGCGAAATTCATGCCGAGAGATAGTTCGCCTACCCTGATGGCCCGGAACAGCCGTCGTATTTCCCTGGTCACTTGACTTCGCGCCCCTCTCTGGCACCGTGAACTTCTTCAGACAGGGGGAAGATGCATGACGCCGGAACGCTTTTCAGAATGCCTTTTGCATATACGCTGGACGCCCATCAATCTGGCGAGCGCTCTGCAATGTGACCTGTCATGGGTGGAGGCGCTGGAAGCTGGAAATGCCAAAGTCCCGGAAGGGTTGGCGGAATGGCTGGAAACCCTCGCGCAATGTCATGAGAAAGCCGGCGTTCCTACCACCTATCGCGGCCGTGGACACGACTGAGATTGAAGGAGACGAGCAGAGCTGGGGAACGATGGCAGTCCGGAAATGGCGACACTTCATTCCAAACGGAGGGATTGGAAATGAATGATGATTTTCGCTTGAAGCTTATCAAAATCAGAGGCGAAAAGATCGCCCATCGCAACGAACTGCTGGCGATGAAGATGCAGGGCATTGACGCGAAACAGATCGGAGAGGTCATCGATCTTGACGACATGATCGCCCGTGAACAACTCGCGATCGACACCCTCGACGATACGATTGCCCGATTAAGCTAGAAGTACTTAGGCCCGCGCCACGTCGAGGGAAGCCGCGCTCAATGCGCCACATCCTTGCTCAGATTGCGCAGCCTGATCTGATGGTCGAGGCGTTCGAGCTGCTTTGTTGTCGTCTCTATCAGCCGACCGACCTCCTGATAGGCGGTGCGCAGCCGCGATAGCTCGTTCCTGACGGCTTCCAGGGCGCGCTCATCGCTATCCTCTCCGGGTCCGTCACCCGATCCGGTCATCAACCATGCCGGTGAAACATCGAAAAGAGCCGACATCTTGGCCAGCGCGGAGGGATTGGGTTCGGCGCGATCTGATTCCCACGCAAGCATTGTCTCCTCGCTGACGCCAAGCTGTCCGGCCAGCGTTTCGAGGCTGATTCCCGCGGCATCGCGAGCCATGGACAGGCGTCCGCCAAGCGTGTCGCCGCCTTCATCCGAAAAAACGGTCGTCTCTTGTTCTGGTTTGAACATCGGTGCGATCCCTTTCCTGGTCGCGCCGGCAATTTTGTGCCGCGCAGTCATGTTTTAACCGGTTCCAAAGCTCCAGATAGGTCTAAGGGCGTCATCTCACCATGGCGATCTGTCCCATTTGGAAAAGTACGGCATTTGCGGATGGCTGCCACCGCATCTTGCAACCTGCCTTCAAGCGCGCCTTGATTGCATGTTTGCACTGTGTTTGAAGTTGACGCATGCTCGTCTCTTCCGCCGTTTCCACGCAGCAGAACCCACATCGAGGTATGACGATCATGGCAAGCGCCATGATCCTGCTGCCGACGATGGATGCAATCGCCAAATACATGGCGAGCTTCGAAGGCATGTCGCCGGGCCAGGTGACATTCTATCGCTTCTTCTTCCAGCTTGTGTGCATGCTGCCGCTTCTTACGACCGCAACCGGGAGGTCGGCCTTTTCGGCGAAGCGCCCATGGATGAACCTCTTACGTGGTGCACTGCATGGCGCTGCGAGCCTACTCTTTTTCGCCGCGGTCAAATACATGCCGCTTGCCGATGTCTTCGCGATCCATTTTGTCGAACCCTTCATGCTGACGGCCCTTTCTGCCCTGTTTCTCGGCGATAAGGTCGGCTGGAGACGGTGGCTGGCAATCGCCGTCGGCTTCGTTGGCGCGATGATCGTCATCCAGCCGAGTTTCGAGATTTTCGGATTGAAGGCACTGCTGCCCGTTGCCTGCGCCTTCCTCTTTGCTCTCTATCTGTTCATGAACCGAGCCGTCGGCGAAGCGGATTCGCCGATTACGATGCAGATCATGGCCGGTGTTGGTGGCACGCTGTTCATGTCAGTCACCCTGTTGGTCGGAGCATCCGCTGGCATCGCTGACTTCGAGCCATCTCTACCCGCATCGACGTTTGGACTGGTGCTTCTGCTGATTCTCGGTTCGATTTCAGGCTACGCCCATATGCTCGTCGTCAGAGCCTTCCGACTGGCGCCACTGTCGCTGCTTGCTCCATTCCAGTATTTCGAGATCATTTCCGCCACCGTTCTCGGCTATGCGATCTTCGGCGATTTTCCTAATCTTTCCAAATGGATCGGCATTGCCATCATCGTCGGCTCCGGCCTCTTCATCATCTGGCGGGAGCGTATGCAGTCGAGTTTGGAAAAAACGACGTAAGCGCGGATATGTTGCGCATGGACCAGGCAAGCAATTTATGGCTAAAACACTGACTGAATAGAGTATTTGGGCGGAGATTGCATGTTCAAGAAAATCCTCATCGCAAATCGCGGCGAGATTGCCTGCCGCGTGATCAAGACTGCGCGCCGCATGGGCATTCTCACGGTCGCCGTCTATTCCGATGCTGATCGGGATGCTCTTCATGTCGAAATGGCGGATGAATCAGTCCA
Organism: Rhizobium tropici CIAT 899; assembly: GCF_000330885.1. Lineage (NCBI taxonomy): Bacteria > Pseudomonadati > Pseudomonadota > Alphaproteobacteria > Hyphomicrobiales > Rhizobiaceae > Martinezella > Martinezella tropici. The sequence goes on from NC_020059.1 coordinate 1,915,547, forward strand.
TATCGGCCCCGCTCCCGCTGCCGAAAGCTATCTCGTCGCCGACAAGATCATCGCTGCCTGCAAGGAGACGGGCGCCGAGGCGGTTCATCCGGGCTACGGCTTTCTGTCCGAGCGCGCCTCCTTTTGTGCGGCGCTAGAAAAGGAAGGCATCGTCTTCATCGGCCCGAAGCCGAAGGCGATCGAAGCCATGGGCGACAAGATCGAATCGAAGAAATTCGCCAATGCGGCCAAGGTTTCCACCGTTCCGGGCCATCTCGGCATCATCGATGATGCCGATCATGCCGAAAGAATCGCCGCCGAGATCGGCTATCCTGTCATGATCAAGGCGTCCGCCGGCGGCGGCGGCAAGGGCATGCGCATCGCCTGGAGCAAGGACGAAGTGCGCGACGGTTTCGAGCGCGCCCGTTCGGAGGCGAAAAGCTCGTTCGGCGACGACCGCGTCTTCATCGAAAAATTCGTGGTCGACCCCCGACATATTGAAATCCAGGTATTGGCCGACGCTCACGGAAATGTCGTCTATCTCGGCGAGCGTGAATGCTCCATCCAGCGCCGGAACCAGAAGGTCGTCGAAGAAGCGCCCTCGCCTTTCCTGGACGAAGCGACGCGCAAGGCCATGGGCGAGCAGTCCGTGGCGCTCGCCAAGGCCGTCGATTACCAAAGTGCCGGCACGGTCGAATTCATCGTCGATCGCGACCGGAATTTCTATTTCCTCGAAATGAACACCCGCCTGCAGGTCGAGCATCCGGTCACGGAGCTTGTCACCGGCATCGATCTCGTCGAGCAGATGATCCGTGTTGCAGCCGGCGAGAAACTGCCGTTCAAGCAGGCGGACATCGGGCTCCATGGCTGGGCCATCGAAAGCCGCCTTTATGCGGAAGATCCCTATCGCAACTTCCTGCCCTCGATCGGCCGCTTGACGCGCTATCGTCCGCCGCGTGAAGGCAAGACCGAGACATCGGTCGTGCGCAACGACACTGGCGTCTTCGAAGGCGCCGAAATCTCCATGTATTACGATCCGATGATCGCCAAGCTCTGCACCTGGGCTCCGACGAGGTTGGAGGCAATCGAAGCGATGGGCGAAGCCCTGGATGGTTTTGTGGTCGATGGCATCGAGCATAATATGCCGTTCCTCTCGGCTCTGATGAAGCATCCGCGCTGGCGCGAAGGCCGCCTCTCCACGGGCTTCATTGCCGAGGAATATCCTGATGGCTTCGCGCCGGTGACGCCGGACGAAGACCAAACCGCTCTGCTGTCGACAATCGCCCTTTCCTGCAGCCTGATCGAATCCAACCGCCGCGAGCGCTATGCCGACCGGCTGCGTCCAGCCGCCGCGCCGCTGCGGGAGAGCTGGATCGTCAAGCTTGGTGCCGACTATCTGCCTGTGACGTTGCTTGAAGGCGTGGTGACCATTCCCTTCGAGATGGACATACAGATCGGCACCCAAACCGTAACTGTCGCGACCGACTGGCGTCCCGGCGATTCGGTATGGGCCGGCACCGTCGGCGACCGCAAGCTGACAGCCCAGATCCGTACCGTGCTCAATGGTCTGCGCATCGATTGGCAGGGCATTTCCGTCCGGACGAGGGTGTTTACGCCGCGTCAGGCCGAACTCGACAAGCTGATGCCGGTCAAATTGCCGCCGGATACGTCGAAGCTCCTGCTCTGCCCCATGCCGGGCTTGGTCGTCGCGATTGCCGTCGCGGAGGGACAGGAGGTCAAGGCAGGCGAAACGCTGGCCATTGTTGAGGCAATGAAGATGGAAAATGTCCTGCGAGCCGAACGCGATCTGGTCATCGGCAAGATCAACGCCAAGCCGGGCGAAAGCCTCGCCGTTGACGCCGTGATCATGGAATTCACCTGATCGAGAAGCTTCGCCATCGCAGCCATGTGGAAAAAGCCGCGCGGCGATTGCTCGGCTAAAACATGATAATTGCGACGCTAAGTGTCTGATTTTGGCTTGAGCCGCCCCATATGCCCATGCCAATGTCGCGCGGACCAAATCATAGCAGGAAGGGACGAGATCATGGACGTAAGAGCAGCGGTTGCGGTTGCGGCTGGCAAGCCGCTTGAGGTGATGACGGTTCAGCTGGAGGGGCCGAGAGCCGGCGAAGTGCTGATCGAGGTCAAGGCGACCGGCATCTGCCACACCGATGATTTCACACTCTCGGGCGCCGATCCGGAAGGCCTGTTTCCGGCCATCCTCGGCCATGAGGGTGCCGGCATCGTCGTCGATGTCGGTCCGGGGGTGACTTCGGTGAAGAAGGGCGATCACGTCATTCCGCTCTACACCCCCGAATGCCGCGAATGCCCCTCCTGCCTCTCGCGCAAGACCAATCTCTGCACGGCGATCCGCTCGACGCAAGGGCAAGGCCTGATGCCGGACGGCACCTCGCGCTTCTCGATCGGCAAGGACAAGATCCATCACTATATGGGCTGCTCGACCTTCGCCAATTACACCGTGCTGCCGGAGATTGCCGTTGCCAAGGTCAACCCGGACGCCCCCTTCGACAAGATCTGCTACATCGGCTGCGGCGTGACGACAGGCATCGGTGCGGTCATCAACACCGCCAAGGTGGAGATGGGCGCAACCGCCATCGTCTTCGGCCTCGGCGGCATCGGCCTCAATGTCATCCAGGGCCTGAAGCTTGCCGGTGCCGACATGATCATCGGTGTCGATCTCAACAATGACAAGAAGGCCTGGGGTGAGCGCTTCGGCATGACGCATTTCGTCAATCCGAAGGAAGTCGGTGACGACATCGTGCCTTATCTCGTCAACATGACGAAGCGCGGGGCCGACCAGATCGGCGGCGCCGACTATACCTTCGACTGCACCGGCAACACCAAGGTGATGCGCCAGGCGCTGGAAGCAAGCCATCGCGGCTGGGGCAAGTCGGTGGTCATCGGCGTTGCCGGCGCCGGCCAGGAGATCTCGACGCGCCCGTTCCAGCTGGTGACGGGCCGCTCGTGGATGGGAACGGCCTTCGGCGGCGCGCGTGGCCGCACCGATGTGCCGAAGATCGTCGACTGGTACATGGAGGGCAAGATCCAGATCGATCCGATGATCACCCACACCATGCCGCTTGAGGACATCAACAAGGGCTTCGAGCTCATGCACTCCGGCGAAAGCATCCGAAGCGTCGTGCTGTATTGAGGTTCAAAGTCACGGAAAGAAACGTATGCGGCGCGTGAGGAATGCGCCGCATATAGCTGAAAAGATTTGATATCATGATTTATGTCGACGCCGACGCCTGCCCGGTTAAGCCGGAAATCCTGAAGGTTGCCGAACGCCACGGCATCGAGGTGACCTTCGTCGCCAATTCGGGACTACGGCCGTCGCGAGACCCGATGGTGCACAACGTCATCGTCTCCAACGCCTTCGACGCTGCCGACAACTGGATCGCCGAGCATGCCGGCGCCGGCGACATCGTCGTCACCGCCGATGTGCCGCTTGCCGGCCGTTGCGTCGCGACCGGAGCGTTGGTGACGGGGCCGACCGGCCGGATCTTCGACAAGACGAATATCGGCATGGCAACGGCCATGCGCGATCTCGGCGCGCACCTTCGCGAAACCGGCGAGAGCAAGGGCTACAATGCCGCCTTCTCGCCGCGCGACCGCTCCGCCTTTCTCGAAACCTTCGACCGGCTCTGCCGGCGTGCCAAAGCATGATCCCAAAAAGTGCGCAGCGGTTTTTGGATAAGATCATGCAAAATCAAAATCCCAGGGCTTGATGGCGTTTCGAAGAAAAGCAATCAAGCTCTGAAACCAACCAAACGCCTGGAGACCAGCCGTGAACATTATTTCCCAGAACACCGCCTTCGGCGGCATGCAGGGCGTCTTCTCGCATGAATCCGAAGCCTGCAAATGCGAGATGACCTTTGCGGTCTTCGTACCGCCGCAGGCGATCAAGGAGCCCCGCCCGGTCCTCTGGTATCTTTCCGGCCTCACCTGCACGCACGCCAATGTCATGGAAAAGGGCGAGTATCGCCGCATGGCCGCCGAGCTTGGCCTGATCATCGTCTGCCCCGATACCAGCCCGCGCGGCAATGACGTGCCGGATGAGCTGACCAACTGGCAGATGGGCAAGGGCGCCGGCTTCTATCTCGACGCCACCGAGACGCCCTGGGCCGAAAACTATCAGATGTACACCTACATCACCGAGGAACTGCCCGCGCTCATATCAAAGCAATTCCGCGCCGACATGAGCCGTCAGAGCATCTTCGGCCATTCCATGGGCGGCCATGGCGCCATGACGATTGCGTTGAAGAACCCGGACCGCTTCAAGAGCTGCTCCGCTTTTGCTCCCATCGTGCAGCCGTCGACAGCCGATTGGTCCGCCCCTGCGCTGGAGAAATATTTGGGCAGCGACAAGACCGCTTGGCGCCGCTACGACGCCTGTGCGCTTGTCGAAGACGGCGCCCGATTCCCCGAATTCCTGATCGACCAGGGCAAGGCCGACAGCTTCCTCGAAAACGGCCTGCGTCCCTGGCTCTTCGAAGACGCGATCAAGGGCACGGATATCAGCCTGACGCTGCGTATGCACGAGCGCTACGACCACTCCTACTATTTCATCTCCAGCTTTATGGAGGATCACCTGAAGTGGCATGCCGAACGGCTGGAAAAGTAAAGGTAGTGCGATCGCCTTGAAATAGGCAGTCGGCAAAGGCATATAGAAAGCACGCAGACGACTGCGGCGGCCAACATCCAAAATTGGCCGTAGACATCGCGGGGACGGCCTCGCTCTTACCAAAGGAGCGTAAAATGGCTTGGTTTCTGCTTTTCCTCGCAGGCTTGTTTGAAATCGGCTGGGCCGTCGGCCTGAAATATACCGACGGGTTCACCCGGCTGGTGCCGACTGTTCTCACCGTCATTTCCATGGTCATCAGTGTCGTGCTTCTCGGTCTGGCCGTAAAGACCCTCCCCATGGGCACGGCCTATGCGGTCTGGACCGGCATCGGCACCGTCGGCACGGTTCTGCTTGGCATATGGTTGCTCGGCGATCCCGCGACCTTTGTGCGGCTGCTCTGCATTGGCCTCATCGTGGCCGGCATAGCCGGCCTGAAGCTTGCTGCTTAAGATGCGGCGGTCATCGGCGCTGGCGATTATCCAGCGCCCAGCTTCCCGGCCCGGCAAACACCAGAAACAGGAAGATGAAGCAGAACAGGATCGCCCCGTCTCCCTGATTGTTGGCCGGGAAGAAGTCGATCTGCATATGCACCATGAAATAGGCTATCGCCATTTCACCGCCCAGGAGAAAGGCGATCGGCCGGGTGAAAAGCCCAAGCAGCACAAGGATGCCGCCGACAAGTTCAATAACTCCCGCCACGAAGAAAAGCGTCGTGATTGCGTAAGGCGCCGGCGGAAAGCCGAAGACCTTTTGCGTACCGTGCTCGATGAACAGTAGCGCAGTTATGATTCGCAAGATGGCAAGGGCGGCGGGCTGATAAGGCGACAAGCGCTCGGATGGAAACATGAGGATCTCCGTTCGATAGGGGATGCGAAGGAGATCCTGTCAGAAGTGCTCTCGCTTCGCTGATAACGGAGTAAACACGCGAGAGACGAATTTATTCGCCGGACCCGGCAATTTAACCGAGCCCGACGAAGAGACCGGTTACTTACTTCTTGTTGTTGTCGATCGCCAGCAGGCCCGGGCCTGCGAAGATCAGGAACAGGAAGACGAAGCAGTAGAGGATCGCCGCGTCACCGCCGTTGTTGGCCGGGAAGAAATTCTTCGGATAATGCGCCATGAAATAGGCGACCGCCATGTTGCCGCACAGAATGAACGCGACCGGACGGGTAAAGAAGCCCACGATCGTTGCCAATCCACCGACAACTTCAAGGATACCCTGAACCAGAAGCAAGGTCGGCAGCGGGCTTGGGAACTGACCGCCGAGCGGAAAGCCAAACAGCTTCTGCAAGCCGTGTTCGATAAACAACGCGCCAGTGACGACGCGCAAGACAGTAAGAGCATAGGGCTGATATTGATTCAGCCGATCGGAAAGCGCCATGTTAAACTCCAGTTTTAACTCCCCCACGAGGAAGCAATAGAGCGCACGACTGAGAACGTGAAAACACGGCTTCTGACACCAGATCAATTTTCCGTGTGATATCCGTGACTTGTTGTCACGGACTCAAAGCGGGATGTTGTCGTGCTTCTTCCAGGGATTGGTCAGATCCTTGTTGCGCAACATTCTGAGACCCTGTGCCAGCCGCCGCCGGGTCGAGCGCGGCATGATCACTTCGTCGATATAGCCGCGCTCCGCGGCAACGAAGGGCGACAGGAAACGGTCTTCGTACATCTTCGTATGCGCTGCAATCTTCTCCGGATCGGCAATATCCTTGCGGAAGATAATCTCCACGGCGCCCTTGGCGCCCATGACGGCGATCTGTGCTGTCGGCCAGGCATAGTTGAGATCGCCGCGCAGATGCTTCGAGGCCATGACGTCATAGGCGCCGCCGAACGCTTTGCGGGTGATAACCGTCAGCTTCGGCACAGTCGCTTCGGCATAGGCGAAGAGCAGCTTGGCGCCGTGCTTGATCAGGCCGCCATATTCCTGTGCCGTTCCCGGCAGGAAGCCCGGCACGTCGACGAAGGTGACGATCGGGATATTGAAGCAATCGCAGAAGCGCACGAAGCGCGCCGCCTTTCGCGACGCGTCACTGTCGAGAACGCCGGCAAGCACCATCGGCTGATTGGCGACGAAGCCGATGGTGGCGCCCTCGATGCGACCGAAACCGCAGACGATATTCTTGGCGAAACTTTCCTGGATCTCGAAGAAATCGCCCTCGTCCGCAACCTTCAGGATCAGTTCCTTGATGTCATAGGGTTTGTTGGCATTCGCCGGGATCAGCGTATCGAGCGAATTATCCGGTTCAGTCACCGACTGATAGCATTCGATTTCCGGCACCGCGGCCGTGTTCGATTGCGGCAGGAAATCGACGAGACGGCGCACCTGCAGGAGCGTGTCGACATCATTGTCGTAGGCGGCGTCGGCAATCGAAGATTTCGTCGTGTGCACCGAGGCGCCGCCGAGCTGTTCGGATGTCACGGTCTCATTGGTGACGGTCTTCACCACATCCGGCCCGGTGACGAACATGTAGGATGTGTCGCGCACCATGAAGATGAAGTCGGTCATGGCTGGGGAATAGACGTCGCCGCCGGCGCAGGGGCCCATGATGACGGAAATCTGCGGAATGACGCCGGAGGCCAGTACGTTACGCTGGAATACCTCAGCATAACCGCCGAGTGCGGCCACGCCTTCCTGAATGCGGGCGCCGCCGGCATCGTAGATCCCAATAATCGGCGCCCGGTTCTTTAGCGCCATATCTTGCACTTTGGTGATCTTTTCCGCATGTGCCTCTGAAAGAGACCCACCGAAGACTGTGAAATCCTTGGCAAAAATGAAGACAGTTCGTCCGTTGACCGTGCCCCAACCGGTCACGACGCCGTCGCCGGCAATCTTGCTCTTGTCCATGCCGAAATCGGTTGAGCGATGCTCGACGAACATATCGAACTCTTCGAAAGAGCCCTCATCGAGAAAGATATCGATGCGCTCACGAGCCGTCAGCTTGCCGCGGGCGTGCTGTGCGTCGATGCGCACCTGCCCGCCGCCGAGCCTTGCAATCTCGCGACGGCGTTCCAGTTCCTGCAGGATTTCCTTCATGCGGCCCTCTCTCCATCATCGCTCGGGCTTAGCATGGCGCGAGCCTTGTTTGAAGCTGTCGGCTTAGTTTGCGAGCCGTGGTGTGTTCAGCGAAAAGATGGAACGAACCCGCGCGGCGATGTCTTCCGCCATCAGCTCATCTGCGGTGGCAGGATCAGGAGCGACAGTTCTGGTCTCGAACGATGCCATGGCAATCACAGCGCCGCCATCGGCTGCCGCAGCGTCGATATTGATCTTGGCGCTGCTGCGGTCACGATTGAAGCCGCGCGCCTTGCGGACGTCGCTCAATCGGACTGTGATGGCAACCGCTGGCAGTTGCGGACCGAAGCTCGTAGCGGCGATCGCGGCGTTGACGCGATCATTGACGGCTGCAACCAATGCCGGCGACACCGGCGGCAGTGCCTGATCGGCTATGACGGTTGCGCTGCGCACGGCATAGGTTGGAGGCGGAGGATCCACGGACCAGCTCGAGCAAGCGGCCAATGCCAGACTTCCCACGAGCGCCGGTATGGCTCTCGGCCTCCACAACAACATGATCCCTGCCCCGACTTTCGAATTTGCAAGATATGCAGATCGATATAAAGGACTGGAAATCAACAATATTCAACTGCGAAGCGCGGAAAAAACCGCGGCCGCGGCCTGAAATTCTTCAAAACGTTGTGCACGACGCTGCTCGGCTTCTTCGTCGCCGCCCCAATGCTCAATTGTCCAATCCTCGTCGAGATGAGCGAGCGCCCAGACCTCGGCAAGCGGCAGAAAACCTTTCGCAAAGGCCAGCGCCAGGATCGCCGAACCAGTCAGTGTGGTGATCGTGTGCAAGCTCGCGATCTCCATCGGTGTGTCAAACTCGCGCAAAGCAGCGGCGAAGGCCGCAATAGCCTCTTTAGGCTGCTCCTGGTGCATGACGCCTTCGGCCAGGATGAAGCGAGCGCCTAGGTCGCGCGCTGCCCATTCGATCACCGGATTCCAGCGCTCTGATTGCCGCTCGACGAGCCGCTCGGGACCGTCGGCGCGGTAGCAAAGCAGATCGCTGCCGGAGAAGCGGACGATTTCGTCGAATACAGCCTGGCTCTCCGTCGCAACGCCATCGATGGCGGTATTGACGAGGCGCGTCACAGGCATGCTCGCGGGATCGATCACGTCAACCTGACGTGCCCATTCTGCAGCCACCAGTCTGGCAAGCGCTTCCGTCGGCAAGGCCAGGGAATGCCGCGCCGGCGTCTTCACCACCTTGCCATCCAGAGCGATGGCGTGACCGCCCTCGTCCGCGCTGATCGTCACATCCTTGTAGAAGCGCTTCGGCAACGGCTTCTTCATCTGGATCTGAGCGCGGCGGATCGGATCGGGATGGCTGAGACCTTCGGAAAGATCGTTCAACAGGTCGCGCATGGCGTCACCTCAGAGAATATGGCTCAACAAATCGTTCGGATGGTGGGCAATGGCATCGGCGCCTGCCGCCAGCAGCTCCTCGACGGAAGCATAGCCCCAGGCAACGCCGATGGCAGTCGCACCCGCCGACTTCGCCATCTGCATGTCGTAGATGGCGTCGCCGATCACGATCGTGTCGTGCGGATCCATGCCAGTCTCGTCGCAGCATTCCGTGACCATCGCCGGATGCGGCTTGGACGGGCAGTCGTCGGCGGTGCGCGAGACAATGAAATAGGGCGCGAAGTCGTTGACCTCAAGGATATGGGTCAAGCCGCGGCGGGATTTACCCGTGACGGCACCGATCAGCAGTTCGTCGCGGGCAGCAAGCGTCTCGATCAGCGGCTTGATGCCGTCGAAAAGCGGCGTCTGCATGTCGGCCTCGTCTCGCACCTCCGGAAAGATCGACTTGTAATGCGCCGTCATCGCGATCGCTTCGTCGTCGACATGCGGCTTGCCCTGCAGGCGGGCGATGGCGATATCGAGCGTCAAGCCGATGATCGATTTCGTCGCAGAAACATCGGGGCGCTTATAGCCGAAGGCCACGAAGGTGCGCGCCATAACCTCATGGATCAGCCGCGCGCTGTCGACCAGCGTGCCGTCACAATCAAATAGGACCAGCTTCATTCGTCGTCCGGCTCCCCTGCCGATTCCATATCGAAACCGAGAAGGTTCCAGGTCTGAACCATATGCGGCGGCAAAGGCGCGGTGACGCGCAGGCGTCCGCCGCTCGGATGCGGGATATCGATATGGCGCGCATGCAGATGCAGGCGCTTCTGGACACCGCCCGGAAAATCCCAATTCGGATCGTCGTCGAAATATTTAGGGTCGCCGATGATCGGATGGCCCATATGCAGCGCATGGACACGCAGCTGATGGGTACGACCGGTATAGGGCTCCATTTCCAGCCAGGCGAGGCTCTGCGCCGCGGTCTCGAGCACGCGATAGTAGGAGATGGCGTGATCGGCGCCCTCTTCTCCATGCTTGGCGATGCGCATGCGGTCGCCATCGGCCGTCGCTTCCTTCACCAGCCAAGTGGAGATCTTGTCCTCATGCTTACGCGGCACGCCCTTGACCAGCGACCAATAGGTCTTCTTGGTGTCGCGCTCGCGGAACGCCGCCGTCAGCTTCTGCGCCGCACCGCGCGTGCGGGCAACGACTAGGACACCTGACGTGTCGCGGTCGAGACGATGTACTAGGCGCGGCTTCTCGCCCTTCTTGCTCGTCCATGCCTCGAGCATCTTGTCGATATGACGTGTCAGGCCGGAGCCGCCCTGTACCGCGAGGCCGGCCGGCTTGTTCAGCACATAGACCTTGTCGTCTTCATGCAGCAGCATGCGTGCTAGAAGCTCGCCGTCGCCGGCATGTTTGAGGTCGTTGCTGGCGATGGGGCCGCTCTTCGGGCCCTTGGCATCGACGTCGAGAGGCGGCACGCGCACCACCTGCCCCGGCTGCACGCGCGCATCCGTCTTGACGCGGCCGCCATCGACGCGCACTTGACCGGACCGCAGCAGCTTCTGCAACTGACCAAAGCCAAGTCCTGGGAAATGCACCTTGAACCAGCGGTCGAGGCGCATGCCGGCTTCATCAGGCTCGACCTGTATATGTTCAATCCCGGCCATTCTTCTTCTTTCAAACACCGCGGCATGTCCCGGGAAATGCCAAACGCGCGTTGGACGGGATCATGCCTATTCAAACCATGGGACATCGGCCCCGCAGCCGGAGATTTCCCGGCCTTTTGACGTGGCTTTAGAGCATTTCGAGCAAAAGTGGAAACCGGAATTGTACGGTCGAATGATTTTCTGGCTCAGTTTCCCTTGGCCGAGACGACAGGCAGATTGATGTCGACCATACCCGCCTTGTCGAACATCAGCATCACGGGCACCGCACCGCCCTGCTCGAAAGGCGTCTTTACCTGTTTGAACATCATGTGCATCGTATTCGGCGCGAGCGTCACCGTCGCGCCGGCGGGAATGGCGATGCCGCCTTTCACCTCGCGCATCTTCATGATCTCGCCTTCCATTTTCATCTCGTGCAGCTCCACCTTGCCAGCCGCTGAAGAGGTGACAGAAGTGAGTTTGTCGTCGGCCTTGCCGGTGTTGTGGATGATAATATAGCCGCCGCCCACCGGCTGGCCGGGAAGCATGGCGCGAACATAGCCGCCGCTGATATCGAGATCGCCAAGTTTGGCAGTCGCGGAGCCGGAAGGTGCCGCACCCGCATCCATGTGCATACCGGGCATGGATTTCATCGTGCCGCTATCCTCAGCCATTGCTCCACTGGAAGGAAGCGAAAATGCGCCAATGGACATCAGCAATGCGGCTGCGTAGTTGCGGTTCATGTTCATCTCCTGCCCGGCTCCTCGATCGAGCAGAAGGGATAGCCTCTCCCATCGCTGTTGCAAAGGCCCGTATTCATTAGGAAACGCAGGATTGATCGGCGCGACAAAAATTTGTTCAGCGACGACATTTGCCCCTTGCCATCTTTCGCCGAGACCGGATAATGGCTGTCAACCTTGTTGGGAGAATCCGGCGCAAGCCGGTGCCGAAGGAGCAACCGCCCCGGAAACTCTCAGGCCAAAGGACCAGCAAGGGGCAGACGGAACTCTGGAGAGAAGCGCGCAAGCGTTCGCCGAAGGGATAACAATCTCAGGCAAACAGACAGAGGGGGCTCATCGTCAGGCGCCACCGCGCCGAAATTGTGAGCTCTGCGCTTCGAAACAAGCGCAAAACCCGGAGGCGTCATTTGGACGAGACCGCTGCCCTCAAGACCACCCCCCTTCATGCCCTGCATGTGTCCCTCGGCGCCCGCATGGTGCCGTTCGCAGGCTACGACATGCCCGTGCAATATGCGCCCGGCGTGCTGAAGGAACATCTTTGGACCAGATCCTCTGCCGGTCTGTTCGACGTGTCGCATATGGGTCAGGTGACGATCCGCGCACGCTCAGGCAAATATGAGGATGCGGCGCTGGCACTGGAAAGCCTGGTGCCGGTCGATATTCTCGGCCTTGCCGAAAATCGCCAGCGCTATGGCTTCTTCACCGACGACAAGGGTGGCATCCTCGACGATCTGATGATTGCCCATATGGACGACTATCTTTTCGTCGTCGTCAACGCTGCCTGCAAAGAGCAGGATTTCAAGCATCTTCAAGATCATATCGGCGATAGCTGCGAAGTTACATTACTCGATCGCGCCCTCATCGCCCTGCAGGGACCGCGCGCCGTCGACGTGCTCGCAGAGCTCTGGGCCGATATCGCCTACATGAAGTTCATGGACGTGCGCCATTGTCGCCTCCACGATGTCTCCTGCCTCGTCTCACGCTCCGGCTATAGCGGCGAAGACGGTTTCGAAATCTCCGTGCCGGCTGATAAGGCCGAGGATATCGCCAAGCGGCTGCTGGAGCATCCGGACGTCCAGCCGATCGGCCTCGGCGCCCGTGACTCGTTGCGCCTGGAGGCCGGCCTCTGCCTTTATGGCAACGATATCGACCAGACGACGACGCCGATCGAAGGCGCACTCGAATGGGCGATCCAGAAGGCCCGCAAGACGGGCGGTGTCCGCGCCGGCGGCTTCCCTGGCGCAACCCGCATCCTCGGCGAACTCGATGGCGGCACCACGCGGCGCCGCGTCGGCCTGAAGCCGGAGGGCAAGGCACCAGTGCGCGGCCACTCAAAGCTTTATGCCGAAGCCGAAGGCAAGACCGAAATTGGCGAAGTCACCTCGGGTGGTTTCGGTCCGAGCGTCGAATCCCCAGTCGCCATGGGCTACGTGCCGACCGATTTCGCGGCACCCGGTACCACCGTTTACGCTGAAGTACGCGGCAAATATCTGCCCGTCGTCGTCAGTACGCTGCCTTTCATCAAACCCACCTACAAACGCTGAACGTCTTTTCCAGAGAGGATTATCCATGCTGAAATTCACCGAAGAACACGAGTGGCTGAAGGTCGAAGGCGATGTCGCAATCGTGGGCATCACGGCCCATGCAGCCGAACAGCTCGGCGATCTCGTTTTCGTTGAGTTGCCCGAGGTCGGTGCCAGCTTCTCCAAGGGAGCCGACGCGGCAACCGTCGAATCCGTCAAGGCAGCCTCCGAAGTCTATTGTCCGCTCGACGGGGAAATCACGGAAATCAACGAAGCCATCACTGCCGATCCGGCCCTCGTCAACTCCGACCCAATGGGCGCCGGCTGGTTCTTCAAGCTGAAGCTGAGGAACGTCGGCGATCTCGATGGTCTCCTTGATGAATCCGGTTACAAGGAGCTGATCGGATAATGACGACGCCTACGGAATTCACCTTCACCGATTACCAGCCATACGATTTTGCCAACCGCCGCCATATCGGCCCGTCTCCGTCGGAGATGGCCGATATGCTCAAGGTGATCGGCTATAAGAGTCTCGATGGCCTGATCGACGCAACGTTGCCGCCGGCGATCCGCCAGAAGGCGCCGCTCGCCTGGGGCGCAGCGATGACGGAGCGCGAGGCGCTCGACCGCCTGCGCGAGACCGCTAACAAGAACAAGGTTTTGGTTTCGCTTATCGGCCAGGGCTATTACGGCACGATCACGCCGCCGGTCATCCAGCGCAACATCCTGGAAAACCCGGCCTGGTACACGGCCTACACGCCCTACCAGCCCGAGATCAGCCAAGGCCGCCTCGAGGCTCTGCTGAACTACCAGACGATGATCAGCGACTTGACCGGTCTCGATGTCGCCAACGCCTCCCTGCTTGATGAAGCGACGGCTGCGGCCGAAGGCATGGCGATGGCGGAACGTGTCGCCAAATCGAAGGCGAAGGCCTTCTTCGTCGATGCCGGCTGCCATCCCCAGACCATCGCGCTGATCAGGACGCGCGCCGAACCGCTCGGCTGGACCGTCATCGTCGGCAATCCCTTCTCGGATCTCGATCCGGTCGACGTCTTCGGTGCGATCTTCCAGTATCCGGGCACGCATGGTCACATCAACGACTTCTCCGGCCTGATTGCTCGCCTGCATCAGACCGGCGCCATCGCCATCATGGCGACCGATCTTCTGGCATTGACCCTGCTGAAATCCCCCGGTGAAATGGGTGCGGATATCGCCATCGGCTCCTCGCAGCGCTTCGGCGTTCCGGTTGGCTATGGCGGGCCGCATGCCGCGTTTATGGCCGTCAAGGACGATTACAAGCGCTCCATGCCCGGTCGTCTTGTCGGCGTCTCGGTCGATGCGCGCGGCAATCGCGCCTATCGCCTCTCGCTGCAGACCCGCGAGCAGCATATCCGCCGCGAAAAGGCGACGTCGAACATCTGCACCGCCCAGGTGTTGCTCGCCGTCATGGCCTCCATGTATGCGGTCTTCCACGGTCCGCAGGGCCTGAAGGCGATCGCACAGCAGGTCCACCAGAAGGCTGTGCTGACGGCCAAGGGCCTGGAAAAGCTGGGCTACATTGTTGAGCCTGAAACCTTCTTCGACACGATCACCGTCGAAGTCGGCCACATGCAGGGTCTGATCCTGCGAGCAGCCGTCGCCGAAGGCGTCAACCTGCGCAAGGTCGGTGAAACCAAGATCGGCATCAGCCTGGACGAACGCACGCGCCCAGCAACGGTGGAAGCCGTCTGGCGCGCTTTCGGCGGCAATTTCCGCATCGCCGATTTCGAGCCGTCCTATCGCCTGCCGAAGACCCTGCTGCGCACCAGCGAATACCTCACACATCCGATCTTCCACATGAACCGCGCCGAAAGCGAGATGACGCGTTACATTCGTCGTCTTTCGGACCGCGACCTGGCGCTCGACCGCTCGATGATCCCGCTCGGCTCCTGCACCATGAAGCTCAATGCGACGGCGGAAATGCTGCCGATCACCTGGCCGGAATTCTCGGACATCCATCCTTTCGTGCCGGCCGACCAGGCGCTTGGCTACCGCGAAATGATCGATGACCTGACGGACAAGCTCTGCGCCGTGACCGGCTATGACGCCTTCTCCATGCAGCCGAATTCCGGCGCGCAGGGCGAATATGCCGGCCTGCTGACCATCCGCAACTATCACATTGCCAATGGCCAGGGTCACCGCGACATCTGCCTCATCCCGACCTCCGCGCACGGCACCAACCCCGCCTCGGCACAAATGGCGGGCATGAAGGTCGTGGTCGTCAAGGTCAGCGACGACGGCGATATCGACATGGCCGATTTCCGCGCCAAGACCGAGCAATATGCCGACAGCCTGTCCTGCTGCATGATCACCTACCCTTCGACGCACGGCGTGTTCGAAGAAACGGTGAAGGAGATCTGCGATCTCGTGCACAAGCATGGCGGTCAGGTCTATCTCGATGGCGCGAACATGAACGCCATGGTCGGCCTCTCGCGTCCAGGCGATATCGGCTCCGACGTCAGCCATCTGAACCTGCACAAGACCTTCTGCATCCCGCATGGCGGCGGCGGTCCCGGCATGGGTCCGATCGGCGTCAAGGCGCATCTGGCGCCTCACCTGCCCGGCCACCCTGAAACGGACGGCCGCAGCGGTGCGGTATCGGCGGCAGCCTTCGGTTCGGCCTCCATCCTGCCGATCTCCTGGAGCTATTGCCTGATGATGGGCGGCGAAGGCCTGACGCAGGCGACGAAGGTGGCGATCCTCAACGCCAACTACATCGCGGCTCGGCTGAAAGGCGCCTATGACGTGCTCTACAAATCCAAGGACGGACGCGTGGCGCACGAATGCATCATCGACACCCGCCCATTGGCCGCAAGCGCCGGCGTGACGGTCGACGATGTCGCCAAGCGCCTCATCGATTGCGGCTTCCACGCTCCCACAATGAGCTGGCCTGTTGCCGGCACGCTGATGATCGAGCCGACCGAATCGGAAACCAAAGCCGAAATTGATCGCTTCTGCGAGGCGATGCTGGCGATCCGCGAAGAAGCCCGCGCCATCGAAGACGGCCGGATGGACAAGACCGACAATCCGCTGAAGAACGCTCCGCACACGGTGGAAGACCTTGTCGGCGAATGGGATCGCCCCTATTCGCGCGAACAGGCCTGCTTCCCGCCCGGCGCATTCCGCGTCGACAAATACTGGTCGCCGGTCAACCGCATCGACAATGTCTATGGCGACCGCAACCTGATCTGCACCTGCCCGCCGCTGGAATCCTATGCGGAGGCCGCAGAATAGGATTTTTGCAAAAAAAGCGAAACGGTTCAGTCGCTTCGCTGGAAACAGACATAAATCTATTGTGAAACTTGTCTATGAAAGCGCCGCGTGTCCGAAAGGATGCGCGGCGTTTTTGGTGACGCCACGGTGGGACCTTGGAATTCAGATTTATGCCGGACCGATTCGACGTGGACAATCCCGACAGCTACATCGCCGCCGCCTTCGAAACCGACGATCCGGCCTCGATCGCCAAGGCGTTGGGTGAAGTGGCGCGCACGCGCAACATGAGCAAGCTCGCCAAGGATGTCGGCATGAACCGCTCGGCGCTTTATCGCGCGCTCAGCGGCGACGGCAATCCCGAATTTGCAACGATCTTGAAAGTCGTCAGGGCGCTTGGCCTCAAGCTGACGCCTGTTTCGGCAGCTAACTGAAACTTTCAGTCGCTAGCCGATCGCCTCCTCAAGCAGAAGCAACACGAGAAAGCCCGCAAAGAACATAGCGGTCACCCAGGGACGATCGGGTGTTTCATGGGCTTCGACCAACAGCTCCTCGGTGACGAGATAGAGGAGCGCAATCAGCCCGAACGCGAAGAATCCGGTCAAAATCGGATCGGGCAACGAAGCGATCGGTGTTCCCAGCAAAGCGCCGATCGGCAGAAGCAGCGCAAGAGCAGCCGTGCTGGCGACGATCCTTGCTCGAGAGCGAACACTCTCACCGAGCTCGTTTGCGACTGTCAGGCCCAGGAACAGCACCTCGATCGTCAGGGCAATGGTCAGCAGCAAGCCGACTTTCGGCCCCGCTGCAAAACCGATGCCCAGCACGAGCCCGTCGATCAGGATGTCGATGCCGATGGCAGCCAGAAGGCCGACCGGCCCTTTGGCCCAGTTTTCCAACTGCTTGACCAGCAGCATCACACCGACGCCGATCGCTCCGCCAATCACGGTTGCCAAAGGATAGCCGCGATGCATGACATCAGGCAGAATTTCGCCGGCTGCGGCCGCAAAGACAACACCGGCGGCAAAATGCTGGATTGCGCTGACAAGATTACGCCCCGGCCGCGTATTCACCGCAACCGCGGCGCCTGCTATGGCTGCTGCCGCCGGGATCAATGTGTAAACCCATGCCGATGCCGCCATAAGATCCCCCTTGCGCGCCCCGACCTCATCCGGCTCGAAGCCGCTGGTCAGCCGAGGGCAACGGAAGACCCTCAGCATCCATCGATCAAAGCACGAAATGCAGCAAGGTGAAATATCGCAGGTGTATTTAGGCGGGTTGCGCAGCCTGTCGTTGCGCCGCCAGGGCAGCCAGATCGGCAGGCTTCAATTCGACTGATTCGCCGCAGCCGCAGGCCGATGTCTGGTTCGGATTGGTGAAGATGAAGCCCGAGCGCAACGTCGTCGTCTCGAAGCCCATTTCCGTGCCGAGGAGATAAAGTACGGCCGATGGCTCGACCCAGACCCTCACGCCATCGCGCTCGATCAGGTCGTCCTTCGGGTTCGGCTCGGTCACCAGGTCGATGGTATATTCCATGCCGGCGCAGCCGCCCTTCTTGATGCCGACACGAACGCCTTTGGCATCAGGGCCGGAATTCTCGACGATCGCCTTGACGCGGGCTGCTGCCGCATCCGTCATGCTCATGACTGCAAAGCCCATGGGCTCATTCTCCTCTGGCATCGGCCCGAAAAGTGGATCCGGTTTTCAGATCCAGCCGATGCCCGCTTAAATGCAACCGGGGTCAAGATCCGGCGCTTCGAGTCTTAATGTAAAGCCGGCGGCTTCAAGCTTCAATACCAGCCGACGGCAACCTGCGCTTCTTCCGACATGCGATCCGGCGTCCACGGCGGATCGAAGGTCATGCTGACGTCGACACCGGAAACGCCTTCGACGGCGCCGACGGCATTTTCGACCCAGCCCGGCATTTCGCCGGCAACCGGGCAACCCGGTGCAGTCAGCGTCATGACGATCTTCACCATGCGGTCGTCTTCGATATCGATCTTGTAGACCAGGCCAAGTTCGAAGATATCGGCGGGAATTTCCGGATCGTAGACCGTTTTCAGCGCAGAGATGATGTCGTCGCTGAGGCGCGCCAGTTCATCTGCGGGGATGCTGGAATGCACGATCCCTTCGCGTACGTCGATCTTCTGTTCGCTTTCGTCGAGTGACATCGCTTGCCTCCTCAGGCAAAGAATTTCCGTGCATATTCCAGTGCATCGGCCAAGGCATCCACCTCGGCGCGGGTATTGTACATGCCGAACGATGCACGGCATGTGGAGGTGACGCCAAAGCGTTTCAAGAGCGGCTGGGCGCAATGCGTGCCCGCGCGAACTGCTACACCCTGGCGATCGATCACCATCGAGACGTCGTGGGAGTGTATTCCCGCCAGCTCGAAGGAGAAGATGCCACCCTTGCCGGGCGCCGTGCCGATGACGCGCAGCGAATTGATATCCCGCAGCCGTTCCGCTGCATAGGCAGCCAGATCAGCCTCATGGCGAGCAATCGCTTCACGACCGATACTGTCCATATAATCAAGTGCATAGCCAAGGCCGATCGCTTGAACGATCGGCGGCGTTCCCGCTTCGAAGCGATGCGGCGGCTCGTTATAGGTGACGTTTTCCTCGGTGACATCGAAGATCATCTCGCCGCCGCCCTGGAACGGCCGCATCTCGGCAAGCCGCTCCTTCTTGCCGTAGAGAACGCCGATGCCCGATGGCCCATAAAGCTTGTGACCGGTCATGACATACCAGTCGCAATCGATATCCTGCACGTCGACAGGCATGTGCACCGCGCCCTGCGAGCCGTCGATCAGGACTGGAATGCCGCGCTCATGGGCGATGCGGCACACTTCCTTCACAGGAACGACAGTTCCAAGCGCATTCGACATATGCGTGATGGCGACGAGCTTCGTGCGCTCCGTCAGGCTCTTTTCGAAATCCTCGATATGGAAGGCGCCCTCGTCGTCGACAGGCACCCACACCAGCTTCGCACCCTGACGCTCGCGAATGAAATGCCAGGGAACGATATTGGAGTGATGCTCCATGATGGAGACGACAATCTCGTCGCCCTCGCCGATCTTAGGCATGCCCCAGCCGTAGGCGACCGTGTTGATCGCCTCCGTCGAGTTCTTGGTGAAGACGATATCGTCAACCGACGGCGCATTCAGGAAGCGGCGCACCTTTTCGCGAGCCGCTTCATAGGCTTCGGTCGCAGCATTGGACAGAAAGTGCAGGCCGCGATGCACATTCGCATATTCGTTGGAATAGGCATGCGAGATGGCATCGATGACGACCTGCGGCTTCTGTGCGGAGGCGCCATTGTCGAGATAGACGAGCGGCTTGCCATGCACCGTCTTTGCCAGGATCGGGAAATCCCGGCGAATGGCTTCGACATCATAGGCCGTTGCCGGCACGATCTTGTCCACGGGCTTTGCCTCCAATCAGGCGTGCTTTTCCAGCCAGGCCGAGATAACGCCTTCCAGCGCCTCTACCAGGGCTTCGTCTTCCAGTTCCTCGACGATCTCGGCCACAAAGGCGTTGACGAGCATGGCCCGCGCCTTTTTCTCCGGAATGCCGCGCGCCATCAGGTAGTAGAGATGGTTGCCGTCGATATCCGCGACAGTGGCGCCATGGCCGCACTGTACGTCATCGGCGAAGATTTCAAGCTCGGGCTTCACCGAGAACTCGGCATCGTCGGACATCAGCAGCGTGTTGCAGGCCATCTTGGCATCGGTCTTCTGCGCATCCGGTGCGACCCGGATCATGCCCTGGAAGACGCCGCGAGCGCGGTCGAACACGACATTACGGATAACTTCGGTGGAACCGGTGTTCGGAACATCATGACCGAGCACCATCGTCACGTCTGTATGCGTATCGCCGCCGAGCAGGTTGATACCGCGCAGCGTCAGATCGGCGCCCTCGCCCGCTACCTTGATATACAGTTCCTGGCGCACCAGCTTGCCGCCGGCGTTGATGACGAACAGCTTCAGCTTGGCATCTTCTCCGAGATCGATTCGGAGCTGGCCGAGATGGGTATCTTCGCTGCCCTGTTCCTGCAGGATAATCCAGGTGATCTCAGAACCCTTGCCGATCTTGACTTCGCTCACCGAGGAAACCAGCGCGGCAGCGCCTTCGACCGCCTGATGACGCTCGATAAAGGTCGCCTTGACTTCGGCGCCGAAAGTAACCGGCAGACGGCTGTGGATCTGGCCGCCGGCATGGATGAACTGCACTTCGAGCGGCGCATCGAGTTCGGTGCCATCAGGAAAATCGATGACATAACCGTCACGCACGAAGCTCGCATTGATGCGGCCGATAGCGTCATCCTTGCCAAGGGCCTCGAGGCCGACGGCGGCCGCGCCGTTGATCAAGCTGTCGGCGTAGCGCGCAACGGTCAAATTCTTCACCGAAGCCTTATCACTTGCCTTGCCCTGCAGAACCGCAATGACAGGCGATCCTTCGACCGTTGCCGGCAACGCTTCGGCAAGGCCCTTGCCGATATTGCTGGGAACCAGACGCAGCAGGTTCTTGAAATCGGTATAATGCCATGCCTCGATCCGGCGTGTCGGCAGGCCGGCGGTCTTCAGCTCGTCCAGCAGGCGGTCGCGGACGGCAAAAACCTCGCCGTCGCCGGGCAGATCGCCCATCTGGTCGTTATACGCCTCGATCAACGCCGTTTCGGCTGACGTCAGGCGGTTCGTCGTCTGAATGTTCATCGACGTGTCCTTTCCGCCTCGATCAGGCTGCAGCACCGATGATGTCGGCATAGCCGTTGGCTTCGAGCTCATGCGCCAGCGTCTTGTCGCCGGACTTGATCACCTGGCCCTTGTAGAGAACGTGGACGGTGTCCGGAACGATGTAGTCGAGCAGGCGCTGATAGTGGGTGATAACGATCACGGCGCGATCGGGCGAACGCAGCGCGTTGACGCCATCGGCGACGATCTTCAGCGCATCGATGTCGAGGCCGGAATCGGTTTCGTCGAGCACGCAAAGCTGCGGCTCCAGCAGCGCCATCTGCAGGATTTCGGCGCGCTTCTTTTCACCGCCGGAGAAGCCAACGTTGAGCGGGCGCTTCAGCATGTCCATGTTGATCTGCAGCTTGCCGGCAGCATCCTTGACGCGGCGGATGAAATCCGGTGTCGTCAGTTCGTCTTCGCCGCGTGCCTTGCGCTGCTCGTTCAGAGCAACCTTGAGGAACTGCATGGTGGCGACGCCGGGGATTTCCACGGGATACTGGAAGGCCAGGAAGATGCCCTTGGCGGCGCGCTCGGCAGCGTCGAGCTCCAGGATGCTCTCGCCGTTATAAAGGATGTCACCCTCGGTGACTTCATAATCCTCGCGGCCGGCGAGGATATAGGAGAGCGTCGACTTGCCGGAGCCGTTCGGGCCCATGATGGCGGCAACTTCGCCTGCCTTCACGGTCAGGTTCAGGCCGCGGATGATCTCGGTGCCGTCTTCGGCGATACGGGCATGCAGGTTCTTGATTTCAAGCATAGTCTCGATCTTTCACTTGGGGCTTTTCCATCCAGGGAAAATGCGTTCCACCAATTCTAATAATTCTTCGACGAATTCGACCGCCCTACCGAGCAGCAACAAAACGGCACATACGCCAAGGGACGAAAGTACGATCAGTTTGCCGATATGCCAGTTTGCAAAAGCTACGAGCATTCCCACGATGACACCGGCTAATGCCGAGGAGAACAAGAAAATTGCAGCCTTTGCGACCCAATACTTCCGTTCACCGGTCTGCCAAAGTGGCGGCCGATCGTCCATCACCCAACACTGCCTTCGAGCGAGATGCCGATCAGCTTCTGCGCTTCGACGGCGAATTCCATCGGCAGCTCCTGCAGCACTTCCTTGACGAAGCCGTTGACGATCAGCGCGATCGCCGCTTCGGTCGGGATGCCGCGCTGCAGGCAGTAGAACAGCTGGTCTTCGGAAATCTTCGACGTCGTGGCTTCATGCTCGAACTGCGCCGTCGAGTTCTTCGCCTCGATGTATGGCACCGTATGCGCGCCGCACTTGTCGCCGATCAGCAATGAATCGCACTGCGTGAAGTTACGCGCGTTCGATGCCTTGCGGTGAGCCGAAACCTGACCGCGATAGGTGTTCTGCGAGACGCCGGCGGCGATGCCCTTCGAGACGATACGGCTCGAGGTGTTCTTGCCGAGGTGGATCATCTTGGTGCCGCTATCGACCTGCTGATGGCCGTTCGAAACAGCGATCGAGTAGAACTCGCCACGGCTGTCATCGCCGCGCAGGATGCAGGACGGATACTTCCAGGTGATGGCAGAGCCGGTCTCGACCTGCGTCCAGGAGATCTTGGAGCGATGACCGCGGCAATCGCCACGCTTGGTGACGAAGTTGTAGATGCCGCCCTTGCCGTTCTTGTCGCCCGGATACCAGTTCTGGACGGTCGAATACTTGATCTCGGCGTCGTCAAGCGCAACGAGCTCGACGACGGCAGCATGCAGCTGGTTTTCATCGCGCTGCGGCGCTGTGCAGCCTTCGAGATAGGAGACGTAGGCACCTTCTTCGGCGATGATCAGCGTGCGCTCGAACTGGCCGGTGTTCTTCTCGTTGATGCGGAAGTAGGTCGACAATTCCATCGGGCAACGAACGCCCTTCGGCACGAAGACGAAGGAACCGTCGGTGAAGACGGCCGAATTCAGCGTCGCATAGAAATTGTCCGAGGTCGGCACGACGGAGCCGAGATACTTGCGCACGAGATCCGGATGTTCGCGAATGGCTTCCGAGATCGACATGAAGATCACGCCGGCCTTCTTCAGCTCTTCCTTGAAGGTGGTGACGACCGAAACGGAATCGAACACCGCATCGACGGCGATCTTCGGCTTCTCGACGCCGGCAAGAATCTCCTGCTCGCGCAGTGGAATGCCAAGCTTCTCATAGGTCTTCAGGAGCTCCGGGTCGACTTCGTCGAGCGACTTCGGACCGGCGAACTTCTTCGGCGCGGCGTAGTAGTAGATGTCGTTAAAGTCGATCTTCGGATAGTCGACGCGTGCCCATGTCGGCTCTTCCAGCGTCAGCCAGCGGCGATAGGCTTCCAGACGCCATTCCAGCATCCATTCCGGCTCTTGCTTCTTGGCGGAAATAAAACGGACAATGTCTTCGGACAGACCCTTGGGAGCCTTGTCCATTTCGATGATGGTCTCAAAACCATACTTGTATTGGTCCACGTCAATCAGGCGAACCTGATCGACCGTTTCCTGGACTGCAGGCATTTCGTTCTCCAATCTCGCCGGATCCAAGGTCCGGCAGCTTGTCAACGTTGCGGCAGACTTATGTCTGCCCCCTATGTAGTCGGCCAAAAGGGACTTTTCACCCCGCTTGGCAAGCGGAAATTTCGGTTTCCGCAAAATTGTGGCCGTCAGGCCGCCGCACCCGCCAGCTTGCGTCTTCCCGCGATACGGGTAAACGCGGCAATTGCGCGATCGATATCCGCTTCGGTCGTGGTCGGCCCCAGCGAAATGCGCAACGCTCCAAGCTTGGGATCACATCCCATCGCCGCTAGCACATGGCTCTCGCCGACCTTGCCCGACGAGCAGGCTGAGCCGGCCGATATAGCAACCCCTTCAAGATCGAAGGCGATCTGGCCGGTTTCGGATTTCAGCCCCGGCAGCGTGAAAAAGCACGTGTTGGGAACGCGCGGGCCATCCTTCCCATGAATGATGACATCCGGCGCCACCAGCTCCATCCCTGCTTCCAGCCGGTCGCGCAATGAAGCGATCGCAGCATTGCGAGCATCGAGGTCCAAGGCAGTGACCTCGGCGGCGGCACCGAAGCCGATGATGGCAAGCGTATTTTCCGTGCCCGAGCGATGGCCTTTTTCCTGCCCGCCACCATGGATCAGCGGCATCGGCATCAGGATTTCACCGCGCGAGACGAGCGCGCCAACACCCTTCGGGCCGCCGATCTTGTGCGAGGACACGATCAGAAAATCCGCGCCGATCGCATGGATATCGAGCGGAATCCGGCCGGCTGCTTGAACCGCATCAACGACTAACAAGCCACCCGCCGCCTGAACGAGCTTCGCCGCTTCGGTGACTGGTTGCAGAATTCCGGTCTCATTATTGGCAAGCATGATCGCGACCATCGGCAGGCCACTCGCCTTGTCATGGGCTGATAGCATCGCTTCCAGCGCAGCGAGATCGATCGTACCGTCTGAGGTCACCGGTATTTCGCTGACATTGTCCTTGGCAAACCGGCCGCCTTCGCGCACGGCCGGATGCTCGACGGCCGATATATAAAGGTGGCTAACCACAAGCGGCGTCCGCCCCATGCGGAATTCCGGCGTCAGCACCATATTGGCGGCCTCAGTGGCGCCGCTGGTGAAAACCACATGGGCAGCTTCCGCGCCCGTAAGAGCCGCAACCTGCCGGCGTGCGGCCTCGACAGCCGCGCGCGCTGCCCTACCTTCGCCGTGAACGGAATTGGGGTTGCCTTGAATATCCATCGCACGCAGCATGGCTTCGCGGGCCGCCGGATGGAGCGGCGCGGTAGCATTCCAATCGAGATAAAGGCGTGTTGCAGCCATAATCTTCTTCCTGCGCGACTTTGCTTTGCTGCGACCGGCTCATTTTCCTTGAAATTTCAGCCGGGCATGCCTTATGACACGTTCCACAAACCGTTGCACAGACAACGCGCGGACCACCGCATCAAGTTTCGAATTGTTCTAAACTGCGTTCTAGAAAAGATGAGCGCATTCGTCAAGTCAACTTGCTGCGTGCCGCAGGGTTTGAACGCAGAAAAAGAAGAGCCGGAGTATCGATGCCCGAAGTAATTTTCAACGGCCCCGCGGGTCGCCTTGAAGGCCGCTATCAGCCCTCCAAGGAAAAGAGCGCCCCGATCGCGATTATCCTTCATCCTCATCCGCAGTTCGGCGGTACGATGAACAATCAGGTGGTCTACCAGCTCTTCTATATGTTCCAGAAGCGCGGCTTCACCACGCTCCGCTTCAACTTCCGCGGTATCGGCCGCAGCCAGGGCGAGTTCGACCACGGCGCCGGCGAGCTTTCCGATGCTGCCTCTGCACTCGACTGGGTGCAGAGCCTTCATCCTGATTCGAAGAGCTGCTGGGTTGCCGGCTACTCCTTCGGCGCCTGGATCGGCATGCAGCTGCTGATGCGCCGTCCGGAAATCGAAGGCTTCATGTCGATCGCGCCGCAGCCGAATATCTACGACTTCTCCTTCCTCGCACCCTGCCCCTCGTCCGGCCTGATCATCAACGGCGATGCCGACAAGGTTGCTCCGGAAAAGGACGTCAACGGCCTCGTCGAGAAGCTGAAGACCCAGAAGGGCATCCTGATCACGCACAAGGTGGTTCCGGGCGCCAACCACTTCTTCAACGGTCAGGTCGAAACGCTGCTCGGCGAATGCGAGGATTATCTCGATCGTCGCCTGAATGGCGAATTGGTGCCGGAACCGGCTGCCAAGCGCATTCGCTAAGAAGCGGCGCCCCTCTCAGAGCGTTTCCGCCGTTCTTTGAAACACGGAAACGCTCAATCTTGCTGTTTTACGCATTCCGGTCGAAAATCCGCTGCGTATTTTTGCCGGAACTGCTGCTAGCGTGACATCCTGAAGCAAAGGCCTGGAGTGCCGCTGACAACGATCGGCGCTTCGTACTGCATGCCGATTTTTTGTAGAACCCGCTGCGAAGCAACGTTTTCCGGATGCGTGAATGCGATGAACCGATCGGCGAAGCCTCGGCGGAAAAACCACTGTGCCAGCGCGCCGGCTATCTCCGTGGCGTAACCGTTGCCCCACGCGTCCTGCCGAAGCGAATAGCCGAGTTCGAACTCACCTCGTCCGCGCTCCTGGAAGCGCGAAAAGCCGGCACGACCGATGAAGCGTCCATTCTCGCGCCGCAGTATCTTGTATTTCGTCACGCCGTCGCGCGCCTGCTCGCCAAACCAGCTTTTCAGCCGCTCCTCGGCCTTCTCCAGCGTCCAAGGAGTCGCGCCCGAGAGATAGCGCGTGGTCTCGATCGTCGAATGCAATTGCCGAATCGCTTCGGCATCAGCCTTATCCCACATCGTCAGAACGAGG
Organism: Rhizobium tropici CIAT 899; assembly: GCF_000330885.1. NCBI lineage: Bacteria > Pseudomonadati > Pseudomonadota > Alphaproteobacteria > Hyphomicrobiales > Rhizobiaceae > Martinezella > Martinezella tropici. Next base: position 1,941,804 of record NC_020059.1, read on the forward strand.
CGTGGGGTTTCGAGTATGATGGTATTACTCATCTGCCTGCCTGTTTTCGTGATGAATCTCCAGCCTGCCGTAACATGTATGACAGCGCCGATTGACAACCCGGCGGTCAGTGCTAACCGCTCGGCCTGATTTCAACAAGCCGATCAAGCGACATCTCGCATGCGAAGGCCCGCCGAAGCGGGTCTTCCAGATTATCGCTTGATATCATCCATCAGTGACATGCCGGCAGACCGGGAGCGCCGCACTTCTTCTTTTCCGGAGGCTTCTGCGGCGGAGGCGGAGGTGGTCTCTTCACCTGCTGCTGCACGACCTTCGGCTGCGGCTGCGGCTGAGGCTTGGGCTGAGCCTGCGGCTTCGGCGCTGGCGCCCTCGCCTGTGCCACCACATGCGGCGCGGGTTTGGGCTGTGCAGGAGCCGGATTGGCTTGCCGGGGCGGCGTGGCAGCGACATGAGGCTGACTGCTGACACGAGGTGGATTGTTGGGGATGGCCTTGGGCTTCGCCGGAATTCTGGCGGCAACAGCCGGCGCCGCCGGAGCATGCCCATCGGGTTTCGGTGCAGCGGCGACCGGATTCGGTTTGCCGCCCGGCATTGCTTGCGGTGCCGGGGTCTTGGCAATCTGGTTTTGCCCCTTCACGGCAGGCGCATTGCCAACGGCCGGCAGCGGTTGTCCCTTGGAACCGGGAAGCGCATGTGTATTGGCGTTCGGCGTAGCCTGAGGCTGTTGAGCCTGTTTCGTCTGCGCTGCGCCAGGATTGGCTGGCAGCTTGCCCGTGGTTGGCAAAGGTTGACCGTTCGCGCCCGGAAGCGTGTGCGCATTGGCATTTGTGCCTTGCTGGGCGGGTTGAGTGGCGACAGCCGGACTATGCACCGCATTCGGCGCAGCTTGCGGCGATTGCCCCTCCTTCGTCCGAGCCGTTCCCTGATTGACGGGCGGCTTGCCACCAGCCGGCAGCGGCTGACCATTCGCGCCGGGAAGAACGTGGGCAGCGGCGTTTCCGCCTTGCGGCTGCGCCAACGGCGCCGCCGCAGGAGCAACTCCAGGCACCGTCTTGGCGGGATTCTGCCGTTGTATAACCGCCGCCTTCTTCTGTACCGATGGCGGCAGGGCAACATGCAGTGCTGCAGCCCCTGCTCCGGCGATAACGGCCGCACCGGCGAGTTTCTGCCCTGTCGTCAACCCAGGTGCAGCGGGTGCCGCCACGTTCTCGTTGACCACAGTGTTGTTGTTGATGACCGTCGTGTTGTTCACGACCGTATTGTGGATGTTATTGAAGATGACATTGTTCTCGGGCGGCGCGATATCGCGTGGCGGCTCGACCCATGCAGGGACCGGAACGAAGACCGGTGCCGGCAACACGTAGAGATCGACCGCGGGCTGCGGTGGCGCCAACTCGACGAAATCCGGTGGCGGCGGTGCCAGGAAGACGACGGGCGGCGGCGGTGCGTAGCCGAAATCCGCATCATCGAAATAAAGCACGGGACGGTCGACATAGACCACCTCCGGCGGTGGGGGCGGCGGCACGTCATACTCGATCACGGTGAAAGATGGCGGCGGCTCGAGGGCTGCCTCGAAATGCTCGAGACGGCGGCGGGCATCCCAGACGTGGGGACCGCGCGGATAACGCCTCAGATAAGACCAATAGGCCTCGGGCGTGTCGGCAACCCAGGTCTCGCGCCAGGTTATCGCCTCGCGGCGGGCGGCGACAATGGCGCGGACACGCCTGACCATGGAATCGTTCGGATAGGCGGCGAGAAAATCCTCATAGCCCTGCAGCGTGTCGCGATCGAGCGCCGCGAAATAGGCATCGCGCTCATCGAAATCGCGAATGGGCTTCGTCCGGTTTGCCACATCGTCGGTGCTCGGCACCGCAGCGGCCGGCGCGTTCGGACCGCGATCGAAGAAGGTGAAGGCATTCTTGAATTTGGAAGCATCCCAGGAAATCTCGGCGCCCTTGGTCAAGTCGCCGACCCGCAACCGTGTGCGATCGAAGACGTCATCAAGCGAAAGGCCGCCGACGCGGATCATCTCCGCCAGCGCATGCGCGTAGGAACCATAGGGACCGGCCTCCTGCGGTGCGACCGTGCCGGGCGCCGCATTGAAGGCAATTAGCTGATTGGCATCGGGATCGACCAGCGCCAGACCACCCGCCAGCGGCTGACTGGACTGCACGAACGGATTGGCTCTCGCCGCGTCGAGCACGACGATGCTGCCACGATTGTTGATGGCCGACAGCGATTTGGTGAAGTCGCCCACGCGGATCGCCTGGACGGGGACATCCGTGGCATTGGCGATCTGCGCATCCACAGGCACGAAGTAATTGTCGCCCTGATACTGCACACCGTAGCCCGCCAGATAGACGAAGACGACGGTGTTGGGGCCTGACGCGTTGGCTTTCGTCAGAAAGTCGCGCATAGCATCGCGCAAGCTATTTTGATCGAGATCGCGCGCGCCTATCACGTCGAAGCCCGCAGCCTGCAGCGTTTGCGCGATCAGGCCGGCATCATTGGCCGGCGTCGGAAGCGCGCCCACCGTGTAGGCGGCGTTACCAACGACAAGCGCTATTCTCTTTTCAGGGGAACCCTGAGCTTCGGCCGGATTCGCAGCAGCAATACCGACCAAAGCCAACATCATGGCAAAAAATGCCCAGATCGTCTTTTTGGATGACAATCCCATCTTCGAAAGCAGAGGTGACATACCGGTTTCTTTCACGAAACATGAGGTGCGTGCGGGATCAATAGGAAAATGCCTAGGATTCGATTCGGGCGAATGCGGGACTTATTCCAGGCAGATTCGCGGCCATGTTACGGTCTATTGACGTTCACAAGTGCTCGGTTACACACGCTGCCCACGCCGAAACTTGTCGTCTGTTCCAGCAAAATGATGACGCGTCGCCAAATCGGTGCTAAACGCGCGCCCAACGTCAAACAATAGCGACTTCGCCGCGCTTTCCAGCAATGCGGCATCGAGAGACCAAGATCATGGCTGAGTTCAAATCCGATTTCCTGCACACCCTGCAAGAGCGCGGCTTCATTCATCAGATTTCCGATGAAGCCGGCCTAGACGACCTCTTCGCCAAGGAAACCGTGACGGCCTATATCGGCTATGATCCGACGGCATCGAGTCTCCATGTCGGCCATCTCACCCAGATCATGATGCTGCATTGGCTGCAGGCGACTGGCCATCGGCCGATCTCCCTGATGGGCGGCGGCACCGGCATGGTCGGTGATCCCTCCTTCAAGGAGGAAGCCCGCAAATTGATGACCATCGACATGATCGAGGACAATATTGCCTCAATCAAACGCTGCTTCTCGAACTATCTCGACTACAACAAGCCCGGCAACGCGGCCTTGATGATCAACAACGCAGAATGGCTGCGCTCGCTGAATTATCTCGAATTCCTGCGCGACGTCGGCCGCCACTTCTCGGTCAACCGCATGCTGTCCTTCGACAGCGTCAAGACGAGGCTTGACCGCGAACAGTCGCTGTCGTTCCTCGAATTCAACTACATGATCCTGCAGGCCTACGATTTCGTCGAATTGGCCAAGCGTTACGATTGCCGCCTGCAGATGGGCGGTTCGGATCAGTGGGGCAATATCGTCAACGGTATCGATCTAGGTCACCGCATGGGGACCAAGCAGCTCTTTGCTTTGACCTCGCCGCTGCTGACGACCTCTTCCGGTGCCAAGATGGGCAAGTCGGCTTCCGGCGCCGTCTGGCTGAATGCCGACCTGCTGCCGGTCTATGATTTCTGGCAATACTGGCGCAACACCGAGGATGCCGACGTTCCGCGCTTCCTCAAGCTGTTCACGACATTGCCGATGGACGAGATTGAACGGCTTTCCGCCATCGCGGGCTCCGAACTCAACGAGGTCAAGAAGATCCTCGCGACCGAAGTGACCGCGATCCTTCACGGCCGCGCGGCAGCCGAGCAGGCCGCCGAGACCGCCCGCAAGACCTTCGAGGAAGGCGGATTGTCGGAAAACCTGCCGTCGATCGATGTTCCCTCCTCCGAACTCGACGCTGGCATCGGCCTTCTGGCTCTGATCGTGCGCGCCGGCCTTGCCGCCTCTAACGGCGAAGCTCGTCGCCATGTCCAGGGCGGCGCAGTGCGCATCAATGATCAGCCCATCAGCGACGAGCGCAAGATCATCGGCAGCAGCGAAGTCACCGCCGATGGCGTCATCAAGCTGTCGCTCGGCAAGAAGAAGCATATCCTGATCCGCCCGGCCACCTGAGCGTCTAAGTAGCAGGAGAACGATGAGCCGGCGCCTTCGCGCCGGCTTTATCATTTTGGGGCAGCGCAAATGCAGAGCACTATCGATGCTGACTGCATGATTCTTTGCATCCTCATGTCGGATCGCGACCTGCCCACTCGTCCTCTGTTAAGGTTCCAACCCTGGAGGCGGATTATGGATGAACTGCCGGTGATCAAGACAAGGCGCAAGGGCCGAAGCTCTACACAAAGCATGTTGATTCCCAATGAGGAGATGGTCGCTCGCGCGCTCTGGGCGGCACCTCCGGGCCGATTGTCCGATATTACGGACGTGAGAAAGGCACTTGCCAGGCAGTATGGCGCGGATGCCTGCTGCCCTGTCACCGTTCAGCGACATCTCGTGCAGATCAGCCAAAGCGGCGCGGCTCCATTCTGGCGTATCGTGGACCCCGATCGACCATTCGCCCGGCGCATGAGCGGTGGCGCCGAACGCATACGTGAGCGGCTGGCGGACGAAAAATGATCCACCCTGCCTCAGTTACCGAAAGACGGAGGCCTTAGCACCATCCGCCTCAATATTCAAAATTCAAATATCTGCCTGAAAACGCCCGGTGCGATGATCGAGAGAGGATTGATCTGCAGGTTCGATTTCTCGATCGTACCAGTCAGCCTGAAGGTGATGCCGATCAGACCGCGATCGCTGCCATTGCCCAGGATGAAGCCGACGATCGGAACTTCCGCGAACAGCCGGTTCAGGCCGTAGGCGGGCATGAAGGTTCCCGTCATGTCCATCTTGCCACTGGCGTCCTTCAATACGCCCTGGAACGTCGCTCCGACCTGCACACCACGCACCACGCCGTTCTCGACGGAGAGCACCCCATCGCGCATTACCAAACGCGCAAAGCCGCGCTCGAAGCTCTGCGAACGCGTATCGATATTCTGTTTCACCGCCGAATTCAGGCTCTTGCCGTTCTTCCCGCTTGGCGTCGACACGATGGTCGAGAGTTTCTTGTCATCGATGATGGAGAAGTTGCGGATATCGAGCGAGCCGTCCCAGTCATCCTGCCCGATCGAGCGCAGCGACAGATTGAGCAGCCCACCCTGCAAATGCTTGTAGAGGTCGGTGAAGCGCGCAACGGCGCCTGCATCGCCGCTCGTGATACGGATGACGCCGTTGGCCCCTTTGCTCATCTGGGTGACGAGCGCTTCGCCGCTACGGGTCAAACCCGAAAAATCAGCAGCCGTCGTCTTGCCGCCCGAGATCGAATAAACGCCTTTGACATTGCCGATCGTCTCGTCATTGAAGCCTATGACCTTGTCGAGATTGGCGCGAACCGTCGCGCTCGCCGAACCATCCCCGTTTGAACTCTGCTGTCCGCCCGATGTGGATGCCTTCAAGCGCGCGAGGATCGGTCTTATGTCAGCGGAATTTCCCGATACGGCGACGTCATAACCGCCGCTTTTGCTCCGCTTGAGCGAAAGCGCGAAATCGTCGAGCGCCGAAAGTTTCACGCTCGTGAAACTCGCCGATGTAAGGCTCCCCTTGCTGATCAGAAGATCGCCGCTGGCGCCGAAGCCATCACCCTTGAGCGTGAAATTCTTGAGCGCCGTCTGGCTGTCCGGGCCGGATGCTTCGAACTGTGCAGTCGCCGCAATGCCGCTGCCCTTTGACCAGCCGATCCAGGGAACGGTCAGCGCCGCCTTGCCGAGATCGACCTTCACGCCCTGACGATCGTCATCAATGCGCGTCAATTCCACTTTGACAGGCCCGTCGATCATATCGCGAAGTCCAGGCAGAACGGTGTTGCGCTGCGCATCGGTCAGCGTTGCCGTGATCACCCGGGCGCGCTTGACGGTCGACTTGCTGTCGGTCGGCTCGACCATGTCGATCTGGGCGGGAATGCCATCGATCTGAGCCTGGGCTTGCAGATGCACGGATTGCGGATCGGCCGAAATCACGCCAGTCAGATTGTCGATCTTGCGATTGTTCATCGGCTTCAGCAGATCGACATTGTCGAGATCAAGCGTCGCCCGCCACTCCGGCGGAGGCGGCTGCTGATCCTTGATCAGCCCGATCCTGGCATCGACCTTGGCGACGATCTTGCCATTGAAATCCTCCGGCTTGAATTCGGTCCGCTGCAGGACCTCCAGAGGCTTGTAGCTCAGAAGTTCGCCGATGGCGTCGCCGGAGCCTGAAATCGTCAAATCGAGATCGGCCATCAGCGGCTTATCGTAGGTCGCCGGGATCGAAAAGCTGCTGTCGCTCAGCGTGATCGTGCGCCCGGTGGAGAAGTAGGAGGTCGCCGAGGCGATATCGACCACCATATTCGGACCGGTCAGATCGAAATGGGCCTTGGTGTCGCGCAATGGCGGGATTTCGCCCGGGACATTCATCCGCGCGCCATCGATGTCGAAGGCGATATGCAGCTCATTCTTGCCAAGCTGCAGCTTACCGGTCTGTGATGCTTCACGCAGCCGGCCAGCCGGAATGAAAACGGATATGACGGCGTTGGTCACCGATCCGCCGAAGAGATTGCCCTCGACCCAGGTTCGAGGTTTCGAGGCCATCCAGAACGGCCATAGCTGCTTGACGGCAGCCGTGTCGAGCTTGTCCGCGCGGCCGCCGAAACTGATCTCAGGCGAACTGTCGCCGAGCTTCATGTGCAGGGAGCCGAAAAGCGCGCCTTGTGGTGTCGATATGCCGAGATTATCGAACTGGAATTCCTTGGTCGCCGAAAAGAACCGGCCGGTAGCACGACCGTCGAAGCTGATTGGCTTCTCCCCTGACAGAGACGAGGCGGCTACCCCATCCTTGATCACGAAGTCGATGCCAAAACCCTTCCCTGCATTGGCGTCGACGCGGTCGAGATCGATCAGCGCGCCGGAGAACGGCACGGTCGTCCCGAGGAACTGTGCATTGGAGGGAGCAATCTCCAGGGTCTGGTGATCGAAATTGTAGGCCAGGTTGATATTGGCCTGCGTCAGCTCCTGCGGATCATGGTCCATATAGAGGGTGCCGGGCTGAACTTTGACGGTGGCACTCAGCTTCGGATCTACACCCGCCTCTCCTTTGACCGCCGAAAGCGTAATGTCCCCGAAGGTCGTGAAGCCCTGTCGGGGCGTACCATTCGGATCATAGGCCATCGTGAGCGGCTTGAGGTCGAGATTGGATATCCTGGCCGCGAGCGAAGAGCTGCGACCGGCCTCCTTTTGATCCGCACGCACATCCAGAAGCGCTACGGAACCATTGATCGCCACCTCGCCGTAGAGATGCAGAGAATTCGGTGCAGTGCGCTCGAAGGTCAGATTATCGACGACAAGCGAGATCGGTTCGCCTTCCTGCCGCGCCAGCTTCATGGAGAAGCCGGAAATACGCACGGAATTCGTGCCGCCTCGCTGGACGAAATGTTCGAGAAAGTCGAGATTGTCGAAAGCCGCATTCAAGGCCTTGGGCAAGGCATCAACGCGCAGGGCAGTCAAATCCACCGGGTCGCCTTGCGGCAGCAGCGAGGTATCGAGCGCGATCCCCTCTGCCGCGACACTTGCCACTTCCACCCGGCCTTCGATGAGGGCCAGGGGGTCAAGCTCCATGTTGACGGCCGACATCGTCGACAGATGCTTGCCGCTCTCCTGGTCGACGACGTTGACGTCACGTGCCTCCAACGCCAGGCGGAGATCGGAGGTAAATCGGACCACGGTCGCGCCCACCTCTGCCTTGTAACGTGGGCCGATGGCATGATCGAGCGCCGTCTGCGCCTTCTGCGACAACGGCGCATCGAAGATGCCGCTTTCGATGGTCGCTATGACAGCACCGAGAATGATGGCGAGAAAAGCAAAGAAAACCAGTGTGATACGGCAAACATGCCAGACATGCGAGCGGCGGCGGCGAACGCGCTCCGGCACATGCACGATCAACGGATCTTCGGCTTGGGCGGACGGCAGATTGTCGAGCGGCACGAGATCCTTTTTGCGGAATGTTATCTTTTCGCCTCGGATCACTCCTGCGCGTGCCTTTCGCTCTCTACAATTTTGTTGGTGACGCTGCGTCCCATTGGACGGCACACGCGAGCAGTATATATGCCTTCCCTCAAGTGTCATCTAAAAAACCGGCAAAAGAAAGGTTTTCCCGTGGCGGAAGTTTTTCCAGTTCAACTCGGCATAGGCGACAAGGCACCGGATTTCGATCTTCCACGCGACGGCGGCGATCGCGTTCGCCTTGCCGATTTTGCCGGAAAGCCGTTGGTAATTTATTTCTATCCCAAGGATGACACCACCGCCTGCACGACCGAATCGATTACCTTCACGGCGTTTGCTGCCGATTTCGCAAGACTCGGCGTCGCCCTCCTCGGCGTCTCGCCTGACACGGTGAAAAGCCATGAAAAATTCGTCAAGAAACATGCGCTTTCCGTGCCGCTTGCCTCAGACGAGGAAAAGACCATGGCAATGGCCTACGGCGTCTGGCGCGAAAAGAGCATGTATGGCCGCACCTATATGGGTGTGGTGCGCTCGACCTTCCTGATTGGCGCCGATGGGCGCGTCGCTGCAATATGGGACAAGGTCAAGGTTGCTGGACACGCCGAAACCGTTCTGGCCGCGGCCAAGGAACTCTGAAGGCATGTCCGGCAGTCCCGAAACCATCACGTCGCTGCGCGGCGGCGCCATCGCCGCGATCCGCTCGGCCGATCTCGATCGCAAGACCGAGCTCGCCCAGGAATCGGCAAACCGCTGGTTTGCGCGCACCCTGTCGCTGCGTTCGCCGCTCGACCCGCCGCTCGCCGATCGACCTGGACGGCCGGAAAAGCCGCTGCTGGTGCCGCCGAAAAACATGGAGAAGCGCTCGCTGCATACGCTGAAAGGCCGCATTGCGCTCCTGCATGCCATTGCCCATATCGAGCTGAATGCCGTCGATCTGGCGCTCGATATCGTCGCGCGTTTTGCGACAGGACCGGTCCCCAACTCCTTCTTCGACGGCTGGATGCAGGTCGCCTTCGAGGAAGCCAAGCATTTTCGCATGGTGCGGGCTCGCCTGCGCGAACTCGGCGCGGATTATGGCGATCTGCCCGCCCATGACGGCCTCTGGCAGGCTGCCCATGCGACCCGCACCGATCTCACAGCCCGCTTGGCCGTGGTACCACTGATTCTCGAAGCCAGGGGCCTTGACGTGACGCCGGCGCTGCAGGCCAAGATGCGCGAAACCGGCGATCTGGAGAGCGCCGCCGTACTCGACGTCATCTACAATGACGAGAAAGGCCATGTCGCCGTCGGCGCCAAATGGTTCCGCTTCCTGTGCGCGCGGGAAAAGCGCGATCCGGCCCGAACCTTCCAGGAGCTGGTGCGCGCCAATTTCCGTGGTTCGCTGAAAGCTCCCTTCAATGACATCGCGCGGGCGGAAGCCGGGTTGACGCCATCCTTCTACCGTTCCCTGACGTCTACAAGCAATGCTTGATATACTGATAACAAGCAGCTTTTCCAGCATCTAATACTGCAAAAGAAAGCATTCGTTAACCATAATGCCGTGTACTTCCCTTGGGTGCCAATACGCACCGATTGGGAGATTCTCGGTGACAGCCAAGCCTCAAAACCGGGTTTTCGGCAAGCAACAGCGACATCACACCATTATTCTGGCGAGCGGCGATACCGTGCGCCATATGACCGTGCGCCCGTGGATGGCTGCCGTTGCCGTCTGCATGGTCGGGGTCTTCTCGATCGGCTATCTGCTTGCAACCTCCTACCTTGTACTTCGCGACGATCTCATCGGCGCGACGATGGCTCGCCAGGCGCGCATGCAATATGACTATGAAGATCGCATCGCCGCGCTGCGGGCGCAGGTCGACCGTGTTACCTCGCGTCAACTCCTGGATCAGCAGGTCGTGGAGGAGAAGGTCGACAAGCTGATCGAACAGCAGCAGCAACTCTCCTCACGCAACGGCAAGCTCAGCACTCTTCTCGACCGGGCAGAGAACTCCGGCCTGACCGACAAGAACGCGCATACGGATGCCAACTCTGCCGCGCCCAAAAATGAACATGCCCAGCTGACGTCACCCAAGGCGATCGAAAAGCTTCTCATGAGCGGCAAGCCGGCTGACGCCACGCCCGACAACTCCACGCTTGCCTACGTCCCCGCCCCCCGAAACTGTCGCCGACCGCGCCGATCGGGTTTTCTCCAAGGTGACCCTCTCGCTGAAGCATATCGAACAGGATCAATTGTCCCGCATCCGCAATCTCACTGCCGATGCATCCGAAACCGCCACTTCGATCCAGTCGATCATGCAGAATGTCGGCATCAAGGTGCCGAACGAGATCGCGGGCATCGCGCGTGAAGATATGGATAGCGGTGTGGGCGGCCCTTATGTGCCGCCTGAGAATATCGACCAGTTCGAGCGATCCATGGCGGAGCTCGATACCGCCTTGACACATCTGGAATCAGTGCGAGGCGCAGCCGAAAGCCTGCCTTTCCGCAACCCGGCGCCGGGCAAGCTTATCACCAGCCCTTTCGGTAACCGCAAGGATCCCTTCTTTGGTACGCTGGCCCTCCACACCGGCACGGATTTCCATTTCAGTCCCGGTGAGAAGATCAAGGCCACCGCCCCCGGCAAGGTGGTTTCGGCGGGCTGGACTGGCGGCTACGGCAACATGGTAGAGATCGACCACGGCGACGGCATCTCTACCCGTTATGGGCATATGGAACAGGTGCTCGTCAAAGTGGGCGACAAGGTCGGCGCCGGCGATGCGATCGGTCTTGCCGGCAGCACCGGGCGCTCGACAGGAACGCATCTGCATTATGAAGTGCGCGAGAACGGACATGCCATAGACCCGATGTATTTCATTGGTGCCGGCACGAAACTTGCAAGTTACATCAGCGGATTGGGCGCAATTTAGCTGCCGGAATTGTGACAAACGCGCAACAAAGATGGCACTAATCCAAAAATTGCGTTATGAATGAACTTCGAGGCTGTTGAAGCGCCTGCTTTCCTTGACTTCACGGGTATTTGGTTCTATGTCGCGCTGCATTGCGGCACGCTCCTGTGTGTCGACTCATGGTGTTCGACTGAACCAAGACGGAATTAGATTTCCCTTTGACAACATTTGCTGACCTTGGCCTGAGCCAAAAAGTCCTTTCCGCGGTGACTGACGCGGGCTACACCACACCGACTCCTATCCAGGCCGGTGCAATTCCCTTTGCGCTTCAGCGCCGCGACATCTGCGGCATTGCCCAGACGGGGACCGGCAAGACCGCGTCCTTCGTGCTGCCGATGCTGACGCTGCTCGAAAAGGGACGCGCTCGCGCTCGTATGCCGCGCACGCTCATTCTGGAGCCGACGCGCGAGCTCGCCGCGCAGGTCGCCGAAAACTTCGAGAAATACGGCAAGAACCACCGCCTGAACATCGCCCTTCTGATCGGCGGCGTTTCCTTCGAAGAGCAGGACCGCAAGCTTGAGCGTGGTGCGGATGTGCTGATCTGCACGCCCGGCCGCCTGCTGGATCATTTCGAACGGGGCAAGCTGCTGATGAGCGCCGTCGAGATTTTCGTCATCGACGAAGCCGACCGCATGCTCGACATGGGTTTCATCCCCGACATCGAGCGCATCGCCAAGCTCATCCCATTTACGCGCCAGACGCTGTTCTTCTCGGCAACCATGCCGCCGGAAATTCAGAAGCTGGCCGACCGCTTCCTGCAGAACCCGGAGCGCGTCGAAGTCGCCAAGCCGGCATCGACCGCCAAGACCGTGACGCAGCGCTTCGTTGCCTCGCATGGCAAGGATTACGAGAAGCGCGCCACGCTGCGCGATCTTGTCCGCGCCCAGACGGATCTGAAGAACGCGATCATCTTCTGCAATCGCAAGAAGGATGTGGCCGATCTCTTCCGCTCGCTCGAACGCCACGGCTTTTCTGTTGGCGCGTTGCACGGCGACATGGATCAGCGTTCGCGCACGACGATGTTGCAGAACTTCCGGGACGGACAGATCCAGCTTCTCGTCGCCTCCGACGTCGCAGCTCGGGGTCTCGATCTTCCCGATGTCGGTCACGTCTTCAATTTCGATGTTCCGATCCATTCGGAAGACTATGTCCATCGTATCGGCCGCACCGGTCGCGCCGGTCGCTCCGGCGCTGCATTCACTATCGTGACGAAGCGCGACACCAAGCATGTCGACGCCATTGAGAAGCTGATCGGCGAAGATGTCCAGTGGCTGAATGGCGACCTTTCGGCACTTCCGCCAGCGGAGGAGAGCGGGGATGACAATCGTTCCTCCCGCCGCCGGGACCCGAAGAGCAAGGGCCGCGATCGGGATCGCAGCCGCGGAGGCCGGAGCGCCTCGAGTCATAAATCTGATATCGACGTCGAAGATAATGGCGTCGTAGCGATCGAAGCAGCACCAGCAAAGGCCGAAAGCGTGAGAAACGAGCGCAAATCTGAGAACAACAACAGGTCCCACAACGGTTCTCGCAATAACAACCGGCCGTTCCCCGCTGCAAACGACGACAATCGCGAACGCCGCAACCGCTATCGTGACCACGATGACGGTCCGACACCGGTCGGCTTCGGCGACGATATCCCGGCTTTCATGCTCATCGTGGCAAACGCCAAGGCCTGATATATCCAGTTCAGATACGCAGCGAATCGGCTAGCGAGATGCTGCGTCCAACTTCGGGATCTGAATATTGGGCAAGCCCGGCATCGATTTCCCAGGACTGGGAACCGGTCTCGCAATCTTGCGGGACGGCAAGCTATTGCTCTACCGACGCCTCAAGGCACCGGAAGCCGGATGCTGGAGTATCGTCGGTGGCAAGGTGGATTATATGGAGCCGGCGGCCAGCGCCGCCGTTCGCGAAGCCGAAGAGGAAAGCGGCCTCTCCATCGGTGAAATCGATTATCTCTGCACTGAGGAAGTCATCATCGAGGCCGATCGGCAGCACTGGATCTCGCTCATCTACATCTGCCGCGACTTTTCCGGCGAACCACGGCTGATGGAACCCGACAAGCTCTCCGATTTCGGCTGGTTTGGCCGAAACGAATTGCCGGCTCAGCTTTCCGAGTTCGCCAAGGCAACCATCGCCCATTTGAGCGAAGAAGACTTTCGCTGACGCCTACTTGTCGGCGCGAAGTGCAGCCTCATAGGCAAGCCGCACCCAACGCGCCATTTCATCCGGGTTATCGAACGCATCGTCGGGTATCGACCAATAGGGCATATTGACGGCTTTACCTTTCTTGCCCTCGTAAGCCCAGCGCCGAGCGCCTGCCGCTTCGAATTCGGAAGCGCTGGCATCGTCTGCCTTCAGAAGAATTTCGTCATCCACTTCGAGCGCCAGGATCCGACCCATATGGTAGATGCCCTTGCCGCCGAACATCCGTTTGATGGTGATCGGCCCGAGCGACTGAAACATCTCCTCGATATCGATATTGTCCATTCTCTACCCCTTCAAAATCCCACCGGCCGCGACAACGGCTTCGGGCGTATCGACGTCGAGATGTGCCGCCTCGCCGATCTCGACATCAATGACCGGAAGCCCCGATGTCTCGATAATATGCCGGGCGCCGACATCACCCTCCAGCCGCATCACGGCGTTCAACACGGAGCGCGGCAGGATAACGGGATTGCCACGCTTGCCGCCCGATACCGCCCGCACGATCGCCTGGCCGTTCGCCCCACGGAAGGCTGATATCAAGGCTTTCAGATCGCTGCTGGTGACACCGGGCATGTCGGCGAGCATGACAAGGACGCCATCGGCCTTTTGAGCCGCCCGCGTACCGACACCGGCGACCAGCGAACTCGCCATCCCCGAGGCGTAATCCGGATTGAGTACGACCTCGACGGCGAGACTACTTAGTGCGGTTTCGATCTCATCGCGCCGGTGCCCTGTGACGACAACGATATCCGATGCGCCGCTTGCGATGGCGATGGATGCCGAACGGCGTACCAGCGGCACGCCTTCGAATTCCGCCAGAAGCTTGTGCGAGCCACCCTCGCCCATGCGGCTTGCCTTTCCTGCAGCCAGTAGGACGATGGCAACCGATATCGCCGACGGCGGTTTGTTGACGATGTCACGCGGCCGTGGGCGTGATTGAATTTCCATGAGCAGCCCACCAACGCCCATGCCGCTGATATCCTGCGGCGCTGGTCGTTCGCCGGCTAATATACGATCCAGCACCCAGTCGAAGCCATTCTCCTTCGGGCTGCGCGCGCATCCCGGCGCCCCGACGACATAAACGTCGCCCACTCTGCCCAGCACCAGTAGATTGCCCGGATCGACGGGCATGCCGACCTGAATGACCTCGCCGCCGGCAAGCCGGATCGCCGCCGGAATGACATCGCCGGCATCGATGACCGCCGAAGCCCCGAAAACGATTACCAGTTTCGCAAGCCGATCCTGGGCCGCGAGAGCGCGACGGATCGCGCCGGAAACATCGGCCGCTCTATGGGCAACACGCTCTTCCCGCTGCAGCACGCTGCCCGAAGGCTGCAGCCGCTGCGAAAGGATACGTGCAGTCTTGTCCATGACCGAGGCCTTCAGCGATGGCAGTTCCGTGGCGACAAGCGAAACGGCATGCGGCATGAAGGGCTTGACCTCGAAAACCGGCATCCGCCGGAGAATTTCAATACCAGCAGCGATTTTGGCTCCGGAAACGGCAAGCGGAATGATCTTGAAGGTCGCCACCATGTCGCCGGCTCGCACAGGTACATGGTCTGCAAGACAGGCAAGGGTGATCGCCGGGTCGAGACTGTTGATCCGATCGACCGCCATGCGATCCGCAACGAACAGACCGTCAACGGCACTGTAAACATTCACCCGCCCTGTCGCTGCTTCAGAGAACCTCAGATGATCGGGCGCGACAGCTCGGGCCAATTGCTCGGCCGCCTCGTCTTCCATGAGATCGCCCGGTTCGATGCGCACAGCGATAACACGGTCAATTCCGGCAGCGGCGAGTTGCTTTATATCTTCGCCGCCAAGCCGATGTCCCTTGGAAAAACTGCCATTGGTCAGCCGGATTGAATGCGCGAGAACCGCGCCCTCCGCCTCCGCCGTCAAGAACTCACCGAAGATCATGGCGCAACGCCCTTTGGCGACGAGACATCGCGTCCACGAAGCGAGGCGATAATCTCTGCCAGAATGGCGACGGCAATTTCGGCCGGGCTTGCGGCGCCGATCGCGAGCCCTATCGGCGCGTGGATGCTGGCAAGCTCGGCTTCGCTCAAGCCTTCCCGCCTCAAGCGCTCCAGGCGGCCGGCATGCGTCTTGCGACTGCCGAGGGCGCCGACGTAGAAACAGCCCGTCTTTAGCGCCTGAATAATCGGCTCATCGTCGATCTTGGGATCATGGGTCACCGCAACTAGCGCCATATAGCTATCGAGCGGCCGCTCTTTCAGCGCATCGACGGGCCAGTCGGCGATGAGATCGATGCCTTCGAAGCGTTCCGGCGTGGCAAAGGCGGTGCGCGGATCGATAATCGTCACATCGAAGCCGGCAAGGGCCGCCATCCGCGCCAGAACCTGGCTGATATGCACAGCGCCGATGATAACGATGCGCGGCGGTGGCAGATGCACGTTGAAGAACAGGTTCTGCCCATCGATATCAAGCGCTGTGGACTTGCCCGAACGAAATGCCGCTGAAGTGGCATCCGCAAGTGCACCTTCCAGCGCATCGCCTTCGACGATAAGCCGATCCGGGCCTCCGGAGAGATCGGTAACAAGGATCGCCGCCTGCCGCTTGCGCCGCATCTCGTTCAGCCGCGCCAGTATCTGCCGGTCCATCAGCCGAGCCTTTCGACATAGACGCGGATGCGGCCGCCGCAGGAAAGACCGACCCGCCATGCGGTCTCATCGGCGACGCCAAATTCCAGCATGCGCGACTTGCCCGTTTCGATGACGTCAAGTGCCTCGGTGATGACGGCACCTTCGACGCAGCCGCCAGAAACCGACCCATGAAAATTGCCCTCACCATCGATAACGAGATGGCTACCGGACGGGCGTGGCGCCGAACCCCAGGTATCGACAACGGTCGCCATGGCCACGTTGCGGCCTGCCGACACCCATTCCTCCGCGATCACGAGCGGATCCAGACTTTCGGATATATCAGACATCGGAGCCTCATTGCTTGCCGAGAAACCGCCTGGGATCATAAGTCTCCGAGCGGTCGGCGGTGAGAGCCGATACGAGATCGGCCAGAGATAATAGATTGTGAACGGGACGGAATTCGTCAACATGCGGCAGCATTGCTTTTACACCACGGGGCCGAGCCTCGAAACCCTCGAAGCGCAGGAGCGGATTGAGCCAGATCAGCCGCCGACAGGAGCGATGCAGGCGATCCATCTCCGCACTGAGCAATTCCACGCCTTCGCGCTCCAACCCATCGGTGATCAACAGCACGATCGCGCCCTGCCCGAGCACCCGGCGCGCCCATAGCCTGTTGAACTCTTTCAGCGTCTCGCCGATCCGCGTTCCACCCGACCAGTCGCGCACAACAGCCGCACATTCGTCCAGCGCCTGATCGGGGTCCTTGTGGCGCATTGCCCTGGTCACGTTGGTAAGGCGCGTTCCGAACAGAAATGTATGAACACGCCGCCGCCGCTCGGTCAGCACGTGCAGGAAATGCAGGAAGATGCGCGTGTACTGGCTCATCGAGCCGGAGATATCGGCCAGCACGACCAGCGGCGGCTGAATTTCCTTCGGCCTTCGAAAGCGTGGCAGGATCAACGCTCCGCCCGTCCGCAGCGCCAAGCGCATCGTTGCGCGTGGATCGACCTTGGCCGCTGCGCGTGAAGGTGCGAAACGGCGCGTGCGCACGCGGTCCAGCGGCAGTTGCAGCTTCTCCAGCTCCTTCTTGGCGACGGCAATCTCCGCCGCCGACATCTGGGCGAAATCCAGATGGCGCAGTACTTCACTGCCGGAACTGGTAAATCGCGAATCTATTTCGATATCAGGC
Organism: Rhizobium tropici CIAT 899; assembly: GCF_000330885.1. NCBI lineage: Bacteria > Pseudomonadati > Pseudomonadota > Alphaproteobacteria > Hyphomicrobiales > Rhizobiaceae > Martinezella > Martinezella tropici. The sequence goes on from NC_020059.1 coordinate 1,958,942, forward strand.
GCCTCGCGCTGCGGACGTCGTTCGTCACGGTCACTGAGCAAGGCATCGCTTGCCCGGCTCTCGCCCGGCTTCGGTTTTTCCTTCTCGCGATGGTCGGGTGCGACCGGCGACATCATCGCAATCATCTTGGCGACGAGATCGCGCGAGCGCCAGAACAGCCGGAACGCCTCGTCGAAGACCGCCAAATCCTCATGCCGTTTGACGAACACGGAACAGAGCGCGGCGTGAAACTCCTCGCGAGAGCCGATACCGATGGCTTCGACCGCCTCGATAGCGTCGGCAATCGCGCCGGGTCCGATCTTCAGCCCGGCCTTGCGCAGCGCCCGGCCGAACAGCACGATATTATCGGCAAGACGCCCGTCACCGAGTGGTGACGGCGCAACAATGATGCCGTCCTGCGCGCCCGGCTCCATGGCTCACCCCGCCGCCAGCAGTTCGGATTTCACTTCATCCAACACACGCTTGCCTTCGGCTCCTTGGATACGGGCTATATCGTCCTGATATTTCAGCAAGGTGCCGAGCGTATCCGAAACCGTCTCCGGATCGAGCGCCAGCCGGTCAAGTTCCGTCAGTGCAGTCGCCCAGTCGATCGTTTCGGCGACGCCCGGGTTCTTGAAAAGGTCGAGCGTGCGCAGCCTCTGCACATAGGCGACGATCAGACGCGAGAGCGCTTCGTTGCAGCCGGGCGCCTTGCGGCGAATGATTTCCAACTCCTGCTCGGCCTTAGGATAATCGACCCAATGATAGAGACAGCGCCGTTTCAAGGCGTCATGAACCTCGCGCGTTCTGTTGGTGGTAATGATAACGATGGGCGGTTCGGTGGCCCGGATGGTTCCGAGTTCCGGCACCGTCACCTGAAAATCGGACAGCACTTCCAGCAGAAATGCCTCGAAAGCCTCGTCGGTGCGATCCAGTTCATCGATCAGGAAGACCGGCGCCCGACCGCCAACGGTCGACAACGCCTGCAGCACCGGCCGGCGGATCAGATAGCGCTCGGAAAAGATATCGGCCTCGATACGGTCCCGGTCCGTGAGGCCGGACGCTTCAGCGAGGCGGATTTCCAGCATTTGCGCCGGATAGTTCCATTCATAGACGGCCGAGGAAACATCCAGCCCCTCATAGCATTGCAGGCGGATGAGCGGCCGGTCGAGCGCCTTCGCCAGGACCTTGGCGATCTCGGTTTTGCCGACGCCGGCCTCGCCCTCCAGAAAGAGCGGCCGCTTCATCTTCAATGCAAGAAAAAGCACGGTGCCGAGCGCGCGTCCGGCCAGATAGTCATGAGCGCCGAGCAACGACATCGTCTCATCGATCGAACTCGGCAGCGAAGGTAATGTCTGATCCGCCATGATAACTCCCTTGCAGGGGTTATAGCGTGTGATAGCCCCGGTTCATATAGAGGAGTGCCGGCTTCGGTTCGCTGTAGCGTATGGCCATCACTTCGCCGAAGATGATGTTGTGCGTAGAGGCCTGCTTGATCTCGAGCACGCGGCAATCGAAGGCCGCGAGCGCATCGGCAAGCACCGGCGCACCCGTGGCCAGCGTCTCGAATCTGCCGGCAGCGAAACGTTCATCGACGGTCAGTTGTGTCTTCCCGGAAAAGGCGTCGGCCAGGGCTTGATGATCCGCGCCGAGCGTATTCATGGCGAAGATGCCGCTTTTGAAGAAGATCTCGTTCTTGGCATTGCTGTTGTTGAGACAGATCAGAACAGTGGCCGGGTTATCCGACACCGAACAGGCGGCGGTGATCGTGACACCACGTCGTTCCGAACCTAGCGCGGTCGTCACCAGCTGCACATGCCCCGCATAACGGCTCATGGCATCGCGATAAAGCGCCGGGTCCATACGTTGCCTGTCTAGCACCACCGTCTCCTTTGTTGAGTCGTGCTTGCCTGTCATTCAATATGACGGTCAGGTGTTAGCTTTTCTACAATAGCATTATTGAAAACAGAGCGATTTTGCTGCTTTTTCTTTGACGATGCCCTTGAGACGGATAAATAGGGCAGGAAAATTGTCCGGGATACTCCATCGATGAACGTTCTGCGTCGCCTTCCGCTCCTGTTTGCGCTGCTTTCGGCAGCCGGCAGCAGCTATGCCGCTGGAATCCACATCGGCGTCGTGGCACCGCAGGACGGTAATTTCGCGACGCTCGGGGCAGAGATAATAGCCGGCGCAAATTTCGAGATTCAGGCTCAAAAGGATATGGCCACCGTCGTCAACGAGCCTTGTACGGAGGATGGCGGCCGAGCCGCCGCTGAAGCGCTAGTGGCTGCCAAAGCGCAAGTCGCAATCGGCTTTCTCTGCACGGAGACCCTGGAGGGCGCGCTGCCGCGCCTCAAGGATGCCGGCATTCCTGTCATCACCGTTTCCGTTCGCTCGCGCATTCTCATGGAAGACGCGTTGAAAAATGGTTGGCCGCTCTTTCGTCTCGCGCCGGTTGATAGTGCCGAGGCGGCCGTGGCAATCGATACCATTTTGAAGAACTGGGCGGCAGAGCCGATGGCGCTGATCGATGACGGCACGATACACGGCCGCGAACTGGTTGGCGCGATCCGCAACGCGCTTGAGGAAAAAGGTCTGAAGCCTGTTTTCACCGATACCTATCGTCCCGGACAGGACCAACAGATCGCCCTCGTGCGACGACTGAAGAAGGCAGGCGCAACACGCGTCTTCGTCGGCGGCGACCGCAGCGATGTCGCCGTGATCGCCCGCGACGCGAAGAGCGAGAACGTCCCGCTGGTCCTGATGGGTGGCGATGCCATGCGTGCCGCAGATCAGCCCATTCCCTTGCTTGAGGGTGTGCAGGCAATCGCGCTGCCCGACTATGCCAGCCTGCCGGCAGCCCAGCCCACGGTTCAGGCGATGCGCGCAGGCGGCATCGAACCTGACGGATATACCCTACCGGCAGCAGCAGCGGCTCAGATTTCCAGCCAGGCAGCCGATGGCGCCAAGGCGGACAGTAAACCCATTGCCGAAAAGCTCGTGGGGACAGTTTTCCAGACGGTGATCGGCCAAATCTCATTCGGACAGAACCACGAATTGACCGAAAACCCCTATCGCCTGCTGGAATGGCGTGGCAACGCCTTCGTGCCGGTGACGCCATCGAACTGATGGCAAGCCGTTCTGGCGGTTGTTTGCCCGTTGCAGCGGTGCTAATCCAGGCGCGAAATAATCAGTTGGAGCTCAGCCACCCATGACCTTGCCGATCCGTATTGCCCCTTCCATTCTCGCCGCCGACTTCGCCAAGCTCGGGCAGGAAGTCAAGGATGTGACCGAAGCCGGCGCCGACTGGATCCATCTCGATGTCATGGACGGCCATTTCGTGCCGAACATCTCCTTCGGCGCCGATGTCATCAAGGCATTGCGTCCGTACACGACCGCTACCTTCGACTGCCATCTGATGATCTCGCCGGCCGATCCCTATCTGGAAGCCTTCGCCAAGGCTGGTTGCGACCGCATCACGGTCCATGCCGAAGCCGGCGTGCATCTGCACCGCTCGCTGCAGACGATCCGCCATCTCGGCAAAAAGGTCGGTGTCACCCTCAATCCGGCAACGCCGCTTTCCGTGCTGGAAAACGTCCTCGACGATATCGACCTGATCCTGATCATGTCGGTCAATCCGGGCTTCGGCGGCCAGAAGTTCATCCCTGCCATGGCTGATAAAATCCGCAGCGCCAAGTCCCTGATCGGTGATCGTCCGATCGAACTCGAAGTCGACGGCGGCGTCTCGGTTGAAACAGCCCCTCTGATCACCGCTTCCGGTGCCAACGTCCTTGTTGCTGGCTCGGCGATCTTCAAGGGCGAATCGGTCGAGGCTTACCGTCAGACGGTAGGCGATCTCAGGGCGGCCGCCGAACGAGGCCGCGTTGGATCAAACTAATCCAACCAACGTTCTAATAGCGACGGGCCGGGCACGGACCGTCGCCTCGCATTGCTTGGAAGTCTTCGCTGGCGCGATCGGCTGGGGCGCGGCCATGGCCGCCTCGGCACTTGTCACCCTCTATTTTCGCAATGGCCTTCTGACCAGCCACATCACCGCCCTCACACTCATCTACTTCTTTGGCGGTGCCCTCGCCTGGCCCATCCTTGTGCCGTTCACCCGGCGTTTTGCCCTTCAGCAGCCGACCAGCGCGCGTTTTGCCGCCTTCTTTCTGGCCCTCTCCATCGGCACCGCGGCGATGACGGCCTTCCTTTTCGCCATGGACTATCGCTGGTTCTATTCGCGCTGGCATGCACCATTCGGCTCGCTCATCTGGATCTTCCAGTTCCTGTTCACCGGCGCCAGCGCCGTCTACCAGTTCGCCGTCCTCGGCCTCGCCCTGTTTTTGCCGCTCGGCCTGCTATGCCTGATCGTTGTTTCGGCCTATCTTGCGCGGCAGAGAGATTGAGGCCCCGAAACATTGCGCCCATGAAACATTGCGCCCATGAAACATTGTGCCCATGAAACATTGTGATTGCCGCCCGTCTTTGTTATGGGGGCGCCGAGTTCTCCCTTTCCGTCAGCCAAGAAAGCTTTGAGCCTATGATCCCGCGCTACTCCCGACCGGAAATGGTCGCCATCTGGTCTCCCGAAACCAAATTCCGTATCTGGTTCGAGATCGAGGCCCATGCCTGCGACGCGCTGGCCGCTCTCGGCGTCATTCCGAAATCCGCAGCCGACACCATCTGGGAAAAGGGCGGCAAGGCGACCTTCGACGTCGCACGTATCGACGAGATCGAGGCCGTCACCAAGCACGACGTCATCGCCTTCCTGACGCATCTGGCCGAAATCGTCGGACCGGACGCCCGTTTCGTGCACCAGGGCATGACCTCCTCCGACGTTCTCGATACCTGCTTCAACGTCCAGCTCGTGCGCGCCAGCGACCTGCTGCTCGCCGATATCGACAAGCTGCTGGAAGCCCTGAAGCGTCGTGCCTTCGAGCATAAGGACACCGTCACCATCGGCCGCTCGCACGGCATTCATGCCGAACCCACGACCTTCGGCGTCAAGCTGGCGCTCGCCTATGCCGAATTCGAGCGCTGCAAGCAGCGCCTGATCGCCGCCCGCGAGGAAGTCGCGACCTGCGCGATCTCCGGTGCCGTCGGCACCTTCGCCAACATCGACCCGCGCGTCGAGGAGCATGTCGCCGCCGCACTCGGCCTGAAGCCGGAGCCGGTTTCGACCCAGGTCATTCCCCGCGACCGGCATGCGATGTTCTTCGCAACACTCGGCGTCGTCGCCTCTTCGATCGAGCGTCTCGCCACCGAAATCCGCCACCTGCAGCGCACCGAAGTTCTGGAAGCCGAAGAATATTTCTCGCCGGGCCAGAAGGGCTCGTCGGCCATGCCGCACAAGCGCAATCCGGTCCTGACGGAAAACCTGACGGGCCTCGCCCGCATGGTCCGCTCCTATTCGATCCCGGCGATGGAAAATGTCGCTCTCTGGCATGAGCGCGATATCTCGCACTCCTCCGTCGAACGCATGATCGGCCCTGACGCGACCGTCACGCTCGATTTCGCGCTCGCCCGGATGACAAGCGTCATCGACAAGCTTCTCGTCTACCCGGACAATATGATGAAGAATCTGAACAAGTTCCGCGGGCTTGTTCATTCGCAGCGCGTGCTGCTGGCGCTGACCCAGGCCGGCGTCTCCCGCGAGGATTCCTATCGGCTCGTCCAGCGCAACGCCATGAAGGTTTGGGAGGAAGGCAAGGACTTCCTCGAGGAATTGCTGGCCGACCAGGAAGTGCGTGCGGCTCTCTCGGAAGCAGATATCCGCGAAAAATTCGACCTTGGCTATCACACCAAGCATGTCGATACGATCTTCAAGCGGGTTTTCGGCTAGAGTTTTCCGTTTCCGATTTTGCTTTGCTTGAGGCGGTGCGGCTGACGCGCCGCCTTTCTCTGTTGTTGGCGGATGTGGCCGCGATAGCGCGATCATGCTCGATGCTCTCGCCAGCCTTGCCCTGATGTTGTTCGGGTTCGCGCTTTGCCGCCTTTTCGACCAGCCGGTCGAGGTGCTTCAGATCCTCTTCGTCAAGATTCTCGATCCCGACAAAGCGGTTCTCGGCCGCGCTCGTCAGGATAAGTTCGTTGAGCTTGGCCTGGATGGCCCGCGTATCGCGCGTCTGCGCATTCTGGAGCAGGAAAACCATCAGGAAGGTGACGATCGTCGTGCTGGTGTTGATGACCAGCTGCCATGTGTCGGAGTAACCGAAGATTGGCCCGGTGGCTCCCCAAAGAACCACCGAAGCCAGCGCCAGCACGAAAATGACCGGCTTGCCAGTCCATTCCGAAACCACGACTGCGAAACGGGTGAAAATATGGGTAAGTCGCGCCATGATCCGCATCTCCTTATGATGCGGATCAACGTAGGAAGCCGCGCCGCGGTTCCAACAATGGCGGCGCGTCGCCCGTGTGGGGTTGCACCTAGCACTTAGCCTTCAACCGCAACCAGCTTGCGATAGAGATGCCAGGACGCATGGCCAAGGACCGGCATGACGACGGCCAGCCCGGCAAAGATCGGGATAGTACCGATCACGAGCAGCGCCGTCACGATCAGGCCCCATACCGCAACAGGAACCGGATTGGTGAGCGTTGCCCGGATGCTGGCATCGATCGCGGCAACGACGCCGACATCACGGTCCAGCAGCAGCTGGAAGGTAATGACCGTTGTCGCCAGCGAAACGAGAGCGAAAATGAAGCCAATCAGATCGCCCCAGAACATCATCACCATGCCCTCGCGCGTCGTCAGCACGCTCGAGATGAAGGAGGACAGCGTCGGCGGAACACCATCGCCGAAGTAGATGTAGTAGATATTCTGTGCCACGACGAGCCAGACGATGAAGAGCCCGAACAGCATGAGGCCGGCGACAATGATCGACGGCAAGGCCGACGAGAAGCGCACGTCGAATGCATGGCTCCACGACGTATCCAGCCCCTTTTCCCGCCGCCTGCTGATCTCGTAGAGACCGATCGCGGCCAAGGGGCCGAGCAGGGCAAAACCGGACATCAGCGGAAACAGCAATGGCAGCAGATTTTGGTCGGTGCTCCATATCGCCAGGGCAATGCCGGCAATCGGATACATCAGGCATAAGAAGACATAATGCGATGGTTTTTCGCTGAAATCGTCCAGTCCCATTTTCAGGGCATCGACGAGATCGGCGATAGCGATCTTACGGATGGCGGGACGCTTAAAAGTGTGGTCTGCTCCAGCCATGACGTGAAAGGCCGTCATAATGCTCTCCTCCTCAACCGTGGCGCTCGGTTGGCGGTGCAAGATGGCGGCAAAACGGGTCACCGACATCGTCATTCGCTACCGGCAGCAGTAATCATAGCAAATTTTGCCGCAATTGTCGCCTTTTTCACTTGACAGTTGGGCTCCCCTTTTCCACATCGGCGAAATCATGAAAGCCTCCGACGCAAACATCCTCATCATCCCCGGCTATACGAATTCCGGCCCCGACCACTGGCAGACCCGCTGGGAGCAGAAGCTCTCGACCGCGCGGCGCGTGGAACAGGCGGAGTGGTCGAAGCCCGTGCGCGACGATTGGGTGGCCCGCATTGCGGAAGAAGTGAATGCCTCGGACAAGCCGGTCGTGCTGGTCGCGCATTCCCTCGGCGTTCCCTCGGTGATCCATGCGATCCCGCATTTCCGCAACAAGGTCGCAGGCGCCTTTTTTGTCGCGCCGCCGGATGTCGCCAATCCCGGCATCCGGCCAAAGCATCTGATGACCTTCGGTCCCTACCCGCGCGATCCCCTGCCGTTCCCATCGATCACCATCGCCAGCCGCAACGATCCATTCGGCACCTATGAGCATGCCGACGATATTGCCAACAGCTGGGGCTCGCTACTGATCGATGCAGGCGAATCCGGCCATATCAATACCGAATCCGGTCACGGCCCCTGGCCGGAGGGCACAATGGTCTTTTCGAAGTTTCTCAGCCAGCTGAAGCCGTAGTATTATCGCTGAATGACGATGAATAGAGGCATACCTCGCCTCACTAGCCTGTGAAGTACCCGGCACCTTCATTCCATCGTCAGATAAAAACCTGTAAAACAGGTCATGACTGGACCCCGAATCTGGCATTGGCACCCCACCGAGGCCGGAATTCCGAGGAAGGAGGCGCAGGCGGATTGTGAATTCGCTTCTTATCCGTTATGGGGACGCCCACATACGATCCACTTGCGCTGTCCCATGAGCGCCAAAGACAGAGAAGAATACCAATGAACCGTCGCCGCCGTATTTACGAGGGCAAGGCCAAGATCCTTTACGAGGGGCCTGAGCCGGGCACGCTGATCCAGTTCTTCAAGGACGACGCCACCGCCTTCAACAAGAAGAAGCACGAAGTCATCGATGGCAAGGGTGTTCTGAACAATCGCATCTGCGAGTATATTTTCAGCCATCTGAACAAGATCGGCATTCCCACCCACTTCATCCGCCGCCTCAACATGCGCGAGCAGCTGATCAAGGAAGTGGAGATGATTCCGCTCGAGATTGTCGTGCGCAACGTCGCCGCCGGCTCGCTCGCCAAGCGCCTCGGCATCGAGGAAGGCGTGGTCCTGCCGCGCTCGATCATCGAATTCTACTATAAGTCCGACGCGCTCGAAGATCCGATGGTCTCCGAAGAGCACATCACCGCCTTCGGCTGGGCCAATCCGGCCGAGCTCGATGATATCATGGCGCTCGCCATCCGCGTGAACGACTTCATGACCGGCCTTTTCCTCGGCGTCGGCATCCAGCTCGTCGATTTCAAGATCGAATGCGGCCGCCTGTTCGAAGGCGACATGATGCGCATCATCCTCGCCGACGAAATCTCGCCGGACTCTTGCCGTCTCTGGGACATCGAAACCCACGAGAAGATGGACAAGGACCGCTTCCGTCGCGACATGGGCGGCCTGCTCGAAGCCTATTCGGAAGTGGCTCGCCGCCTCGGCATCATCAATGAAAACGAACCCGTGCGCGGCACGGGCCCGGTTCTCGTCAAGTAAGTTCAGAAAGGACAATCGTGATCAAGGCTCGTGTAACCGTCACGCTGAAGAACGGCGTTCTCGATCCGCAGGGCAAGGCAATCGAAGGTGCGCTCGGCGCACTCGGCTTTGACGGCGTCCATCAGGTCCGCCAGGGCAAGGTCTTCGATCTCGAGCTTGAAGGCACCGACAAGAACAAGGCCGAAGCCGATCTGAAGGCCATGTGCGAGAGGCTTCTCGCCAATACGGTCATCGAGAACTTCAGCATTTCGATCGACTGATTGTCTTCTTTCGCGAGCCATCCTTCCTTTGTTTAAGACAATGAAGTATGGCTCACGAAGCACATTCCAGCGATTATTCGTCGCCTATTGCGGGAACAGCATCATGAAATCAGCAGTCGTCCAACTCCCCGGCCTCAATCGCGACCGCGACATGATCGCGGCACTGACCAAGATTTCCGGCCATGCGCCCGTGACGGTCTGGCAGACGGAGACCGAGATTCCGGATGTCGACCTGATCGTCATTCCCGGCGGCTTCTCCTACGGCGATTATCTTCGTTGCGGCGCGATCGCCGCCCGCATGCCGATCATGCAGGCAATCAAGGACAAGGCCGGCAAGGGCGTCAAGGTTTTGGGCGTCTGCAACGGTTTCCAGATCCTGCTCGAAGCCGGCATGCTTCCCGGCGCGCTGATGCGCAACGCCTCGCTGAAATTCGTCTGCCGCGAAGTGAAGCTGGAAGTCGTCAATGCCGAAACGGACTTCACGGCCGCCTATGCCAAGGGCCAGGTCATCCGCAGCCCGGTCGCACATCACGACGGCAACTATTTCGCCGATGCCGAAACGCTGAAGGCGATCGAGGATAATGGCCAGGTGGTCTTCCGCTATGCCGAAGGCACCAACCCGAACGGCTCGGTCAACGACATCGCCGGGGTCATGAACGCCAAGGGCAATGTGCTTGGCATGATGCCGCATCCGGAAAATCTGATCGAGGCGGCCCATGGCGGCAGCGACGGTCGCGGTCTGTTTGCGTCCGCGCTTGGCGTGATCGCGGCCTGATAGGCGAGCCCGCTATCAGAACCATAAAATCGGCGTTTTTGGATCGAACAGCAGGGCGCCGGAATGCGACCCGGCAGACCAGCTCCACCGCCTTATTGGAAAGAGATTGATGCGCCCTCGCCTCCTGACAGGACTTTACTCCGCCGCCGCTATCGCGATGCTTGGGCTGTTGGTCACCTCTTGCGGCCCGCGCCCGCCGAGCATCATTGCGACCGATCACAGCGCCCTGTCGACGATGGAACGCATCATGCTCAACGCCAATGCATGCTGGTTCAAGTCTTCGGACCCGGCGTTTGCCAGCTATCAGCTCGCTCCCGAGCTCAATTCCTTTACCGGTCGCCCGCGCATCCTCGTGGTCGACAAGAAGCATCCGACCGGCCGGCCTTCGCTCGTTGTGCAAGCGGAAGGCAATCCCGCACAGCTGCAGGCCTTCGGTCCGATGATGTCAGGCGCCTCCGGCGGCCGCATCACCGGCGACGTCAATCGCTGGGCTGGGGGATCGAAGGGCTGCCAATAAAGGTCTGCCACCGCCGCTATGTTGCCAGCGACGAGGCTGTTGCTCAGCTTGAAACAAGCTCACCTTTAGGATTTCCCAATCCACGCTTCGAACGCCTTGGGTTCGACGTTGCCGCCGCAGAGAACGGTTGCCACCGTCTTACCGGCGAAACGCTGTGGATTCTCAAGAATGGCGGCGACGCCAAGGGCGGCGGCGGGCTCCACGACAAGTCCCGAATGAAAGTATAGAAGTCGCATCCCCTCCTTGATGCTGTCCTCGCTGACCAAAAGGGCGTCATCAGCGACGACCAATAGATCATCGAGAATTTCCGGGATCACATAGCGTCCGGCCACACCATCGGCGATGGTGTTCGGGGCGCCCGCGTCCACGATCCGCTTCGCCTTGAAGGAAAGGGTCATAGCCGGTGCATTTCGGGGCTGGACCGTGATTATCTCCACATTCGGCCGCCGGCACTTCAGGGCATAGCCGATGCCCGTCGCCATTGCCCCGGCCCCCAGAGAAACCAAGACGGCATCCAGCGCTTGAGGAAGTTCGGAAAGCTCGAGCCCGATTGTCGCGGCGCCTTCACAAGTGTCGAGGTTCTTGCTGTCCTCCACGAGGAAGGCACCCGTTTCTTCGGCATGATCAGAGGCTGCCTGGAGCGCGGCTTCGATCTCCCCTTCGACCAACACGACATTTGCTCCAAGTAGCCGCATCTTTTCCACCTTGAAGGCATTTGCGGCGACGGACGCCGTTACCGTGACATCAAAGTTTCTCAGTCGACCGCCATAAGCGAGTGCCTGGCCCAGATTACCCGCACTGGCGCAGACGACCGACTTCTTGTCACCTTGTAACTGGAGCCTCGCCAAAACCATCTCGGTGCCACGCCCCTTGAAGCAGCGCGCAGGATTCATCGTTTCGACTTTGAGAACGACCCGGCAGCCCAGCGCCCGGCTCAAACTTTCACAGATGTATTGCGGTGTATGCCGAAAGACCTTGTGTATGGTCGTGGCAGCGGCTTCGATCCGATCGATATCCAAGCGCATATGAGCCTCCATTGCATTTCTCAGCGAGGCCCAGGCGGGTCGGCATATGAGGCTGCGTTCCACAATGGTTTTCCATTATAATCCGCCAGTCGCGCAGCCAGTACAAACTCGTTCACAGGCCACGGGATGTCAAGGATGTGAAATAGCCTGAATAGGAGGCGCGTTAGCTTGATATGCGGCGCAGCCCGCTCAACCCCAGAAAAACGACTTCTTTGCTTCCGTTGCCGCTTCGCGCCGGGTCAGGCCGACGTCGTTCAACTGGTCATCCGTTAGGCCTCGCAGAACCCAGCGGCTCTCACGCTTCTCCAGCCAATGCAGATAAACGGCCCAAAGCCGACGCATCGGGCGCAGCTTTGGTGCCGCCGCCCTGACCTTTGCGCTTGCCAAGGACGCAGTTTGCGCCTCAGCCGGGCAGATTGTATCTATTGCGCTCATCTTCATTCTCGCATGAGGGTAACAATTTTCGAGTATCGAGCAAGACGATACAAATTGACTCATACTCTTGACTCAATGACAGGGACAATCTAGGAAATTGTCATTATGACAAATTGGCTCCCTGACATTTCAAGCGGAACCGGCCCGGTCTACATCCGCGTCGCCGACGCCATCGAAAACGCGATCACGCATGGCGTGTTGCCGCCGGGCACGAAGCTGCCGCCGCAACGCAATCTCGCCTACGATATCGGCGTTACCATCGGCACGGTCAGCCGGGCCTATGCCCTTGTGCATGAACGCGGCCTCGTCGCTGGCGAAGTCGGCCGCGGCACCTATGTTCTCGAGCGTTCGAACGGCAAGCAGATCGAGCTTGTCGATCCGATCACCCAGGCGCTTGCCGGCACCCGCGGTCTGAATACGCCCGACGCCAAGATCCGCTTCGACACGACCGCCGCCCCCGACATCGGCCAGGGTGCGATCATCGGCAAGCTCTTCGCCGACATCAGCAGCGAGCACCAGACAGAGATCTCCTCCTATTCCAGGAACTTCCCGGCAAGTTGGTTTGAGGCCGGGCAGATCTGGCTTGCCCGCAACGGCTGGCAGCCGGCAATCGAGACGATCGTGCCGACGCTCGGCGCGCACGCAGCCGCCATAGCAGTCATTTCCGCCGTCACTTCGCCGGGCGACAAGATTGTCTTCGAGAACCTCACCTATACGCAGATCAGCCGCGCCGCGCGCCTGCTCGGAAGGCGCTCGATCCTCGTGGATTCGGACGAGCATGGGATGATCCCGGAGGATTTCGAACGTCTCTGCCAGCAGCAGCATCCGCGCCTCGCCTTCCTGATGCCGACGGCCCATAATCCCACGCTGGTGACAATGCCGGAGGCAAGACGCCGGGCGATTGCCGCCATTGCGCGCCGCCACAGCGTATGGCTGATCGAGGACGACCTCTATGGCGGCATGACCGGCGACCAGAACCCGCTGATGGCGGCCATTGCGCCCGAGCGGACTTTCGTCGTCAGCAGCTTGTCTAAATCGGTGACAGCCGGCGTGCGCGGCGGCTGGGTCGCTTGCCCGCCGCATTTCGCCCAGCGCATCAAGGTCACGCACAAGATGACGACAGGCGGCTTGCCTTTCATATTGGCCGAAACCTGCGCCCGGCTCGTACTCGGCGGTCATGCCCTGGAACTGCGCCGCAAATCCGTCGAAGAGATCAAGGCACGTGAGCAATTGGCACGTGAGGCATTATCGGGCTTCGAGTTCAACTCGCATCCGCATCTGCCATTCCTGTGGCTGAAGCTGCCGGAACCCTGGCTTTCGGGTACCTTCAAGAATGCAGCCCTCTCCGAAGGCGTGCTCATCGATGACGAGGATGAATTCAAGGCAGCCCGAATCGATAGAGTCTATCATCGCGTCCGTGTCGCCTTTTCGTCGCCGCCACAGCGAAAAGATGTTGCCGCCGGGTTCATGACATTACGCAGGTTGTTGGAAAACGGCTCATCCGGTTACGATAGTCACATTTAAGCAAGCCTTATCAATTTATCGACAGACATCTTGCTTAAATGCGCATTCGTCGCCTCGACACTTAGCACACTACCGTTCTATCAATAAAAGTGAGGATTCGCCCGCTATACCAGGGGGAGCGCATGGCTATTGCAAGCTTTTTCAGCAAGCGTTTAGTTTCTAGTTTTCTGGTAATCAGTTCGGTATTTGTTGCAGGTCAATCGGCCGCAACCGCTGCGGATACGGTGGCGGCTACTCCCGCCGCTCCAGTCAAGATCTTCGACGAACTGCGTTTCGGCGCAAGCGGCTCCATCCAGAGCGGCAACGAGCACGAAAGCGGCGTCTTCCCGGATGTCCAGGTCCTCTTCAATCCGTTCGGCTACAATCCGACCGCCGACTGGAAGGATCAGCTGACCCATCCTCGTATCCATGTAGGCACGTCGATCGGTACGTCGGGCTCCGCGACGCAGGTCTATGGCGGCCTTTCCTGGACGCTCACGAATAGCAACGGCATCTTCACCGAACTCGGCTTCGGCGGCACGGTGCACACCGGCAACCTGGACGACTGGCGAGAGCATGGTCCGATGCTCGGCTGCCGCCTGCTCTTCCACGAATATGCCGGCCTCGGCTACAATTTCGATAATCATTGGAACGTAATGGCGCAGATCGCGCACTCGTCGCATGCCGATCTTTGCGATGGGCCTAACGGCGGCATGACGCGTGCCGGCATCATGGTCGGCTACAAATTCTGACCCTGCGAAGCGACCGCCCATGGCCGCGCGCTCGATTTTCGCTACATCTATGCCGGCGTGTTGTGAACGCCGGTGATTTTCCTGTCGCACGACAGGGAGAGTTGCGCTAAAGAGACCCCGATCCCTGACCGGTCTTCCAATCCTTTACAGGCAAGGACACTCGAGCGCCCATGACCATTTCCAATTCGATCCAGATCACCCCCGAACTGATTGCCGCCCACGGCCTCAAGCCGGATGAATATCAGCGCATTCTGGATCTGATCGGCCGCGAGCCCACGTTCACCGAGCTCGGCATCTTTTCGGCCATGTGGAACGAGCACTGCTCGTACAAGTCTTCCAAGAAGTGGCTCCGCACCCTGCCGACCAAGGGACCGCGCGTCATTCAGGGGCCGGGCGAGAACGCTGGCGTTGTCGATATCGATGACGGCGACTGCGTCGTCTTCAAGATGGAAAGCCACAACCATCCGTCCTACATCGAGCCGTATCAGGGTGCTGCCACAGGCGTCGGCGGCATCCTGCGCGACGTATTCACCATGGGCGCTCGCCCGGTCGCCGCCATGAACGCCTTGCGCTTCGGCGAACCGGATCATCCGAAGACCCGCCACCTCGTCTCCGGCGTCGTTGCCGGCGTTGGCGGCTATGGCAATTCCTTCGGCGTTCCGACTGTTGGCGGCGAAGTCGAGTTCGATGCGCGCTACAATGGCAATATCCTGGTCAACGCCTTTGCGGCGGGCCTTGCGAAATCCAACGCCATCTTCCTGTCCGAAGCCAAGGGCGTCGGCCTGCCGGTCGTCTATCTTGGCGCCAAGACCGGCCGTGACGGCGTCGGCGGCGCGACCATGGCGTCTGCCGAATTCGACGAATCGATCGAGGAAAAGCGCCCGACCGTTCAAGTTGGCGACCCCTTCACCGAAAAGTGCCTGCTGGAAGCCTGCCTGGAACTGATGCAGACGGGCGCCGTCATCGCCATCCAGGACATGGGTGCGGCTGGCCTTACCTGCTCCGCCGTCGAAATGGGCGCCAAGGGCGACCTCGGCATCGAGCTCGATCTCGACAAGGTGCCGGTGCGCGAAGAGCGGATGACCGCCTATGAAATGATGCTGTCGGAAAGCCAGGAGCGCATGCTCATGGTGCTGCAGCCGGAAAAGGAAGCCGTCGCCAAGGCGATCTTTGTCAAATGGGGTCTGGATTTCGCCATCGTTGGCAAGACGACCGACGACCTGCGTTTCCGGGTCATCCATCAGGGCGAGGAAGTTGCAAATCTGCCGATCAAGGATCTCGGTGACCAGGCTCCGGAATATGACCGTCCGTGGCGCGAATCCGACAAGCGCGCCGCCCTGCCCGCGGATCTCGTCGCTGCGCCGGAAGATTATGGTCAGACTCTGCTGAAGCTGGTCGGCTCCGCCAACCAGTCCAGCCGCCGCTGGGTCTACGAACAGTACGATACTTTGATCCAAGGCAATTCGCTGCAGCTTCCCGGCGGCGACGCCGGCGTCGTCCGCGTCGAGGGCCATGCGACCAAGGCTCTCGCCTTCTCCTCCGACGTCACGCCGCGCTATGTCGAAGCCGATCCCTTCGAAGGTGGCAAGCAGGCCGTCGCCGAATGCTGGCGCAACATCACCGCAACCGGCGCCGAGCCGCTGGCCGCGACCGACAATCTGAACTTCGGCAATCCGGAAAAGCCCGAGATCATGGGCCAGTTCGTCGGCGCCGTTAAGGGCATCGGCGAAGCCTGCCGCGCGCTGGATTTCCCGATCGTCTCCGGCAATGTCTCGCTCTACAACGAGACCAATGGCGTTGCCATCCTGCCGACCCCAACGATCGCAGGCGTCGGCCTGCTGCCGGATTGGAAGGCGATGGCCCGTATCGGCTCCGCTTCCGAAGGCGACCGTGTGCTGATGATCGGTGTCGACGGCAGCCACCTCGGCTCCTCGATCTATCTGCGCGATATCGTTGGCTCGACCGATGGCCCGGCTCCGGAAGTCGATCTCTTTGCCGAGCGCCGCAACGGCGATTTCGTCCGCTCCGCCATCCGCAACGGTCAGGTCTCGGCCTGCCACGATATATCGTCCGGCGGACTGGCGTTGGCGCTCGCTGAAATGGCGATGGAGTCCCGCAAGGGCCTGAACATTGATCTCTCCGAACACAAGACCCTGCCGCATGCAGCACTTTTCGGTGAGGATCAGGCCCGCTACGTCATCGCCGTTCCGGCCGATGTCGCCGATTTCGTCTGTATCAATGCTGAAAGCGCCGGCGTGCCCTTCCGCCGTCTGGGAACGGTCGGGGGCGATGCACTCGTTGTCGATGGCCTGTTAACGCTTCCGGTTGAACAGTTGCGCGAGGCGTATGAATCGTGGTTTCCTGCCTTCATGGATGGCAGCGCGCTCGCCGCTGCTGAATAATCGAGGTACCACCTATGCCCATGAACCCCGGCGATATCGAAGACATGATCAAGGCCGGCATTCCCGGCGCCAAGGTGACGATTCGCGACCTGGCCGGGGATGGCGATCACTATGCAGCCGAAGTTGTCGCGGAAGCCTTCCGCGGCAAGAGCCGCGTGCAGCAGCACCAGATGGTCTATGATGCCTTGAAGGGTAATATGGGCGGCGTGCTGCACGCCCTCGCGCTGCAGACGTCAGCGCCCGACTGAGAGCGCCTGCGCCGCTTCGCCGGAGTGGAAGCTCAGCTCCGGCAATCTCTTCGCTGAGAATTCAGCGAAATCCGCAGCCGGCAGCGGACCGGCTGTCATCAGCGTGAAATCGAAGAAGGCCCTGAGATCGGGACCGAGCACATATTGCCGGTGAACTCGCAGGAAATCCCGCTTGATCTTCTTGTAATGCTTTTCCGACAGCATCTGCTTGAAGCGCACGAAGAGGATCGAAGCCTGCTGGACATCCTCATGGCCGCAAACAGCCGCGACCTTCGCCTTATAAAAATGGATTGCATCGGTCAGACAGTGGACGTCGAGCCAGAAGATGTCCTGGCAGCGCGCGATCAATCCGACGCGTGAGCGCAACACCTTTGCCGACCGCATGAGAGCACATTGCAGGATGGCACTGCCAAGGGTCGTAAACACCACGCGCTTGCCTTGCAGCAGGTCCGGCTCGCGCTCCAGCAACAAGCCGACCACGTGAGCCGCCACGGACGAGCCCATGCTATGCGAGGAGATGACGAACTCTTCGACGTCGGGCTCATCCAAGACTTGCCGGACGCTGACGGCGCTGGCTTCCAGCCACTGTTCAGCGCCTATTCCGTTCAAACCCGCCATCGCCACCGCCATCTCCCAATCGGAAAAGAGATGCAAGGTATGCAGCTTTTCGGCTTGTGGCAGGAAGACATAGACGAAAAAGGCGACTGCGAGCGCGATGCTGCCGATATGGCTCCAGGCCGGCAGCCCGAAAAGGATTGGCGCAAACGCGATCGACAGGCTGAGAATCAACCCCGCAAGCATCAGCAGAAAGGGAAAGATAAAGAACAGGCCGAAGCGCCATGCATGACGGAAATAGCCGGTCATGCCGCCCGAAGCGGCAACTTTTGCCGCGGCAAGATAGCCCTGCATCAACCGCGTGAAGAATGGCCTGCCATTCAGCGTGGCAACCAGATCGTTATGATCGACGATGTGAATGCGGCTTTGCGTATGCCAGTCCGCAGCCGTCGCCGTGACATCGAAATACGGCGCACGGCCGAAATTCTTCATCTCGTCCACTGACACGGTGAAATCCCAGGCGGCGGCGCTCTGCCGCGCAGAACGCTCGTAACGAGCCCGATGTGCGGCAGCGTCCAGCGGCTCGAAGCCAGGGAAGTGGAGAACCACCCTCTTCTTGATAGGATTCATATTGCAGTCTGTCCCCGGGGGCGCCAATAGCACTGATAAAACTGAAGATGGCCATGACCACGAACTGCCGGCTTTTTCATGGCGGAGCAATATAGTCCGCTGAAAATAAAAAGTCTGGAATCAACCGTTCACGATCGCTGCGGCGGGCAGAAAGGGGCCTGTTCCCAAGAATCCCGCTCGCTAACGTGCCATAGTGTGGCAGCACGGCATGTCTCAGCATTCATGGCGAGGATATGGAGAAGCCTCGGCACACGAGTCTACCGGTGGAGCAATCATGATTTTTTCGGCGATAGGAGACGCCATCCGCTGCGGCGTCGGGGCGGTCGCGGCACGATAGCCGAAAGCGATGCTCAATATAAGGACGATGGCACTGACAGTCACTGCGCTATTCAGGATCGATGCTCTTGGCGTGCGCACGTGCTCGAAATATTCCCGCTCGCCTTCGCTGGTGTCCTCAGAGCTATAAAATTCGCGCTCTTCACCAACCTGCCCGTCTGAATAATGGTGGTGGCTCATGGTGTCCGCTCCCTCAAAATGCGACTGCGATGCTCACAAGGGACCGATACGCGCCAAATCGCATCAATCGAAACACTTTTACAAACATACCGATCGTTTGTAAATTAGATAGCAGACTACTATTAACCGTCCCTTGCTTCACATTTATGTGTGTTGTTCAGGCACGGAGTTGAAGGGTCGTTTTCAAAACGCACTATTCAGAAAATCAGCTCAATGCGCCATTTTCGCTGCGGTCCCAGGCCGTCAATTCGTGGGTCCATTCATGCGATGAAAAAAACGATGCGTATGTTTTGCGGCTGGAAATCTTGTCGGCTGCTTGCTATTTAAGGGACAGATGTAACGCTGCGGACCTTGACCCCGCATGTGAAAGGAACTGGACAATGAGCGGCATTCACGAATTCATCGATAATGAAGTTAAGAACAACGACGTCGTTCTTTTCATGAAAGGCACGCCCCAGTTCCCGCAGTGTGGCTTCTCCGGCCAGGTGGTCCAGATTCTCGATTATATCGGCGTCGACTACAAGGGCATCAATGTCCTTGCCGATGCCGAGATTCGCCAGGGCATCAAGGACTATTCCAACTGGCCGACCATCCCGCAGCTTTACGTGAAGGGCGAATTCATCGGCGGCTGCGATATCGTGCGCGAGATGTTCCAGGCGGGCGAGTTGCAGCAACACCTTCAGGAACACGGCATCAGCGTTCGCGGCGCCGCCTGACCGGGCACCGGGCTCCTCGTCCGGTTTCCATAGTTAAATTTGATCAATTGGGCGCTGCCGCCGGGCGGCGCCTTGACATGTTTATGGGAATAAAACCGTGACGACTTCATCCCAGGCCATGTCCCAGGGGCAGCTGCCCATGGGCAAACGCGAGTTCATCGTACTCGCGGCCTTTCTGATGGCGATCAATTCGCTTGCCATCGACATCATGCTCCCTGCATTGCAGCAGATCGGCTCCAGCCTCGGCGTGATGAACGAGAATCATCGGCAATATGTGGTAACGGCCTATCTGATCGGCTTCGGCTCGGCGCAGCTCATCTACGGCCCCCTGTCGGATCGCTTCGGCCGCCGCCTGCCCCTGCTGATCGGCCTGACCGTCTACGTCATCTCCGCTTTCGGCATTGCCCTTATTCCGTCTTTTGCCGGCCTCCTCGCGCTCCGCTTCATCCAGGGCCTGGGATCGGCGGCAACGCGCGTCATCACCATTTCCATCGTCCGTGACGTCTTCGGCGGCCGCCTGATGGCCGAAGTGATGTCACTCATCATGATGGTGTTCATGATCGTGCCTGTCATCGCGCCAGGAAGCGGTCAGATCATCATGCTCGTCAGCACCTGGCACATGATCTTCGTCTTCATCGGCACCATGGCGACGCTCGTCGGTCTCTGGATGTATTTCCGGCTTCCGGAGACATTGAAGCCGGAAAATATCCGTCCGCTGACCATCAGATCGGTAGCCTCCGCCTTCAGGATGGTTCTGACAAACCGCGTAGCACTCTGTTACACCTTGGCCAGCACGTTCCTGTTCGGGGCGCTGTTCGGCTTCATCAATTCGGCGCAGCAGATCTATAGCGGCATTTACGGGCTGGGCGTGTACACGCCAGTTGCCTTTGGCGGCGTGGCGCTTTTCATGGCGCTGTCCTCCTTCATAAACTCACAGCTCGTCGGCCGCTTCGGCATGCGGCGGCTTTCCCATGCGGCATTGCTCGGCTTCTCCTTCATCACCTTCATTTGGATGCTGGTGCAGCTCTATGGCCCGGCACCGATGTCCTTCCCACTGTTCATGCTGTTTTTCGCGCTGGCAATGTTCCAGTTCGGCTGGATCGGCTCGAATTTCAATTCTCTCGCCATGGAGCCGCTCGGCCATGTCGCCGGCACCGCCTCCTCCGTGCTCGGCTTCATGAGCACGGTCGGCGGCGCCTCGATTGGCGCCGGTATCGGCCAGTATTTCAACGGTACGGCAACGCCGATGGTCATCGGCTACTTCACCGTTTCGCTGATCGGTCTGGTCTTCGTAGTGATCGCCGAAAGGGGACGCCTCTTCCGCCCGCACAATGCGCCTCCTCCGGCCGATCAGTCTCTCGCTTTACATTGACAGGCATATTCGAATGACAACCCCGCCTCAATCCCAGTCGCCGGCTCAGCCGCCGGTGCAGTCCGGCTCCAGCCGCATCGGTCTTGGCATCGTGGAATTCATCCTCACGATCGCCTTGATGACTGCCAGCATTTCCATGGGCATCGACAGCATGCTGCCGGCGCTGCCGAATATCGGCCAGTCGCTTAATGTCGCCAATCCGAACGACATCCAGCTCGTCATAGGCGTCTATTTCCTCGGATTCGGCATTTGTCAGCTTTTCTTCGGTAGCCTGTCGGACACCTATGGCCGACGATACATCCTGCTTGGCGGTCTTGCCTTCTATACGGTGACCCTGTTTGCCGCGGCCTGGAGCGGCAGCCTGTTTGCCTTGCTTGCCATGCGCTTTGCCCAGGGCGTCGGCGCTGCGGCCGTGCGCATCACGACGCTCGCCATCGTCCGCGATTGCTTCGGCGGTCGCGAAATGGCCCGCGTCATGTCCTATGTCATGATCGTATTCATGATCATGCCGATGGTCGCGCCCTTCGTCGGCCAGATGATCGTTGCCTATTCGAACTGGCAATGGATCTTCATCCTGCTCGGCATCGTCAGCGCCGCCCTCTTCCTGGTCGCTTTCTTCCGCATGAAGGAAACGCTGCCCGCTGAAGAGCGCCTGCCGCTCTCGGTCGCTTCCGTGCTGTCCGGCTTTAAGACCGTACTGACCAACCGCATCACCTGCGGCTACATGATCGGCCTGACGCTCTATACTGGCGTCATCTGCGCCTACATCGTCTCCGTGCAGCAGGTTTTCGGCGAGGTCTACGGCCTCGGGGACACGTTCCCGATCGCCTTTGCGGCAACGGCAGCCGGCACCGCCGTCGCGCAGTTTGCCAATGGCTATTTCGTCCGCAGCTTCGGCATGCGCCGCATTTCCCACGCCGCGATGATTGTTTTCACCGTCCTTGGAGCCGTCGGCTACGTCGTCGGAATGTTCGGCCAGCCGAGCTTCATCTTCATTTATGTACTGATCTCGGTCATGCTGATGATGTTCGCCGTCATTACCACCAACTGCATGGCCATCAGCCTGGAGCCGATGGGACACCTGGCGGGAACGGCAGCCGCCATCACCAGCTCGATTTCCACGACAGTCGGCGTCCTGCTCGGCGGCGTCGTCGGCCAGATGTTCGATGGCACTGCACAGCCGCTACTTGCCGGCTTCACCATATTTGGCGCGCTGTCGATCGTCGCAACGCTGTGGGCGGAACGCGGCAAGCTCTTCACCCATCCTGGCGATACGCCGGCCCTGGAACCAGGCATGGGTCACGTCTGAGCGACGCGACTCCTTAAACGCCGCTGCGCGGCCGGCTGACCCAGCGTAGCGCCGCGGCGATCGCAAGGCCGAACAAGGGCCACATCGCCCAGGGCGTGCCGTGCCAGGTGAAAAGATTGATCATAACGATGCCAACGCCGGTGATGACAAGACTGGCGATCGCCATATCGATCTGCCTGTTGCTGCGCACGTAGCGAAATGCCGTAACCCATAAAATGGCGAGTATCGGCCATTTTGCCCAGAACTCTCCGTGCCAGGTAAGGCCGTTGAGTATGGCAAGCCCGATGCAGACGATGAGCGGCGCAGCATAGCTGCGGCGCCAGTCCTGCAGCGCAGGCTCCTGCGCCACCGGCTCGGGCGCCCGCGCAGGGGCTCGCTCCGGACGAGGCGAGCGATAATCGGACGTCGTGTCGACAACCTGCACGCTGCCGATCCGCACCGCATAGCTCGGCACGCCGCCGTCGATGTTCTTGACCTCGAGCTGCCCGAGAAAATCGAAACCTACGGCAACCTTGTTGCGCACCTGGTCATAGACGGTGTTGGAAATGACGATGCCGCCTGGAGCAGCGCGCGACTGCAGCCGAGCTGCAATATTGACGCCGTCTCCATAGAGATCGTCGCCATCGGCGATCACATCACCGAGATTGAGGCCGATGCGAAAGAGCATCTGCTTGTCGGGATTGATTACGGCATTGTAGCCGGCAAGCTCGTTCTGCGTGTCGATCGCAGCGCGCACGGCTTCGACGACGCTTGGAAACTCGGCGAACACGCCATCGCCCCAGGTATTGATGACCCGGCCGCCATGGGCTTCGATCAGCCGTTTCATCGCATCGCGGTAACGACGAAGGGTTGAAAGCGTCCCCTCCTCGTCCTTCCCCATGAGGCGCGTGTAGTCCTGCACATCGGCGCAGAAGATGGTGGTCAGCTTGCGGCTCGTCTCGGACATTTGTCTCATCCTCGCGGCAAGCGCCGACCAAGGCTCTTGCCTGTTGGAGCAAAGATAGCCCTCCGGCTGTCACTTTCCAAGAGGCCGCGCCGGCTATCGTGGCGTGGATCCCCTCAAAGAGTGAAGACTTCGCGCCGCAACAGCTCCCATGTGTCCTTGTCCACCGCGACAAGGAGCCCGCCATCGAGGTGATGCGGCAAATAGGGCGAACCGTCGAAACGGCGGACATAGGCTCCGGATTCGGCCGAGATCAGCGATCCCGCCAGGTGATCCCAAGGCATCAGCTTGTTGTACATGAGATAATGCACATAGCCGCCCGCGAGCGTGCGATACTCATGCGCCGCGCAGCGATAGCAGGTCGTGTAGCGCACCTTGGCGAGATTACCCATGATCTCGGCGCGCTTTTCCTTGGGCAGAAAGCCGGTAGCCGCCATACCGACCAATTCGTCAAGGGGGACGGATGGAGCAACCTTGAGACGCAGCGTCTCGCCATCGGGCCGGCGCAGCCATGCGCCGCTGCCGCGTTCCGCCAGCACCCAATCGTCGCCCATCGGATCGAAGATGATGCCGGCAACGGTTTCTCCCTTCGAAACCACCGAAGCCATGACGCCGAAGGCCGGAATGCCGGCGGCGAAATTGAATGTGCCGTCGACGGGATCGACGATGATCGCGAGATCGACATCCACGAGCTTCGTCAATAGCGATGGGTCGGCGGCAACCGATTCCTCGCCGATGAACAAAGCTTCGGGCCAGAGCCGTGCGACCTCCGCCTTTATCATATGTTCGGCACGCTCATCGGCTTCCGTTACCAGATCCGTCGCCTCACTCTTGGCGCGGATATCGTCGCTGCCCAGCCTGCGAAAACGCGGCAGGATCTCCGTCTGTGCCGCACGGCGCAGCACATGAGCAAGCGTGGTAACGTCAACGAGCGATGTCATGCTTTTTCCTTTCGCGTCAGGCGCCGATGATCTCGCGGCGAATCATCCGCCAGCTTTCCTCATCCGGCGCAGAAATAATGCCGCCCGTCGTCTCGCCGGGTCTGTAGGGCGTGCCATCGAATTTGGCGGTATAACCGCCTGCTTCCTGATGCGCCAGCACTCCGGCAAGATGATCCCATGGCATCAGCTTTGAATGGCCGATGAAGTGCCACTTGCCCGACGCCACCATCCAATATTCGTAGGCCGAGCAATTGAGAGAGAAAGCCATACGGGTCTTCGATAGATTGCCGCAGATGCGTGACCGCTCAGGCTCATCCATATGCCCCCAGGATATGGCGCCCGTCATCGCCTTCAAAGACGCCGGCGCGGCGACGGCAAGCCGCCTCGCCTGCCCGGTTTGCCGGCGCAGGAAAGTGCCGCCGCCTTTCATGGCGGTCAGGGTGTCGCCAAGCACGGGATCGTGGATGATGCTCGCGATCGTCTCGCCATTGGCGATGACGGCGACGATCGTCCCGAAGACCGGCAATCCCGCCGCGAAATTGAATGTGCCGTCCACCGGGTCGATGGTGAAAGCCAATTCCGCATGCGCCAGCGCCGGCACGACGGACTTGTCGGCCTCATAGGCTTCTTCGCCCACGATGACGGCCTTTGGAAACCGTGTCTTCAATGCCGCGGTGATGTGCCGCTCAGCCCGAAGGTCGGCCTCGGTCACAAGGTCGATGGCCGAGGTCTTTTCCGATATGTCGCCAGCGTCCAGGTTGCGGAAACGCAGCATGATTTCCTTTGACGCCGCTTCGGCAACGATCGTCATCACATAGTCGAAATCAGCATCGGAGAAAGTCATAGGAAGCCTCTGTTTTGAAAGGGCTTCCTCTTATGCCCGATTCGATGACATCGGTGTGGCAAAAGCGCTGAATTTACGTTGGATCGCTGGAAGACCCCTGTGTCATCAACCCAGCGAAATCGAACAGTTTCAGGTCGAGCAGGTGTGACGGGTTCACATGCGCCAGTGCACGCAGCATCGTATCCTTACGGCCAGGCATGCGCCGTTCGATATCGGCGAGCATGTCCTTCATGGCATTACGCTGCAACCCATCCTGCGAGCCGCAGAGATCGCACGGGATGATTGGAAACTGCATGGCGGCAGCAAATTTGGCAAGATCGTCCTCGGCGGCATAGGCTAACGGACGCAGAAGCATCAAGTCGCCTTCGTCATTGACCAGCTTCGCCGGCATCGAGGCCAGCCGGCCGCCATGGAAGAAGTTCATAAAGAAGGTCTCGAGAATATCCTCGCGATGATGGCCCAGCACCAGCGCATCGCAGCCCTCCTCGCGGGCGATGCGATAAAGATTACCGCGGCGCAGGCGCGAACAGAGCGAGCAATAGGTTGCTCCCTCCGGCACCTTCTCCTTCACGATCGAATAAGTGTCGCGATACTGGATGCGATGGGCAACGCCGATCTTCGTGAGGTATTCGGGCAGAACATGCTTCGGGAAATTCGGCTGACCCTGATCGAGATTGCAGGCGATGATTTCCACCGGCAGCAAACCGCGCCATTTCAGGTCAAGCAAGAGCGCCAGCAGACCGTAGGAATCCTTGCCTCCGGAAAGGCCAACCAGCCAGCGCTTCTGGCCCTTCAGCATCTGGAAGTCTTCCATGGCCTGGCGTACCTGCCGCAACAGGCGCTTGCGCAGCTTGTTGAAGGAAACGGAGCGCGGCGCATCAGAAAACATCGGATGCGCGGCAGAACCACCATCTTCAGCCTCGATATCGATGTCGTCTTTCACCGTCGTCGTGATATTCATTCCGTCGTTCCTTGGATCTCGCCACGCTGATAGCAGAAAGCGGGACGAGAAGACACCGTATCAATCACCGAATACGGACCAGCCGGTGCGGGCCGCCAGCATTTCCAATGCCACGGCACCGAGCTGCGAATTGCCGACCTTGTTCAGGCCCGGCGACCAGACTGCGATCGAGCCGATGCCGGGCGCTACGGCCAGGATGCCGCCGCCGACGCCGCTCTTGCCCGGCAGACCGACGTGATAGGCGAAATCCCCTGAGCCATCATAATGCCCGCAGGTCAGCATCAGCGCATTGATGCGCCGCGCCCGCTTCGGCGAGACGACGGAGTGCCCGGTGATCGGATTGCTGCCGCGCGCAGCGAGATAGAGCCCCGCCTTGGCAAGCTGCCGGCAGCTCATGGAAAGCGCACATTGATGGAAATAGACACCGAGCACATGCTCGACCGGATGGTGGATATTGCCATACGCGCGCATAAAATTGGCGAGCGCGAAATTGCGGAAACCCGTCTGCGTCTCCGAACGCGCCACCCTGTCATCGATGCTGATCGTCTCGTCGTCGGCCACATAACGGACGAAGCGCAGCAGCTCGCCGATCGCCTCGCGCGGCTCGTGTCCAGCGAGTACGACATCGCTGACAGCGATGGCACCTGCATTGACGAAGGGATTGCGGGGAATACCCTCTTCCCGTTCCAGCTGGACGATGGAATTGAAAGCCGTGCCGGATGGCTCGCGCCCAACACGATTCCACAAGCTCTCGCCGACCTTGCCGAGCGCCAAGGTCAGCATGAAGACCTTGGAGATACTCTGGATGGAGAAAGGAACGCCGGCATCACCGATGCTGTAGACTTTGCCGTCGACAGTTGCGATTGCCATTCCGAACTGCTTCGGATCGACCTTTGCCAGCTCCGGAATGTAATCGGCAACCTTGCCCTCGCCGATGCGCGGCGAAAGCTCCGCATGTATGCCGTCGAGAATGGCCTGCAAATCCGTCATGAGGCGCTCCAAAGACAAAAAAGCCGCTCGAACCGAGCGGCTTTTCATTCATCAAGAAAGTTATCCGCCTATTAACGCGAATAGAATTCGACGACCAGATGCGGTTCCATGACGACGGCGTACGGTACATCGCCGAGAGCCGGAACACGAGCGAAGGTCGCAACCATCTTGTTGTGATCGACTTCGATGTAGTCCGGAACGTCGCGCTCAGCGAGAGCAACCGATTCGAGAACGGTTACGAGCTGCTTGGACTTTTCGCGAACTTCAATAACGTCGCCAGCCTTGCAGCGGTACGAACCGATGTTGACGCGAACGCCGTTAACGGTGACGTGGCCGTGGTTGACGAACTGACGGGCAGCGAAAACGGTCGGAACGAACTTGGCGCGGTAGACGATCGCGTCGAGGCGCGATTCGAGCAGGCCGATCAGGTTTTCCGAGGTGTCGCCCTTGCGACGGTCAGCTTCAGCGAAGATCGCGCGGAACTGCTTCTCGCGCAGGTCGCCGTAGTAGCCCTTCAGCTTCTGCTTGGCGCGCAGCTGCACACCGAAGTCCGAAAGCTTGCCCTTGCGGCGCTGACCGTGCTGGCCCGGGCCGTATTCGCGACGGTTAACCGGGGACTTCGGACGACCCCAGATGTTCTCGCCCATACGGCGGTCAATTTTGTACTTGGACGATTCGCGCTTGCTCATCGCATTTCCTTTCAAGTGTTATGGCGGCCCGTTGCCGAACCGCGAAGGAAACACGCCCTCCTCTGAACTCCGTTTTCGAGCTCTGACAGGCTTCTCACGTTAGCGAACGGACGAAGCCACGGGACATGTCAAATGAAACACCGGACATTTCTGCCCGGCGTTGGCGCGGTCTGTAAGGGGTTGTCATGGAATTGTCAACAGCAGGATCGGCGAGAAGCGCGGTTTCATTCCGCACGTCCGAGGCCGCGCCAGTCCTCGGGCACATCCGGTAACGACGGCATTAGATCCGGCTCTGATGTCGCCTTTCGAAACTGCACGCCATCGTCGGTCAAAGCCGATATCTGAATTGGGATGCCGCTAGGATTGACTGCAAGCAGACCGACTATATCCGGTGGCGCCGATCGAATATAGCGCTCCGCTCCATTCAGCACCTCCACAAGCCTGTCGCGAATAACGCTGGCCGTAAGATCGACTGGAAGACCTCTCACGGAATCATAATCCTCGGTCGAAACCGATAGCCCTCTTCGCCGAATTTCATCAATTATCCTGATTGGGGAATAATGCGGTGGCTTTCCCGAGGCTGCGACGACAACCGCACCAAGCGGAGACAACCTTTCGTCGATCATTAACAAATCGACGAAATCCCGAGGCTTTGTCCGGGTTGATGCCGCGAGAACCTTATTCACGGCAAGGTCCGCTGGATGAAGTCTTGCGCCCCACTCCTTGTCTCGAATAAGCGGGAAAAACCGGGTTCGAGATTCGCTCATCCATTGAATGAGCGTATTCTCCCGCGCCTTGGAGACTTCCGCCTCGACACAGCCATAGACATTGACCTCGACATAAACACGGAAACCGTCATTTTTGAGCGTTTCCATGTCCCGCTCGGCGACAGGGCCGATTTCCTCGTCGGTATCCTGGAAGATATCGATATCGTCGGACAAACGAGGCCAATTCATATTAAGGACAAGCCCACCTGCGACATAGCTGGTTTCCGAGCGATTTTTTGCGATGGACGCCATAATCTCTTTTTGCAGTTTGGTCAGCGCCATCGCCTATCGTCCGACCTCGTCAAGCATGCGACGCCCTATTGCAAAGGCGCGTGCATCGCCGCGCTCCATCAAGGCGCTGGCTACCACCCTTACCTTCTGTGCCAAATCGGGCAGCCGATCCAGATCGATATTGTCAAGAAGGCGGGTGCCGTAGCGGTCAAGCGCTTCCTCGACATTCTCTCGAAGACGCTCTTTCCTTTGTCGATGTTCTGCGCGCATTTCCGCCGCTTGCGACAGGATATCATTGCGGCACGCTGCAGGAACTAGAACCTCCACCCTCACTAGGTCGGACGCTCCACCACTTTCCCTATATCGCTGGATCCTGTCACGCGCGGCCATGAATTCATCTCCTGCAACGATGAATATAAGCGTATCCCGGATACGGATCAAGAGTGCCCGTTCTCAGGCTATTCCGCTGCCGCCTGCTCGCCACCATCCGGATCGGGCGCATTGGCATCGCCGGGCGCGGTCTGTGAGCCCATATCCGGGAAAGCGACGATCCGCTTGCCCGAGAAATCCGTGTGAACGACGACGCTGCCTTGCTCTTCGAAATAGCTCAGCAGTCGCCGCGCGCGTCTGGCCGAATGTGTGCCGTAGGCACGGGCGATGCGGGCGTCGGACGGGCACGGTTCACCGCTGATGGCGGCCTTGGCCAACATCAAAAAGACGCCCTGCAGGTCATCGGTGACGCTGGTAGACAGTGAAAGCGCCGTTGCCCATTGATCCGTTGCCATGACCTCTTCGTCGGCACCGGAGCGCGCAATCGCCACGCGGCGACGGAATTCCGAGAGGCTCATGGGCGCACCGGGAACCCGGCGCATACGCAACCGAACGAGAAACTCCTGATAGAGCACCGAATCCGTGCGGAAGCCCGAGGCCGGGTCGTCGAGGATTTCGGAAAGCACGGCGCTCACCCTCGCCTCGCGATCCTCGCTGGATAATTCCGGCTGGCTGACCTTGGGCTCGGAAGGCGCCTGGCTTGCCGCCGGCACGGAGCGGGATAGCTCAGCCAGAATATCGGTCGTTGGGCGCGGCGCTGGCGTGGTGCGGCGGACAACGGCTCTCGCAAACTCTTCCGGGTCCGGCGTGAAGATCAGATCTTCAACATCCTGCGGCGCATCCGGCAGCGGCATCAGCTTCGGGCTGGAAGAGCGCGCCGAGGTCTCCACCGCGCCGATGGCGATCGGCAGCGGACGGCGCGAAAGTGCCGGCCCGAGGGCTACGAAATTGCCGCGCTTCAGGTCGCGGAACATTTCCGCCTGCCGGCGATCCATGCCGAGAAGGTCGGCGGCACGAGCCATGTCGATATCGAGGAAGGTGCGGCCCATCAGGAAATTGGAAGCTTCGGCAGCAACGTTCTTGGCGAGCTTTGCGAGGCGCTGCGTGGCGATGACGCCGGCAAGCCCGCGCTTACGGCCGCGGCACATCAGATTGGTCATGGCGCCGAGCGACATCTTGCGCGCATCTTCCGAAACGTCGCCGCCGACCGAGGGCGCAAACATCTGCGCCTCGTCGACCACGACGAGAACCGGATACCAGAATTCGCGATCGGCATCGAACATGCCATTCAGGAAGGCGGCGGCAGCGCGCATTTGCTGCTCGATATCGAGCCCCTCGAGCGTCAGCACGCAGGAGACGCGGTGCTGGCGGATGCGATTGGCGATGCCGGCAAGTTCTGCTTCCGTACGCTCGCCATCGACGACCACATGACCGAACTTATCGGCCAGGGTGACGAAATCGCCTTCCGGATCGATGATGACCTGCTGCACCCACTGCGCCGACTGCTCCAGCAGCCGCCGCAGGAGGTGCGATTTTCCGGAACCGGAATTGCCCTGCACCAGAAGACGGGTAGCCAACAGCTCCTCGATATCGAGCTGGGCGCTGGTCCCGCCGGACGCCGTTCCCATGTCGATGCCGACCTGCAATGCACTTCCCCTATGAGCAAGAATCAAATGTGAATACGCCCCATCTTTCTGAAAGGACGCGCCCTCGTCTAGCAAAGATTTCCAAGCTTCGCGCCCGTGGATTGAAAAAACCCACAGGCGATTGCGAGACCTATCTGAAGCGCAAATTGGCCCGCGACAGCTCACTGACCGAGGTGCAGCCCATCAGCTTCATGTCGCGCTCGACTTCCGTGCGCAGATGCCTGAGCGCCCGCTCCACACCAGCCTGACCGGCAGCCGCGAGCGGATAGAGATAGAAACGGCCGAGGCCAACGGCCTTGGCGCCGAGCGACAGAGCCTTCAACACATGTGTGCCGCGCTGGATACCGCCATCCATCATCACATCGATGCGATGGCCGACGGCATCGACGATCTCGGCCAGCTGATCGAATGCCGAGCGTGAGCCGTCCAGCTGCCGGCCGCCATGGTTTGAGAGCACTATGCCGGTGCATCCGATGTCGACAGCGCGCTTGGCGTCCTCGACCGACATGATGCCCTTCAGGCAGAACTGTCCGTTCCAGTGCTTCACCATCTCGGCGACGTCGTTCCAGTTCATCGATGGATCGAGCATCTCGGTGAAATACTTGCCGATCGACATCGCGCCGCCGCTCATGTCGACATGCTCGTCGAGCTGCGGCAGGCGGAATTTCTCGTGAGTGACGTAGTTCAGCGCCCAAGCGGGCTTGATGGCAAACTGGGTGACCCCCGCCAGATTGAGCTTGAACGGAATGGAAAACCCGGTGCGAAGGTCGCGTTCGCGATTGCCGCCGGTGATGCTGTCCACCGTCAGCATCATCACATTGACACCGGCTTCCTTTGCCCGCTCCATCATTGCACGGTTCAAGCCACGGTCTTTGTGGAAATAGAACTGGTAGACCTGCGGCCCGGAATGCTTCTTGCGAATTTCCTCAAGGCTGACAGTACCGAGCGAAGAAACACCGAACATCGTGCCGAGGGAGGAGGCCGCAGCAGCCACCGCGTTCTCGCCCTGATGATGGAAGAGACGCTGCAACGCCGTCGGCGAGCAATAGAAGGGCGTCGCAAGCTTTTGTCCCATAACGGTGACAGACATGTCGATCTCGCTGACCCCACGCAGAACGTTGGGCACGAGATCGCAGCTTTCAAAGCTGGTTGTGTTTCGCCTCAGCGTCACCTCGTCGTCGGCTGCGCCGTCGATATAGTTGAAGATCGGGCCGGGGAGACGCTTTTTCGCAAGAAGACGAAAATCATGGAAATTATGGCATTCACGCAGACGCATGGCTGACCTCGGCATTCTCAAAAGACATCAATGACATACCTCCCAATATCCCGCCGCTCAGTCCAATCCTGCATTACAACCGGTGCAAGCGTGCTTCCCACTTGTAAAGCACATCCGGCTCCTTTTCCTCATTGCCTGCCCCGTCCGACTCGTCAACCACGAAGAAGCCGTGTTTTTCGTAAAAGCGGCGCGCTGGCTCGTTTCTCTGGAATGTCCAGAGCGACAGCGCCGGATAGGTCGACTTGGCGACATCGAGCAAGCGGCTGCCGATGCCACGCCCCTGCGCCTCGGGCAGGACATAAAGTTGGTCGATCCAATCCTCGAGGAAGGCAATGACGCCGACCAGGCGACCGCCCTCTTCCGCGCCCCAGACCTGACAGTCTTTGAAGACCACAGCGCTCCAGAAACCGACATCCTCTTCCGGCGTATGAAGCCCGGCAAGCGTCGGCAGCCGCTCGTTGAAGGACGCGCGATGAACGGCGGCAGCGGCCGGCATGTCCGCGAGATCGAGTTTACGCAACGAAATCTTGTCAGTCATCTCTCAAGCCTTGAGTCCAAAACCCTGCATCAGCCGGCGGGTGGGAAAATCCGGCGCACCGGAGGTAAACACCGCAAAATCGAAATTGTCGGGATGGACGGCATCGGCCACCTGCGGCACGAGACTGCGGGCACGCCTTGCGATGGCTTCAGCCGGATCGAGCCAGTCGACCGGCCATGGCGCGAGCCTGCGGAAGATATTCGCCATGAAAGGATAATGCGTGCAGGCAAGTACGACGATATCGGTCTTGCGGCCATCCATCTCGACGAAGCACTGCTCGATCTCGGTCATGACTGCCTCATCGCTGACGACATCGCCGCGAATATAAGCTTCCGCCAGACGTGCCAGGTCCTGCGATCCGACGAGCCGCACATGGCACTGCGTGGCAAAAGACTGGATCAGGTCGCGCGTATAGGCGCGCTTGACGGTGCCCGGTGTCGCAAGCACCGAGACAAGGCCGGAGCGGGTCCGCTCGGCGGCCGGCTTGATCGCCGGTACCGTGCCCACGAACGTCATTTGCGGAAAGGCGGCACGAAGAGCGGCGCCGGCCAGCGTGAACGCCGTATTGCAGGCGATGATGCAGACTTCCGGGTCATATTGCACGAGCAGCTTTGCGAAGAGATCGACGATGCGCTCCTTCAGCGCCGCTTCTTCCCAACTACCATAGGGAAAACCGGCATCGTCGGCGATATAGATGAAACCGCGCTCGGGCATCAGCACGCGCGCCTCGCGAAGCACGGTCAAACCTCCGATCCCTGAATCGAAGACGAGGACCGGTTTCAGCTCATTCGCCGCTGCTGTCATCGCTTGGGGCTTCCTTCGGTGCTTTCGAGGATCTGGGATGCGAGCCGCTGCCGCGCGGGGATTGCCGCGTGAAACGGTCGAGAGACGAGATCACCCCGCGCAAGACGCTGATTTCCTGCTCGGTGAACGCCCGGCGCGAGAGGACCGCCCGAAGATTGTCGACCATTTTCGGCTTTTTCCCGGCAGGATGGAAATAATTGCGCGCATCCAGCGCCTCTTCGAGCTGATCGAACAGGCCGAAAAGCTGATCCTTCGTCGATGGCCGCTGCTCGATCGCCTGGAACGGCACGTCGCCCAGATCCTCCATGCCCGACTTCATCCACTCATAGGACATCAACAGCACGGCCTGGGCTATGTTCAGCGAGGCGAAAGCAGGATTGACGGGAAAGGTGACGATCTCGTCGGCCAGCGCCACTTCCTCATTCGTCAGACCCCAGCGCTCGCGCCCGAAGAGAATGCCGGTGCCCTCACCTGCCTTGAACTTTGCGCGAAGGGTCTCCGCCGCAACGACAGGCGAACGCACCGGCTTGTAGCCATCCCGCTCGCGCGCTGTCGTCGCATAGACGAAATTGAGATCAGCGATCGCTTGTTCCAGCGTTTCATAGACCTTCGTCGCCTCGATGATGTGATCCGCCTTCGAAGCGGTCGCCTGCGCCCTCTCGTTCGGCCAGCCATCTCGCGGGTTGACGAGACGCAACTCGGCGAGGCCGAAATTCGCCATGGCGCGCGCCACCATGCCGATATTCTCGCCCATTTGTGGCTCGACCAGAATGATGGCCGGCCCTTCGGCCAGAAGTTGACGCTCGCTGTTCGTGCCTGCCATGATACCTAAATCTCCGCGCGCGAACTCAATTGCGCAAATCACGGTCGCAATAACGAGACACCGGCCGCTCGGCAAGGTTTTTGAGCGTCAGCGCCGCGACGAGCCCTCCCCACTATTGCGGATTGGCCGACTTCTGCTGATCGGAAGGCTGTTGTTGCTGCTGTTTGACAAGATCCACCATCACGCTCTTGAGCGAGCTCGGATTGCCGTTGTCGTCGTTGGTGACGATATCATCCACCACGGGCCGTCCGCCCTCCTCGATGACCTCGAAGCGAACCGTCGTCACCTTCTGATAATCGGCGTCGGAACCCATGCAGGTTAATTTCTTGAAGGTTGCCAGCACTTCCGTCACATTGTTCTTGGGCGGCTGTGCGGCAATCTTCACATCCTCCAGCGGACACGCGTCCTGCGCGTTGACGATGACATCGTAGTCGAAAGGCGAGATACCATCCTCGTCGGCGGCGGGAAATTGCGCCGCCGCCTCGTATTTCGCTCCAAAATCCTTGCTGTAGATATCCTTGAGCTTGTCCTCGCCGAAAATATCCTGCCAGTCGCTGTCGCCGCCCGCCCAGTTCGAGACCGTCGCATCCATGATGGCCTTGACCGGCGTCGTCGCATCGGCAGCAAGCGCCATATGCGCACCAAACGAAAACTGGAAAAGCGTAAAGGCAATCGCGGAGGCGGCAAATTTCTGCATGATATGATTCCGTTGCAACAGGCAAAACATGCGCGACAT
This sequence comes from Rhizobium tropici CIAT 899, assembly GCF_000330885.1. Lineage (NCBI taxonomy): Bacteria > Pseudomonadati > Pseudomonadota > Alphaproteobacteria > Hyphomicrobiales > Rhizobiaceae > Martinezella > Martinezella tropici. The sequence goes on from NC_020059.1 coordinate 1,993,444, forward strand.
TAGACCCATCGACCGCTTTGGCAATGGCCGGATCGCAAAATGCGGGCGATGTCACGAATGATCAAAAACGCGACGCGGAAGGCTCTATCGGCTTTGCGTTCCGCGCTTGCGGTGCTATAGCCCTCGGGACTTCACATTACCCACAGGACCATCCGGTCCCATTAGCTTAAACGAGGCAGAAGTATGAAGAAGATCAAGGTCGCAAATCCCGTTGCCGATCTCGATGGCGATGAAATGACTCGCATCATCTGGCAGTTTATCAAAGATAAACTGATCTACCCCTACCTCGACATCGATATCGACTACTACGACCTCTCGGTCGAAAACCGCGACGCGACCAACGACCAGGTCACGATCGACGCCGCCAACGCCATCAAGAAGCATGGTGTCGGCATCAAGTGCGCGACGATCACGCCGGATGAAGATCGCGTCAAGGAATTCAACCTGAAGCAGATGTGGAAGAGCCCGAACGGCACCATCCGCAACATCCTCGGCGGCGTCATCTTCCGCGAGCCGATCATCTGCAAGAACGTTCCGCGCCTCGTTCCCGGCTGGACCAAGCCGATCGTCGTCGGCCGCCATGCCTTCGGAGATCAGTATCGCGCGACCGACTTCAAATTCCCGGGCAAGGGCAAGCTGACCATCAAGTTCGTCGGCGAAGATGGCGAAGTCATCGAAAAGGAAGTCTTCAACGCTCCGGGCGCCGGCGTTGCCATGGCCATGTACAACCTCGACGAGTCGATCCGCGAATTCGCCCGCGCCTCGATGATGTACGGCCTGATGCGCAAGTGGCCGGTCTACCTCTCCACAAAGAATACCATTCTCAAGGCCTATGATGGCCGCTTCAAGGACATCTTCGAAGAAGTCTACCAGAACGAGTTCAAGGCTCAGTTCGACGAAGCCGGCATCACCTACGAGCACCGCCTGATCGACGACATGGTCGCCTCGGCCCTCAAGTGGTCCGGCGGCTACGTCTGGGCCTGCAAGAACTACGACGGCGACGTCCAGTCCGATACCGTTGCCCAGGGCTTCGGCTCACTCGGCCTGATGACCTCGGTTCTCCTGACGCCGGACGGCAAGACGGTGGAAGCCGAAGCCGCACACGGCACGGTGACGCGCCACTACCGTCAGCACCAGAAGGGCCAGGAAACCTCAACGAACTCGATCGCTTCGATCTTCGCCTGGACCCGTGGTCTCGCTCACCGCGCCAAGCTGGACGACAATGCGGAACTCGCAAAGTTCGCCTCGACGCTGGAAAAAGTCTGCGTCGATACCGTCGAAGCCGGCTACATGACCAAGGACCTGGCGCTGCTGATCGGCCCCGACCAGCCGTGGCTCTCGACCACCGCCTTCCTCGACAAGATCGACGAGAACCTCAAGAAGGCCATGGCTGCCTAAGCCTTGCCGCCATCTGGATATGCGAAAACCCGGCCTTAGTGCCGGGTTTTCTTTTGCCCGGAATCTTGCCGCCGGGGCGAACCAATGGCAAAAATGCGCGCAACAAAAGGGAGAGGCAGATGGCAGAAGAACTCGTATTCTATACCAACCCGATGTCGCGCGGACGCATCGCCCGCTGGATGCTGGAGGAGACCGGCCAGCCCTACCGCACCGAATATCTCGATTACGGCACGACGATGAAATCGCCGGAGTATCTTGCGGTCAACCCCATGGGCAAGGTGCCGGCCATCAAGCATGGCGATACCGTCGTCACCGAAGGTGCCGCCATCTGCGCCTATCTGGCCGAAACCTTCCCGCAGGCTGGCCTCGCCCCGACGGCGGCCGAGCGCGGCCGCTATTTCCGCTGGATGTTTTTTGCTGCCGGCCCGTTGGACGCTGCAGTTACCATCCGCGCGCTTGGCTTCGAAATTCCACCGGAACGTCAGCGCATGGCCGGCTGCGGCAGCATCCAAGGCGTGCTCGATACGATCGAATATGCAGTCTCAAGCTCGCCATTCATCGCCGGCGACCGCTTCACGGCCGCCGACGTCTATGTCGGTTCGCATATCGGCTGGGGTCTCAATTTCGGCACGATCGAGAAGCGGCAGGCCTTCGTCGATTATTGGGCCCGGGTCAGCGACCGCGATGCTTATCGCCGCGGCAACGAGATTGACAATGCAGCCATGCCGAAGCCAGCAAATGCCTGACAATACAAGGCATTAAAAAGAAATCTTCGAGCGCACCCATATGCCGCTATTGCAGCGGCATATAGATATCGGTCAAAAGCTCCGTCGGCGGCACGTCGCGCGGATTGTTGATATATTCCTCGAACATGACGGTATCGCGCAATTGCCGACCGGAAGCCGGCAGCCATTGCGCATAGAGCCAGTGATAGGCCTTATGCATGTTTGCGTAGGGGCCTTTGTGGCGCAGCACGGCATAGTCGCCGCCATCGAGCGAACGCCGCTCCAGCGGAGCATTGGCAACGACGGCCTCGCCAGCCGTGACGCAGGCATAGGAGCGCAGTTTGTCCGCTTCCACCACATCCGGATCATCGAGATAGACTCCGATCATGCGCATGTCCGGCCCGGCAAGGCCGCGGGCAAAGATGGTACCGAAAAGTGTTTCGAAAGCTTGGCCGATCTGCATATAGGAGCCGCGATGGGCGACACCGATCAGTGACATCGGGGAAATAGTGCGAAGCGTAACGTCGAACATGACCGTGATCCTTCCTTGGGTACTCGGTTCGAAGATCGTGTGGCTTCCCTCATTCCGATGTCGCGCCGGCGGCATGCCGTAGACGGATCTGAAGATACGGTTGAACGACTGGAGGTTGGGATAGCCTGACCGCTTTGCAATGTCGCTGACGGATAGACGGGTGTTGACGAGATCGCCGGCGGCACGATGCAGCCGAAGCCGCTTGACGGTCGCCGCCGCCGTCTCGCCGTAGATCGCCCGATAGATCCTGTGCCAGTGATAGCTGGACATGCAGGCGATTTCGGCGAGCCTTTCCATATCGAGCTCATCGTCCAGATGCTCATGGATATAGGCCGAAACCCGCCGCAACCGGGTCTCGTAAAGTGTCCACGCCGTTCCACCACTCATGTCAAACCCCTTGCAAATCGATCGACCCGACAAGAGCATAACCCGATTTGACAAATCCTGCGGAGTTGCCTGCACAAAGACAAATGGCGGACACCGAAGCATCCGCCATCTTTAATTATCAATCGGAAATCAGTGCCTTAGCCAGCAAGCGCCGCAGCAATCGCCTCGATCGCCTCGTCGGCCTTGGCGCCATCAGGGCCACCGGCCTGCGCCATGTCGGGACGGCCGCCGCCACCCTTGCCGCCGAGGGCAGCTGAAGCGACGCGCACGAGATCGACGGCGCTGAAGCGGCCAACCAGATCCTCCGTGACGGCAACGACTGCGCTGGCCTTGCCATCATCCGAAACGCCGATCAGCGTCACGACGCCGGAGCCGAGGCTCGCCTTAGCTTCATCCGCCATGCCCTTGAGATCCTTGGGATCGACGCCGGATATCGGCTTGCCGAGGAACTTGACGCCGTTGACTTCACGGACTGCATCGGCGGTGCCGCCTTGGCTGCCGCCCATGGCGAGCTTGCGCTTGGCATCGGCCAATTCGCGCTCCAGCTTGCGGCGCTCATCCATTAAGGATTCGACACGCGAAACCACGTCTGCCGGCTGTACCTTCAGCGTCGAGGCGAGGTTCTTCACGCGCTCGTCCTGCTCGGCAAGATAGCTGAGCGCGGATTCGCCGGTCACAGCTTCAATACGGCGCACGCCGGCACCGACGGCGCTTTCGCCGAGAATGCGCACGAGACCGATCTGGCCGGTAGCGGAGACATGCGTACCACCGCAAAGCTCGACCGAGTAAGGCTTACCGGACTTTGCACCGCGCACGCCCTGCCCCATCGACACGACGCGGACTTCATCGCCATACTTCTCACCGAACAGCGCCATTGCACCTTCTGCGATCGCATCGTCAACGCTCATCAGGCGCGTCGTGACCGGCGAATTCTGCAGGATGATTTCGTTGGCCATCTCCTCGACGACCTTCAGCTCCTCAGCCGACATCGGCTTCGGATGCGAGACGTCGAAACGCAGCCGCTCCGGCGCGACCAGCGAGCCCTTCTGCGCTACGTGGGTGCCGAGCACTTCGCGAAGTGCCTCGTGCAGCAGATGGGTCGCGGAATGGTTGGCGCGCAGGCGCGAGCGCCTGTTGTGATCGACCGTCAGGACGACGGCATCGCCTACCTTGATCTTGCCTTCCGAAACTTCGGAGCTGTGAACGAAGAGGCCCTCGCCCTTCTTCTGCGTATCGCCGACTACAAGCTTGCCATGGTCGCTGGAGATCACGCCGGTATCGCCCATTTGACCACCGGATTCGCCGTAGAACGGCGTCTGGTTGACCACGATCTGCACCTTGTCGCCGGCAGAGGCGCTGTCAACGGCAACGCCATCCCTAACGATCGCCTGGATGACGCCTTCGGCAGATTCCGTATCGTAACCCAGGAACTCGGTCGCGCCGTTCTTTTCCTTGAGCTCGAACCAGATGGTTTCGGTCGCCTTGTCGCCGGAGCCGGTCCAATGCGAGCGCGCCTCGGCCTTCTGGCGCTCCATGGCATCGGTAAAGCTTGAGATATCGACGCCGATGCCGCGGGCGCGCAGCGCGTCCTGCGTCAGATCGAGCGGGAAACCATAGGTGTCGTAGAGCTTGAAGGCGGTCTCGCCGTCCAGGCTGTCGCCCTTGTGCAGGTCCGAAGTCGCATCGTTGAGCAGCGAGAGACCGCGTTCCAGCGTTTTGCGGAAACGGGTTTCTTCGAGCTTCAGCGTCTCGGAGGTCAGCGCTTCGGCGCGCACCAGCTCCGGATAGGCACGGCCCATCTGCTGGATAAGCGCCGGCAGCAGCTTCCACATCAGCGGTTCCTTGGCGCCGAGCAGCTGCGCGTGGCGCATCGCGCGGCGCATGATGCGGCGAAGCACGTAACCACGGCCTTCGTTCGACGGCAGCACGCCATCGGCGATCAGGAAGGCAGAGGAACGCAGGTGATCGGCGATGACGCGATGGCTGGCGCGATGCTCGCCTTCCGCCTTGACACCGGTCGCCTCTTCCGAGGCTTCGATCAGCGCGCGGAACAGGTCGATATCGTAGTTGTCATGCTTGCCTTGCAGGACCGCAGCAACGCGCTCGAGACCCATGCCTGTGTCGATCGACGGACGCGGCAGGTCGACGCGCTGCTCCTTGGTGATCTGCTCGAACTGCATGAAGACGAGATTCCAGATCTCGATGAAACGGTCGCCGTCTTCCTCCGGGGAGCCGGGAGGGCCACCCCAGATGTGATCGCCGTGATCGTAGAAGATCTCCGAACAGGGACCGCAAGGACCGGTATCGCCCATCGCCCAGAAATTGTCGCTGGTGGCGATGCGGATGATCTTGTCGTCGGAAAGGCCGGCGATCTTCTTCCACAGGTTAAAGGCGTCGTCGTCGGTATGATAGACCGTGACCAGCAGGCGCTTGGCATCGAGGCCGAATTCCTTGGTGATCAGGTTCCAGGCAAGCTCGATGGCGCGCTCCTTGAAATAGTCACCAAAGGAGAAATTGCCGAGCATCTCGAAGAAGGTGTGATGGCGGGCGGTATAGCCGACATTGTCGAGGTCGTTATGCTTGCCGCCGGCGCGCACGCATTTCTGCGCGGTCGAAGCCGTCGTATAGGGACGCTGCTCCAGGCCGGTGAAGACGTTCTTGAACTGCACCATGCCGGCATTGGTGAACATCAATGTCGGATCGTTGCGCGGCACCAGCGGGCTCGACGGCACGATCTCGTGGCCGTTTTTCTTAAAATAGTCGAGGAAGGTCGACCGGATTTCATTCACACCGCTCATATGGGGCCCTTCAGTCCTGCGCTCAGCAACTTGCATCAAAGTCAGTGGCTTTTATCGTCCGCTCCCGGCGCTGTCCAGCCGCACGAACAAAACCGGCCGCACATCCCTTGGACAATACGGCCGGTTTCGACTTTTGGGTCTCGATCTTAGGTCGGGAACTGCTTCCCGAAGCCTTTATTCGCCAGAGGCATCGCCATCATCGGCATCGGGGCCGCCATTCTGCAGGAAGCGATCGGCGATCAGGCCGGCATTCTGGCGCAGCGACAATTCGATTTCGCGCGAGAGATCCGGATTGTCGCGGAGGAAGATTTTCGCGTTCTCGCGGCCCTGGCCGAGACGCTGGCTGTTATAGGAGAACCAGGCGCCGGACTTTTCGACGATGCCGGCCTTGACGCCGAGATCGACCAGCTCGCCGGTCTTCGAAACGCCTTCGCCATACATGATGTCGAACTCGACCTGCTTGAAGGGAGGCGCCATCTTGTTCTTGACGACCTTGACGCGCGTCTGGTTGCCGATCACCTCTTCGCGCTCCTTAACGGCGCCAATGCGGCGGATATCGAGGCGAACCGAGGCGTAGAACTTCAGCGCGTTACCGCCCGTCGTCGTTTCCGGCGAGCCGAACATGACACCGATCTTCATGCGGATCTGGTTGATGAAGATCACCATGGTGTTGGACTTCGAGATGGAAGCCGTGAGCTTGCGCAGCGCCTGGCTCATCAGGCGGGCCTGCAGGCCCGGCAGGCTGTCGCCCATTTCGCCTTCGATTTCGGCGCGCGGCGTCAGAGCCGCAACGGAGTCGACCACGAGGACGTCGATCGCTCCGGAGCGCACCAGTGTATCGGTGATTTCAAGCGCCTGTTCGCCGGTATCAGGCTGCGAGATCAACAGGTTCTGCAGGTCGACGCCGAGCTTGCGGGCATAGACCGGATCGAGCGCATGTTCCGCGTCCACGAAGGCGCAGATCCCACCCTTCTTCTGAGCCTCTGCAATGGTCTGCAGGGCCAGCGTCGTCTTACCCGAGCTTTCCGGCCCGTAGATTTCGATGATCCGCCCCTTCGGCAAGCCGCCAATGCCGAGAGCGATATCGAGGCTCAGAGAGCCGGTGGAAACCGTTTCGATTTCGACCACGTTCTCGTTGGAGCCGAGCTTCATGATCGAGCCCTTGCCGAACGACCGCTCAATTTGAGAGAGTGCCGCTTCAAGTGCCTTGCTTTTATCCACCGATTTGTCCTCTACAAGCCGCAAAGAATTCTGAGACATTCGATCCACCTTTAGGTTATTGAAGCCGCTCTAGCAATGTCGCCGCCGATGAGAATTCTGTACTCTATTTGTTCTCCTATCGCAAGAGCACAACAAGCAATTGAAAGAAAAAGATAAAATGATTTCCGTTCTACTTTTGTTTTCTTCTTTCTTCCCAGATACTTACGGTTATGGGGCGGCCAATTCACGCATGTCGCCGCCCCGCTCGATTCGTCTTTTCGACTGCTGAGGATAACCCTATGGCGAAAAAGATTCTCGTTCTCGGCGGCGCCCATATAGACCGGCGTGGCCGCATCTTCGGCGAGACGGCGCCCGGCGCCAGCAACCCCGGCGCATGGTTCGAGGAGCCCGGCGGCGGCGGCTTCAATGCGGCGCGAAATCTCGCCCGCCTGGGCTTCGATGTAAAGCTGATCTCGCCGCGCGGCGGCGACCCCTCCGGCGAAATGGTGGCCGAGGCTGCAAGCCACGCCGGCATCGACGACAAGCCCTTCGTCTTCCTCGATCGCAAGACGCCGAGCTATACCGCGATCCTCGAGAATGACGGCAATCTGGTCATCGCGCTTGCCGATATGGAGCTCTACAAGCTCTTCGTTCCGCGACGCCTGGCGATTCGCGCCGTTCGCGATGCCTTCGATGAAACCGACCTCATTCTCTGCGACGCCAATCTGCCTGCCGAAACCTTAGGCGCAATTGCGGCAAGAGCTGCTCTATGCGGTAAACCGGTCGCCGCTATCGCTATCTCGCCGGCAAAAGTGGTGCGGCTGAAGCCAAGCCTTGCCGGCATCGACCACCTGTTCCTCAACGAAGCCGAAGCCGCGGCGTTGACTGAAATCCGCCCGGAAGACCCACGCGAATGGGTGAGCGCTTTGCGCGCGCTCCATCTGCGCAACGGCGTGATCACGCGCGGGAAACGGCCCCTGATCGCGTTCTCGCGTGATATCGTGGTCAGCTTGCAGCCGCCCATCGTCGAGGATATCGCCGATGTCACCGGTGCGGGAGATTCGCTTGCTTCCGGCGTTCTGTCGGCGCTGATGGCCGGCCACGATCTCGCGGAAGCCATACGACATGGCGTGGCGGCGGCGGCAATCACCGTCCAGTCTCCCTATGCAACCGCAGAAAATCTCTCTCCCGAGCTGCTAAACGCGGCCCTGGCCCTTGTTCCCAAGGCCGAAATTCTGTCATGAAGCCTGTTCAAAACGCGTATACTGTTTCAGTGAATTGGAAACGACAATGACCCAGCCTATCTCGCCCCTGCTTCCGATCTCCTATTCGAAGGAAGTCGCTGCCGCAAAGCTCCGCGGTGCGCCGATCGTTGCTCTGGAATCGACGATCATCACCCACGGCATGCCCTATCCAGGCAATATCGAGATGGCCCGCAGCGTCGAAGCGATCATCCGGCAGGAAGGCGCGGTACCCGCGACCATCGCCGTCATCCACGGTACCCTGCATATCGGCCTCGAGCCGGAAGAGCTGGAGGCCCTTGCCAAGACAGAAGGTGCGTTGAAGGTCTCGCGCGCAGACATCGCCTTTGCGATCGCCGAGCGCCGCACCGGCGCAACCACCGTTGCCGCTACGATGATCGCCGCAGCCCGCGCCGGCATCAAGGTTTTTGCCACAGGCGGCATCGGCGGCGTCCATCGCGGCGCGGAAGAGAGCTTCGATATTTCGGCCGACCTTGAAGAGCTGTCCCGCACCGGCGTCATCGTCGTCTGCGCTGGAGCCAAGGCGATCCTCGATATTCCGAAGACGCTGGAAGTGCTGGAAACCCGCGGCGTTCCGGTCGTCACCTACGACAGCACCGAGTTCCCTGCCTTCTGGTCGCGCTCGTCAGGACTTACGAGCCCGCTGACGCTGAACAGCCCGGCGGCCATCGCCAACTTCCAGACGACGCGCGAGCAGCTCGGCATCGATGGCGGTATGCTGATCGCCAATCCGGTTCCGGAAGCAGATGAGATCCCGCGCGAGGAGATGGAAATCTATATTGAGCGGGCCCTCGACAGCGCCGAGCGCGACGAGATCACCGGCAAGGCGGTTACGCCTTATCTGCTGAGCACGATCTTCGACATCACCGAAGGCCGCAGCCTCAAGACCAATATCGCGCTTGTCGAAAACAATGCGCGCCTGGCCGCGGAAATCGCCGTCGCTCTGGCGGACTAATCAAGGCCCTAGTCACAGGAACGGCCGGGTGTGCGATCGCCCGGCCGTTCTCTTTCTTTCAAGTGAGAGAGAACAGACCCAGAGCAGACCTTAATTCGGCAAACGTCGCCTCTGTCCGCTCCCTCGCCTTTCGCGTCCCCTCCCGCAAGACTTCCATCACATAGTCCGGTTCAGCGGCATAACGCGCGCGACGCTCGCGGATCGGCGCGAGCAGCGCTTGCAGGACATTCTCGAGATGTCTCTTCAAGGTGACGTCGCCAAGGCCGCCGCGGCGATAATGCTCTTTCATCTCTTCGACGAATTGCCGATCCTCACAAAAAGCATCGAGATAGGTGAAGACGACATTTCCCTCGACCTTGCCGGGATCGCTGACGCGCAGATGATCCGGATCGGTATACATGCGCCGCACCGCATCCCTGATCTCATCGGACGATGCCGAAAGCGGGATCGCATTACCCTGCGATTTGCTCATCTTCGCCTTGCCGTCGACGCCGGGCAGACGCCCGACAGCCGGCACCATCGCTGTAGCCTCCACGAGAACATCTCGCCCGATCTGCTGGTTGAGACGGCGAACGATCTTATTGGTCTGCTCGATCAACGGCGCCTGATCCTCCCCGACGGGAACGACGGTCGCCTTGAAGGCGGTGATATCGGCGGCTTGCGCGACCGGGTAGCAGAGAAAGCCGGCCGGTACATCGCGTTCGAAACCGCGCAGCTGGATCTCCGTCTTGATCGTCGGATTGCGCTCCAGGCGACTGACAGTCACGAAATTCAGGTAGAGTAGTGTCAATTCCGCCAGCGCGGGTAAAGCGGATTGAACGCAGGTCGTTGTCAGCGCCGGATCGATGCCGACTGCAAGATAGTCCGTGGCGACTTCAAGGACGTTGCGCTGCACTTTCTGGGGATCATGCGCATTGTCCGTCAGTGCCTGCGTATCCGCCAAGAGCAGGAATTGCTCATGGCTATGCTGAAGCGCAACGCGGCTTTTCAGCGACCCGGCATAGTGGCCGAGATGGAGTGGACCCGTGGTCCGGTCGCCCGTCAGGATGACGGGACGATTATCGGTAGGGGAAAACATTTCATTGCTCCGCAAAAGGAGCCGCCGCAATCGGGAAGGGAAAAACGGAAATGGACCATGCCCGCCGGATTACGGCGGCAGGGTCGATTTCAAGACATGACGACTGCCGCTCCTAGAAGGAGCGCCACCACATTTGGAAAACGGGCTCGGCAAGGTCGATCATGGGCGGTTGATTACACCGTTGCGCCGCAATCGGCAACATGGAGAGGCGCGAAACGCCTCCTTCTTAATTCTTGTCCAGGGTCTCGCGTACGACGACGGCAAGCTGCTTCAGCGAGAACGGTTTCGGCAGGAAGCCGAATTGGGCGTCCGCTGGCAGGTTGCGGGCAAAGGCATCCTCGGCATACCCCGAAACGAAGATGAACTTCAGATCCGGATATTTCTTGCGCAATTCGCGCAGCAGCGACGGCCCGTCCATCTCGGGCATGACGACGTCGGAGACGACGACATCGACCTGTCCGTCGAGCTCCTCCATGATGTCGAGCGCCTCAACGCCGGAGCCGGCCTCGTGGACAGTATAGCCCCGCGTCTCAAGCATGCGCTTACCACCGCGACGTACCGCCTCTTCGTCCTCGACAAGCAGCACGACAGCGGACTTGCCTGTAAGATCGGCCGGTTCTTCAGGAGAAGCGGCGACACCCGCACCCTGGTCCATGGCCGTAACATCGCGGCTTTCCGACACTTTCGCTTCCGTTACCGACGGCATTTCCACGATATGCCGCGGCAGGAAAATGCGGAAGGTCGTTCCCTTGCCCACTTCCGATTCCGGCTGGATGTAGCCACCGGACTGCTTGATGATGCCGTAAACCATGGCAAGGCCGAGGCCGGTGCCCTTGCCCACTTCCTTGGTCGTGAAGAAGGGCTCGAAGATCTTGTCCATGATCTCAGGCGCGATACCGGTTCCGGTATCGCTGACCTCGACGAGCACCATGTCCTCATGCGGAAGGTAGGGATAGTTGAAGGCGCTGACATCGGCCGCACGCAGATTGCGGGTCCGCAGCGTCAGCGTACCGCCGCCCGGCATAGCATCGCGGGCATTGACGCAGAGGTTGATCAGCACCTGCTCGAACTGCGAGAGATCGGTTTTCACGGGCCAGAGGTCGCGCCCGTAATCGACGTCGAGTTTGACATGCGTACCCGATAGCAGCCGGTCAACCAGCATGCGCAGATCGCCGATCACGTCCGTCAGGTTCAGGATCGTCGGCCGCATCGTCTGCTTGCGCGAGAAGGCGAGCAACTGCCGCACCAGCACGGCTGCACGATTGGCATTGCGCTTGATTTCCATCAGGTCGGCGAAGCTGGCGTCTGACGGCCGCGCCTGCAACAGGAGATGGTCGGAAGACAGAAGGATTGCGGTCAGAACGTTGTTGAAGTCATGCGCGATGCCGCCGGCAAGCGTACCGACGGCATTGAGCTTCTGTGTCTGCGCCATCTGTGTCTCGAGCGCCTTCTGCTCGGTCACCTCGACCGCATAGACGATGGCAGCCTCTTCCGGCGCCTCGTCGGTCTGGTCGATGACGGCATTGACGTAAAAGCGGAAATGCCGCGTTTCGTCTTTCGGATTGCGGGAATCGATCGGCGGAATATCGCCCTGCCGGTCCTTGGCGGCCGCCAGCGCCTGCTGCAGCTGCGGCCGATCGCTTTCGTTGACGACGCTCTCCAGGGCCGCTCCGCGCTCGATATCATCACGCGAGACTAAATCCGAGAAGAGCTTGAGGAAAGGCGCATTCGTCCTCAGAATACGGCCATTGCCATCGACGGATGCGATCGCCATCGGCGTATTATTGAAGAAGCGGCTGAAGCGCATCGCGGCGGCGGAGGCCGATTGCTCGGTATCCGCACCGTTCTGGCGGGTCAGGACGATGGTGCGGCTCTCGCCGGGTGCGCCGTCGCGCATCGAGGTGACACTATGAACGATCTGCACGGGCAGGCTCTGGCCGTTTGAACGGCGCAGATCGAGATCGAGCGTCACCGTCTTCTTCAAGCCCGGCTCGGCCTGGACGGACTGAATGAGCGCCAGCCCCTCGCCTGCCACAAGATCGCCGATCGTCATCGAACCCGGCACGAATTTCGTCAGATCGAAGCCCAGCCATTCGGCGAGCGTCGCGTTGAGATAGAAGATCTCGCCCTTGCGCCCGGCAGAGAAAAAGCCGGCCGGCGCATGGTCGAGATAATCGATCGCGTTCTGCAATTCCTTGAAGAAACGTTCCTGGTCGTCACGCTCGGAGGTGATGTCGGTAATCTGCCAGATATGCAGCGCCTTGTTGGCGCCTTGTTCAGCCGGCAGCACGCGCGCCTTCAGCCGGTACCAATGCGCCCCATTGCCGCTTCCATCCACAGGCCCGAGCGGCTTCAGCAGGCGGAACTCCTCGGATCCTTCCTTGCCATCGCGCAGGCCATTGGCGAGACGATAGAGAGCCTCGTTGGATTCGCGATTTCGCGACAGCAGCATCTCCAACGACTGCACTTCCGTCGCCTTCGTTGCCCCGGTCAGCCGGCCATAGGCGGCATTCGCATAGACGATGCGCCCCTTCTCATCCGTGATCAGCGTTCCGTCCGGATGGCTGTTGAGGAAGGACCGGGCCAGACTGTCGGACTGAGGCTGCGGCATGACCTCGACAAAGCCGATGATCGAGGAAACCAGGAAGAAAATGCCCACCATGGCGAGAATGCCCAGGCCACCGAGAACCGCTTCGTTGTCCAGCTGGTTCTTGAAGACCACGAAAGCCGCCGCGGCAGCCACGAGAACGAGCGCAAGCAAAATGATGCGCAGCACCGTTCCAGAACGAACTCCGCGATCCACCAGCGGCACGCTATACTCGTCGGACGGACGCTGCTTCGTCATGAACCCCTCGTATCGGCCGTTCTCCTCGCGACATGTCATACACGTTTAGGGGTCGCCGGAGTCGGACCTTTCGAATCTTCTTTATCAAGTTGCGTCATCGGCAAAAAGCTTTGCTGGGCCAGAAAGGCTTGAATTCACAGGCAATAGAAGACAACAGCCTGCAATCACATCTTGTCTCCGGCGCAATCCTGTTCATATGATCGCCGTAGATAAGGGTCACGGTCAAAGCATTACCCGCGGCAGTTGCACCTACTGCATAATTCCTTCAATAGGATCCAATTTAAGGATAAAATTATGCAGTGGATTTAAAGTACTACAACGACCTTTGCGCGTCACATGTGACGCGCGGCGCTGTAAACCGCAACATCGGGGACAATTACGGAGTATCTCGACATGTTGGACGATATCGCCGGAGCCTATGGCAGCCGTTTCTTTCTCGCAGCCGGTGGAGTTGGCATTGCCCTGCTCGTGCTCATCGGCATTCTGTGGATCATGCGCAACCGAGCGCCTTCTCCCTTCGTGCGCGGTGGCAAGAACCGTCAGCCTCGCCTGCAGGTGCTGGATGCCGCCGCCGTCGATGCTCGCCGCCGTCTCGTGCTCGTGCGACGCGATGGGATCGAGCACCTGATCATGATTGGCGGCCCCACGGACATCGTCATCGAATCGGGCATTTCCGATGCCACCCGGGCTGGAAGCGCCGCGACGCCGGTCGAGATCCCCTTGGTATTTGAAGAGAGGCAGCAGCAGAAGGCGGCTGCGGTGGAAGCTCCTCCCGCAACGCTTCCGCAGCGCCAGCAAACCGCTGAGGACAAGATCGAAGCCTATCTGCGCAACGAGCCGCGCCCCGAGCCTGCGGCGCCGCCGGCTCCAGTGCCGCAGGTGGCCGAACACCCGCAACCCGTTGCCGTCAAGCCGCAGCAGCCAGCGCCCCAGCCGGTGCCGACCATCAGCGAGACGGAAGCCGCCGACATACTGGACGCTGCCCGACATGTCGTCCTGCCACAGCAACAACCGGCTCCCGCGCGCCCGGCAACAGCCGAGCCTACTCCCGCACCGACGCCATCGGTCGAACCCGGCAGTGATTTCCAGTATATTCTGGAAGCGGAAATGTCGAAGAACCTGACTGCCGAACGGATCATTCCGAACGCGCCGGCACCACGACAGGTGCAGCAGCAACCAAATACTGAACCATCCACGATCCCAAGCCCGGCAAAACGCGTCGAACCGGAGCTCGCTCCGCTGACCGGAGCGGACAGCGCTCTTCAGAAGGAAGTCGCTCGCATCTTTGGGGAAATGAGCGTCAGCCGCGACAAATAAGGTGCAGCCTCTCAGAAACGCAGGAATCGAAAAAGGCACGACGGAGATTTCCATCGTGCCTTTGTTTTATTTAAGCCGGTCGAAACCGATGCTGTCATTACTCGTCGCGGTAAACCTTTTCGCGGCGCTCGTGACGCTCCTGCGCCTCGATGGACAAGGTTGCGATCGGGCGAGCGTCCAGACGCTTCAGGCCGATCGGCTCGCCGGTTTCTTCACAATAGCCGTACGTGCCATCTTCAATACGCTGCAATGCGGCATCGATCTTGGAAATGAGTTTACGTTGGCGGTCGCGAGCCCGAAGTTCGATAGCTCTGTCGGTTTCGGACGAAGCCCGATCGGCGAGATCGGGGTGATTTGCACTTTCTTCCGCCAGATGATCCAGGGTTTCGCGCGCTTCTCTAAGGATGTCGTTTTTCCATGCCACCAGCTTCGCTCGAAAATAAGCTCGCTGATTCAGATTCATGAACTCCTCGTCTTCCGAGGGCACATAATTGCTAAGATCGATCTTCTCACTCAACGCGATTCTCCTGAAGAACATCTCATATGGCTGGGCTGTATATCCCAACCAATAGTGCCGATTCAAGCCAAATAGATGCTGTCAACTGATTTTTAAATTTGTCATAAAATTCGGCTAAGGGTCTATTTTTTCATCATTTCTTCTCATCGGGCCGGATTCGCGTCTCTCGTAACCTTCCCGTGATGATGGAGCATTTCGTCTTCTGACAGATCGCGCAGCAGTTGACGGCGCCAATGAAGAGACGTTACCTCATGAGTGAAATCGAGCCTCGGGATCTTGCCATGATCAGCATTTCACCGCCGCCCTCCCGGATCTATCTTCTACGTCACGCCGAGGCCCTGCAGGCTGCGCCCGGCCAAAAAGATTTCGACCGTCCCTTGAGCGACAACGGCTACGCCGCCGCCGAGATTGTCGCCGACGAGGCAGCCGATAAAGGCTACAAGCCCGACCTCGTCATTTCCTCCACCGCCCTGCGCTGCCGCCAGACCGCCGAGGCTATACGCCGCGTCGTCACGCCGTCGACGGAATTCCGCTTTGTCGACGAACTCTATAACGGCTCACCGGATGTCTATCTGTCACTCATCGCTGCGCAGACCGATCAGGAGTCGGTCATGCTGGTCGCGCATAACCCAGTCATCGAACTGACGCTTGCGGCCTTGATTGGACGCGATGCTCTGGCCAGCGCTCTTCCGCGCGGCTTTCCGACGGCCGGTCTTGCTGTTGTCGACTCGACGCCATCGGGCTGGGTACTGCTCGACTTTGTCACCGAATAGGGATATTCACCGAGAAGCTTGTCTCGCTTCCCCGAAAAATGCGGGACTTGGTAGCAAAGACCGCCGGGCGTGAATTAAGGACCGATTTGAAAGGGTTTCGTCGTTTCTGTTGAAACTTATCCGATGACCTCATCCGCAAGCGCAAGCACTTTCGGTGGAATGGTGATACCGATCCGCCTAGCGACCGTCAGATTCGCGATCAACTCGGGCTGGGTGACGCACTCGATGGGAATATCGCCCGGCTTCGCCCCCTTGAGGATGCGATCGACCATTCCGGCCATTTGCCGGGCCGCAGCCGCAAGGCTCGTGCCATAGGCCAACAGCGGCTCATAGCGGGCCAAGTCTCGTCCGAACATCGTCGGCAGCCGCGCGGACACCGCCAGTTCGGTGATCTTCCGGCCGTGAGTGCTGGTGCGTGGCACCTCCAGAGACAGCAAGGCATGGGCGCCTTCGCCCCTGAAAGCCTCAAAAGCCCCCTCAATGTCTTCTACTCCCCTTAACAGCACTACTTGGGGATGCAATCCTGCGGCCTCGGCCTCAGCTGTATAAAGGTTCGGCAGCGTGTCTGGCACACCCGCATCCCCTAGGATCGCGAGCCGTGCAAGATTGGGGAGGGTTTGCTTGAGGATTTTGATCTGGGTCATCGCCTGCGCAGGGTCGAAGTTCGTCACGCCTGTGACGTTTCCGCCTGGCTGTTGCACGTCGCTGACCAGGCCGGCGGAAACGGGGTCGAGCACGACCGTAAAGACAATAGGGATATCGGAGGTCGCGCGACGTACGGCCTGGAGTGTTACCGCGCCGATCACGGCGATGACGTCAACTTCGGTGGCCACCAACTCCTCCGCAAGGACCGGGAGCCGATCAAGCTGGCCCGCCGAGAAGCGCGCCTCCATTGCGAAGGTTTGGCCCTCGGCGTAGCCAAGCGCGCCGAGGCCCTCGCAGAAAGCGGCGAAGCTCGGATATGACCTATCTCCGGCGAGCAGCATGCCAATCCGTGGGAGCTTCGCACCGGTCGGATGTTCCTTGGTCATAGCGACCCTCATCTGGACAGCTCGAAGCTAGGTAACTGCCTGCAATCGGAGCATTTTTTCGATCGACTCTGGCCCCCACCATTCCATAGCATAGACGTGGCCATGTAAAGGCTCATATAACAGCACCTACCCGCAACGCCGCAATCTTAAACTGGTCTCCAAGCGTTCCGCTCCAGAAATGGAGTCGGAAGCTACCGGACAAGCTCAATCAAGTCTGATGGTTTTTGCTACCGAATGCCGGAAAAACATCCGCTCCGCTGATTGCAGACACATATCCGCTCATCTTTTCGGCGCAAGTTTCCATCCCTATATTCACGGTCACGCTGTCATCCAGGGATCCCGCCTTGCCCCCAAGCCTGACCTCTTTTACCGACGACGCCCTCATCGCCTTCGATAATCTGGCCGATCGAGCCGCCGGCCTCGTCAATCCGACAATTCGTCTGGGCGTCACGGGCCTCTCCCGTTCAGGCAAGACCGTCTTCATCTCCTCGCTGGTACATAATCTGCTGAATGGCGGACGCCTGCCGTTGTTCGAGCCGGTGCAATCCGGCCGTGTCTCCGCCGTTCGTCTCGAACCGCAGCCCGATGACGCCGTGCCGCGCTTTCAGTATGAGGATCATATCCGCGCGCTCGTGAAAGACCGCGTCTGGCCGGATTCGACAAGGGCGATTTCCGAGCTGCGCCTCACGCTGGATTACCAAAGCGCCAGCGGCTGGAACCGCCTGTTCTCGCCCGGCCGCCTCTCGATCGATATCGTCGATTATCCGGGTGAATGGCTGCTGGACCTGCCATTGCTCGCCAAGGATTTCCGTACCTTCAGCGAGGAGACGCTGGCGCTGGCGGAGACCGGCATTCGTGCCGAATTGTCAGGTCATTGGCTTGGCATGACGGAAGCGGCAGATATCGTCGAACCCGCCGACGAAATGAAGGCGCGCGATCTGGCCACGGCTTTCGCCGACTACCTGAAAGCCTGCAAATCCGACGAACGTTCGCTTTCCACATTGCCCCCCGGCCGCTTCCTTCTGCCAGGCGATCTCGACGGTTCGCCTGCCCTCACCTTCGCGCCACTGAAGTTGCCTTCCGAGGGCAATGCGCCGAAAGGGTCGCTATGGGCGATGATGGAGAGGCGCTACGAGTCCTACAAGGCCGTTGTCGTCAAACCCTTCTTCCGCGAACATTTCGCCCGGCTTGACCGCCAAATCGTTCTGGTCGATGCCCTGCAGGCCATCAATCGTGGCCCGGAAGCGGTGCAGGATCTCGAACGAGCGCTGACGGATGTGCTGGCCTGCTTCCGCCCGGGCACCAACTCCCTCCTCTCCTCGTTGCTCGGCCGGCGCATCGATCGCGTGCTGGTCGCCGCAACCAAGGCCGACCATCTCCATCATGAAAGTCATGATCGGTTGGAAGCGTTGACGCGCCGCCTCGTCGACCGCGCCATTGAGCGCATCGGCATGGCCGGAGCCGGCATCGATGTGATGGCCATCGCTTCGGTGCGCGCAACCCGCGAGGCAACCGTGACCCGCGACGGCCAGACGCTTCCCGTCATCGTCGGCACGCCGATGGACGGGGAAACCATCGCCGGCGAGACCTTCGACGGCAATCGCAAGACGGCGGTCTTTCCAGGTGATCTCCCGGAAAATCCCCGCTGGTTGTTCGAAGCCCTTGAATCCAATGGGGCAAACGTCCATCTGCCGGAAGTGAATGTCGTGCGGTTCCGCCCGCCGGAGCTGGAAAAAACCGGGGAAGGCATCAAGCTTTCGGTGCCGCATATCCGCCTCGACCGCGCCATGCAGTTCCTGTTCGGAGACCGTCTCGCATGACGAAATCGACCGAAAACGAGCCGAACGGTAATCGTCGTCCCGGCGCCTTCGCGGTGGAACCGGAAACCTCCCAAAAAGAGGCAACTGCGCCGGCGGTTCGCAAGCCGCAGAGCTTCGATACCGATATCGTGCTGACGCCCGACACGGACGATCCGTTCATCAACCCCGCCCTCGGCGCCGATTCGGATGCGGCCGCCATCGCCAAGCCGCGCCGCAAGGGATTCTCCTTCGGCAAGGTAGCACTCAGCGCGCTCGGCATTCTGGTATCGCTCGCTTTCGGCCTCTGGACGGATCAGCTCATCCGCGACCTGTTCAGCCGGGCCGATTGGCTTGGCTATACCGCCCTTGCGGTCGTTGCCGTCGGCATTCTGGCCGTGCTTGGCATCGTCATTCGCGAGACGGCCGGAATGATGCGGCTCGCCGCTGTGCAGGCCATCAAGGCAGAGGCGGACGCCGCCGCCGTCGAAATCCGGCCGGCGCGCGCCAAGGCATTGGTAAAGCGACTCTGCGCCATTTTGGAAGCCAATCCGGACACGGCAAGAGGCCGCGCGACCCTGAAGGCGGCAGAAGACGATATCATCGATGCACCGCAACTAATCGACCTCGCCGAACGCGAACTGCTCGGCCCGCTCGACCGCCGCGCCCGCGCGCTGATTCTCGGTGCCTCGAAACGGGTATCGGTGGTAACTGCCGTCAGTCCCCGTGCCCTCGTCGATATTCTCTACGTTCTCTACGAAGCGGCGAGACTCGTCCGCGCCATGGCCGAGCTTTATGGCGGCAGACCCGGAACGCTCGGCATGGTCAGGCTAATGCGCGATGTGATCGCCCACCTGGCCGTCACCGGCTCCATCGCAGTCGGCGACAGTATCGTCCAGCAACTGATCGGCCACGGCCTGGCGTCGAAACTGTCGGCGCGTCTTGGCGAAGGCGTCGTCAACGGCATGATGACCGCAAGAATCGGCATCGCCGCCATGGACCTCTGCCGGCCGCTCCCCTTCAAGGCGCTCAAGCGTCCCGGCATTGCCGATTTTGCCAGCGACCTCACGCCGAGCGTAGGCGGCCGCAATCCTGCATGAGGACCTGAAAATCAGGCGCTTTGGCATTCAGGAAACCAAGCATTAACCATTCTGCGGCAAAAGTGACAATCAGTTTCACGGTTCCGCCTCGCTAGGGAATGTCCATGTTTTCGCGTCGATTTCTTCTTGTAAGCAGCCTTGCAGCCGCAGCCATCTCCACCGGCGCCTGGGTGCAGTCGGCCGACGCGGCGCCCCGCGACAAGGCCTTCTTCCAGTCAATCTCCGGTACCTGGAGCGGCCCCGGCGAAATCGTCGCCGGCAAGTACAAGGGCACCAAGTTCACCTGCAATCTCACGGGCAAGCCATCCGACGGCGGCAGCGCCGGCGTCAAGCTCGACGGCACCTGCCGCGTCGGCGTATTCCAGCAACCGATGTCGGCCGAGATCACACAGAATGGCAGTTCCTACAGTGGAAAGTTCCTGGATGGCGCAGCCGGCAAGGGTCTCGACGTGACCTCAGGCGCGGTCAACGATAACACCGTCGTTCTCGGATTGATCCGCCAGAAGCTCAACGGCGCTATGATCGCCCGCGTTGCGGACAACAAGTCGATGAATGTCACAATCTCGGTGAAGGTCGGCGATCAGATGGTCCCGGTTATCGGCGTCACGCTGAAGCGCGCCGACGTCGACCAGATGGCGGTCGGGTCGATCCAATAGCATTGAACGAGAATTCATAAAGACAAAGGCCGGCAATTTGCCGGCCTTTGTCTTTATATATCATGGGGCCTAGTTCAGGCTGTCCGCCACCAATCACGGCTTTCGTCCGCAACCTCGATACCTTCGATATCAACATCCTGCAGCCAGTCGGTGATCGTGCGGCCCTTCACCGTGAGATCGGCGGCAAAATCAGCAAGCGGCATCAGCACGAAACCACGCTCGACCATTCGCGGATGTGGAATGGTGAGCAACGGCTCGGCCTTTTCCAAACCTCCATAGGTCAGCACGTCGATATCGATCGTGCGTGGCCCCCAGCGCTCGATCCGCACCCGCTTCATCTGCCGCTCTATGTCGAGGCAGACGTCAAGCAGGGCTTCCGGCGAAAGTGTCGTATCGACGGCAGCACAGGAATTGTAGAAAAAAGATTGGTCCGTCTTGCCCCAGGGCGGCGTGCGGTAAAGCCGCGACACCGAAACCACCCGGCAATCGGCACGCGCGTCCAACGTACGCAGGGCGAGCGCCATGGCGTGGACCGGGTTATCCAGATTGCCGCCCAAACCGAGCGTCGTCCGCACGGCTGCACCCTCAGGCAAAATGCTCAATGCTCACCTGTACATAATCGAGAACGCCCGGAACCGGGGCATTGGGCTTGCGTACCGTGATTTTGGCCCGGCGGATACTCGGAAAACGACGGCATAGCTCCTTCGCCACATCGAGCGCCAGCGCCTCGATCAGATAACGCCGGCGACCTGTCACGATTTCCTCGATGACGCTGAAGGCGACGCCGTAATTGACGGTGTCGTCGATCGAATCGCGCTCCAGCGCATCGCCGGCTTCGACATCGAGTTCGGCATCGACGAAGAAGCGCTGGCCGAGGAATTCCTCCTCGTCATGGACGCCGTGCCGGGCAAAGAAGGCGCAATTCTGCAAAGTAATGGTGTATGTAACAGCGTTCATGGCGTATCTCCGTTTCGAACAGGCGCGATCGCGTCCGAAAGCCGCTCCCTGGATCCGAGCATCATATTTTAAGTCTCGCCCGCGTCGCGAGAATAGCATCCGCAATGGCCAACGCGTCCCTATTGATTGCGACATTGTGTACGCGGAATATCGCAGCTCCCTGCAATCGCAGGATCGCGCTGGTTGCAGCGGTGCCGACATCGCGATCAGCGGCTTCGCGACCCGTTATCGTGCCGACGAACCGCTTTCGCGAAGTGCCGACCAATAGCGGCAGGTCGAAGCGCAGCAGAGCGTTGAAACGCGCCATGAGCTCCAGATTTTCCTCGGCATTTTCCTTGGCGAAACCGAAACCAGGATCGAGCACGATCGTCCGCCTGTCCACGCCTGCGGCGGCTGCGATCTCCAGCGAGCGATTGAGAAAGAAAAGCTGGTCATCGATGACATCAGGCAGCTTCTGCCGGTTGCGGCCCGTGTGCATGATGCAGAGACCGGCGCCCGTTTGTGCAGCCACAGCGGCGATGTCAGGCTCGCGCTGCAGGCCGAAGACATCATTGACGATATGGGCACCCGCTCCGATCGCCAGCCGCGCCGTATCGGCGCGATAGGTATCGACCGAAATCAGGGCATCGGTCCTCCCGCGCAGGGCTTCGATAACAGGCAGTACCCGTCCCTGCTCCTCGGTAGCATTGACGGCGACAGCACCTGGCTTGGTCGATTCGCCACCGATATCGATGATGGCGGCCCCCTCCTCGACGCAATCAAGCGCATGGGCAACGGCCGCATCGACGGCCTCATAATGACCGCCGTCGGAAAAGGAATCCGGCGTTACATTGACGATAGCCATGATGACGCTCTGCCCGCCGACATCGATGCTGCGGCCATGCGCGACATGCCAGCTTTGGCTGTGAAGCTCCGTCACGAACTGTCCATCCCATTGAAAAAGAAAAAACCTTGCGCTTGATATTGCGCTCACAGTGGCTATGCCGCAAGGTTTACAGAAGTTCAACATGGTAGCGACACGAATGCCGCTTGCGTCCCATAAGTTCAGTCTTTCGTGTGCATTGCTGCTCGCGGTCTGCATACCCGGTGTGGCCGGTGCGGAAGTTATCGCCCGCAAGTCAATTTCCTATTTCGACATCAAGGGAAGCACCGCCGACGAGCTCGATGCAGCCTTGAATCAGCGCGGGCCATTGGCGATAGGCTCAAGCAGCCACCATCCCGGCGCAACGAAGATCCGCTTCGGTGGTAGTGCGACCTACAGCGAATCAAACGGCCGCTGCCATATCTCCAGCGTCAAGGTAACGGTCAATACGGAAATCATCCTGCCGCGCTGGCGAGACCGGCGGGGCGCCAGCAAGCAGCTTTCCGTGATCTGGGATACCTTGGCCGGCGATATTCGGCGCCACGAAGATCGGCATGTCGAAATCGCCCGCCAGCATGCGCGGCAAATGGAAAAGCAGATCCTGGCTCTGCCATCCGCCAGCAATTGCGATACGCTGCAGGAACGGGCAAACGCGGTGACATCGCGCGAAACCGAACGGCACGACGCCGATCAGGCGCGCTTCGACCGCATAGAAGCGCTCAATTTTTCGAGCCGCATGCAGAGGCTGCTCTACTATCGCAGCCGACAAGGCAATTCGCAGTAGTCCGAAGAGCTGCTCTCAGCGCAAAAAGCGATCGAGTGACGACGGCTGTGGGAAATAGGTCACTATATCCTGTGAATCGTGCGATCTCGCTGCTCTTTGAACTTTACGAAAATCTGAAATAGGTTTTTCCTATCAATTACAGAGACAAACGCACTGGTTGATTCGAAAAAGGCCGGGCGATTGCCTCATAAGGATCGATTTCGAGTGCCTGCGTCGGCGGGTCTATTCGCTCTTCGGCGCAGTCGGGGTTTGTTTTTCAAAGCATGCGCTAAGTGTTCTCCTGGCGCGTCCTGAAGCCGCAGGTGTTTCCTCCCTTGCCTGTGGTGATGCGCCCGCCTTGCCTCGCTCGCTGAACCAGCTGAGCGGGGCATCTTTTTGCGTGATGAGCGTCTACAGGAGATCTGGCCGAGGAATCGCGCAAGGCGCGTTGGAGCGCTGCCTCAGGCCTGGCGCTCCGGCACATGCACCACAAGCCCGTCAAGCGCGCTCTTCATCTTGATCTGACACGAAAGCCGCGAGTTCGGGCGGACGTCGAATGCAAAATCGAGCATGTCTTCTTCCATGGCTTCCGGGCCGCCGACCTTTTCGGTCCATTCCTCATCGACATAGACATGACAGGTGGCACAGGCACAGGCGCCGCCGCATTCCGCTTCAATACCCGGAACGGAGTTGCGCACTGCATTTTCCATCACGGTGGAGCCCTCGTCGACATTGAGGTCAAAGCGCGTGCCGTCGAAGGCGACGATGGTCAATTTGGTCATGTGGGTGAATTCCGAATTGCTTGAATGAAGGACGATCGGAATTTTACTTCCAACAATTCGCTGGAGCAGTCAACATTTGCGCCGCCGAAACGGATTATCCCGTCTGGCGGCGCAAAAATGCATGAGATTTGCCGTTCGAACGTTCGGCCTAGCGCGAGAGCTTCAAAATGAAGTTCTCGGCCTCGATAACGCTGGCTGTAACCACCGCCATACGAGCGGCGTCACCGACGTTGCTTTCGAGCGCTCCGGCAGCATCCGCCACGCGAAAGGCGCCAATGGAGCTGGCAGCCCCCTTCAGCTTATGCGATGCAGCTTCCATGCGTTTCAAATCGCCGCTGCCAATCTCCTGCAGGCAGGAACGAGCCTGCCTTGCGAACATCTGCAGCACCTCGACTTCCAGTGCCTTGTCACCCATCGTCTGCTTTCCGAGATGGACAAGATCGATCGCCCGCTCCCGCGACGGAGCCGCGCCCCGCGAATTATCAGGAGATTCAAATGCGATGTTCAAAGCTGCCATGTGCCAATGCTCCCGTCATTTATCTATGACTGTTTTATAGACCTGCCGCATAGTTGCGGCCCGGACATGGCCATCGAGTTAAATTTTGGCACATTGAGGGCTGAAAACTCGGGACATGGTTAACGTGCGTTAAACATGCTCAAAATCTTGGGTTTTCATCGCATTGAACAGCCAAACAGGGTTAATGGCCCCTTAATGATCCACTGGCTTTAAGGTGGAATTAATTGTCATGACTGGGGGAATGTGTCACTACGATACTGGTAAATTGGGTGGATGGCACATGCCTTTGCCCCGGAAGTGGATGATGGTAATGTTTTCATAACATCCGTTTGAAAAACCAGTTATCCACTCTGAATGTAATGGGAAATCCAAGCTCGGTGTTGATCGAAGGCGGAAGACCTACGGGAGGCAAGGTTCGTCTTTTCCGGACGCGGCGGAATTACCGGAAAAGGCACGGCAAGCCCGAGTGAGTTGTAACGAGGCGTAACCGCATGGCGAACAAAAAGTACATCGAGTCGGTCGAGGACAAGGCCTTTCAGGCATTGGACGAAGCTTTGCAGATCGATTTCAGTGACGAGAGCTTGGAGTCTCGCAGCGGAACTACGCCCGATATCCCGGAGCAAAATGTGTCTGAGCCGCCGAAACAGCCGATAAAGCAGACCAGGGATGATGCCGCCCGCAAGAACGGCGGAGCGCGCAGCACCGCAGCCCCTGCCACTTCGCCCCGCCCTGCCGAGGCGCCGAAGAATCCGAACCTCGCTGCCGCCAATGACGGCAACAGGGCAAGTTCCGCAAGCATATTGAGAGCGCTCGACGGAGCCTCGCAGAGCCGTGCGGTGCGAAACGCCACGATCTTCTCGCTGCTCTGGATCATCGGCGGCGCAGGCCTCGCGTTCATGCTCTATGGCACCCAGATCCGGAACATTCATTCCATCGCGGATCTTGCCGCCCTTCCGGGCGTCATCGCCTGCATCGTCGGCATTATCGTTCCGGTGCTGCTCTTCTATGCTTTCGGCACGATGATCTCGCGTGCGCACGACATGCGCAATGCAGCGCGCTCCATGGCAGAGGTCGCGCTACGTCTCGTCGAGCCGGAAACCATCGCTTCCGAGCGCATCATGACGGTCGGTCAGGCCGTTCGCCGTGAAGTCTCGGCGATGAACGAAGGCATCGAGCGCACCATTGCACGCGCGACGGAACTCGAAACCCTCGTCCATTCCGAGGTCAATGCACTGGAGCGCAGCTACGCAGACAACGAATTGCGCGTCCGCGGCTTGGTCCACGAACTCGGCGCAGAACGTGACGCCATCGTCAATCACGCCGAGCGTATCCGCTCCTCGATCTCAGGCGTGCACGATCAGATCAAGGAAGACCTGTCGCTGGCGACCGAAGAAATCGCCGTGCGCCTCTCTACCTCTGGCGAAGCTTTCGCATCGATGATCGATACGCGAGCAGCCGCCCTGATGGAGAAGTCGGATTCCGCGGTCCAGGCCCTCGGCACCCTGCTTTCCGCCAAGACCGACAGCCTGCTGCAGAACCTCAACGCCTCGGGCCTCGCGCTCAGCCATGAATTCGATACCCGCCTGGAATCTCTGTCGTCGACTCTTGCCGACCGCGGCAAGGACCTGCTTGGCCAGTTCGAAACGCGCGCCTCGACGCTCGATGCAAACACCGAAAAACTGAATTCCGCATTGAACGAACGTGCACGCCAGCTCAATGAAACGCTGGTTGCCCGCACGAAGGAGATCAGCGAAAGCCTCAGCGGCGGCGAGCGGTCCATCACGAGCACGCTGGACAATGTTCTGTCCCGCCTCAACACGGCACTCGACGAAAAAGGCGCGAGCTTCCGTCAAAGCCTGCAGTCGACAGCCGATGACACCATCATGGATCTCGACCTGCGCTCTGGCTTCTTCGAAGAACGCTTCCAGTCGACGATCGCGCAGCTTTCGACGACCTTCGATGACCGCGTGTCGGAGTTCACCTCCGCCTTCGACAAGCGCGCCGGCTCCCTGGACACCAAGCTCTCGGAAAGCCTTACCCGCATCAATCAGTCGCTCGGCAGCAATTCGGACGCGCTGGAGGGCATCCTGACCTCCAGCATCGAGCGCCTGGGTTCGCATCTTACCGACCAGTCCTTCGCTCTCGCAACGACGCTGGCAACGGGCCAGGAAGTATTGGAAAGCGCGATCGGCTCCAAGGCGAACGAGATCACCTCGGCGCTGCAGAACGCCACGACAGGCATTTCTTCCGCCCTGACCTCGGGCACGAGCGAACTCAACACCACGCTCGCCTCGCATGCCGGTGCCTTCACATCCGCCGTGCAGGGTATCACGCGCGATGTCTCCGCCGCGCTGCAAAGCGGCACGGAAGAACTCACCTCGGCCTTCACCGGCCGTGCCAACGACATCAACAACACCCTCTCTGCTCGCACCAACGAGATCACGCAGGCTTTGAGCTCTGCCCATGAACGGGTCGATGCCGTCATGGCGGCCCGTAGCAACGCCTTGTTCGGCGCGCTGGCCGATAACCAGTCCCGTTTCGAGCAGACGCTTGCCGAGCGTTCGGAAGCAATTGCCAGCGCCGTCAGCGGCTCTCACGAACATCTGACCGCCGCCCTGGATGAGCGTACCTCGATGCTGACCATTTCGCTGGCCGAAAGCCAGCTGCGCCTCGAAAACACGCTTGCGAGCCGTACCGACGCGATCACTGGCGTCTTGGCCGATACCCACAGCAAGCTGGCTGACACGCTCGACGACAAGACGATGGCACTTGCTATCGCGCTTTCCGAAAGCCAATCCCGCCTGGAAGACACGGTTTCCGGCCATGCGGAACACGTTGCCGGCACGCTGGACGCCAAGACGACGGAACTTGCGCGCGCGCTGGCCGAGGGGCAGGCTCGTCTCGAAAGCACGGTCTCGGGTCACGCCGAAAGCGTCACCAATGCCCTCGACGACAGGACGATGGCGCTCGCCATCGCACTTTCCGAGAACCAGGCTCGGCTGGAGGAAACCGTCTCCGGTCACGCAGACCGTGTCGCTGACACGTTCGAAGGCAAGGCCAGCGCCCTCGCCGCCGCGCTGACCTCCGGACAGACTCGTCTTGAAGAAACTCTCGCGAACCGCGCCGAGGCCATCATCAAGGCATTTGCAGGCAATCATAATGCCTTGGCCGAAGCACTGGACGACAGAGCTATGGCGCTCGCCATCGCATTGTCGGAAGCCCAGGCCCGCCTCGAAGATACCGTCTCCGGCCATGCCGATCGCGTTGCCGACACGCTCGACGGCAAGACACGGGCGCTTTCCGATGCGCTGACCTCCGGCCAGTCACGTCTCGAAGCGACGCTTGCCAATCGCGCCGAGGCGATCACGAATGCATTCACCAGCAACCACAATGCGCTGGCCGATGCACTGGACGACAAGGCGATGGCTCTCGCCATTTCGCTCTCAGACACCCAGTCACGCCTCGAGGATGCGGTATCCAGCCGTCTCGACGCCCTCTCCGATACTGTCGCCGGCACCCACGACAAGATCGTCAACAGCCTGGACGACAGGACGATGGCGCTTGCCATCGCCCTTTCGGAGGGCCATGCGAAGCTGGAAGACACTCTTTCCCACAGCGCCAAGGCCATTGCCCATACCGTCACCAGCGGTCACGAGGCGCTGACCAACACGCTCGACGACAAGAGCATGGCCTTCGCAATCTCGCTTGCAGAAAACCAGAACCGCTTCGAAAGCGCCCTGGAGGAACGCGCCAACGCACTTCTCGACAGCGTCTCCGGTGCAGAGGCCCGCGTTGCCGGAGCCTTT